>JAGWAN010000067.1 GCA_021296345.1 Acidimicrobiia bacterium | reverse complement strand
CACTGCCCACTGCCCACTGCCCACTGCCCACCAACCAGCCAGCAGTGGCCCCATCCCTTGGAACTACTCGTCTAGGTCGGGGAGGACGATTCGCTCGCCGGGGAAGATGAGGTTGGGATCCCCGGACCCGATCAGGTTCCGGTTGATTTCGATCACCTGATTCCAGAGCGGGGCGATCTCCTCAGCACTTGCGGTTCGACCCAGGTGTGCGGCCAGGTAACCGGCGGTGATCGACCACAGGTGGTCGCCCCGTTGCACGGTGTAGGTCACCGATGCATCTCCGCGGTCCCAGAGGACATCAAGCGCTCCGTCGGCGAGGTGCGGAACCGGCACCGTCACCCCTAGGGCATCCGGTGGCGGTCGTGGGGCAAGGTGATGGTCGGGATTCGCGGCTACCGTGGGGATCGGGACGGTGGCGCCCATCGGCGGGGCCGGAAGGATCGCGCCGCCGGCTGTGTCGATGGTGGTACCCGGGTGTTCGGCTGTGACGACGTAGGGAACCGGAGGGGCGAGGGCTGCGCCCGCCGGAGTCGAGATCGACAAGCTGCCGACCGCGAGCACCAGCGCCGCGGTGCGTCGGGAGAGATGGCGGATGGGGGCGATCGTCATCCACCGGGTGGCTATTACCGCTGCCGGGATCCGGGTTACGTAGGCGAGGACCGAGAGGACGGTGGTAAGGCCGACCCATGCCGTGATCGCGGCCGCGAGGAGCCAGACCGTGCCGTAAACCGCCTCCTCCGGGCCCGCTGTGAGGATCCGGTCCGGCGGGGGGAGCCATGATGACTGCCTCAAGTGGAGGAGCAGCAGGGCGCTACCGGCCACTCCGGAAAACAGGGCGGCCAGCTGGACGAGCGTACGTATCGGTCTCATGACCTAATACGTACCGCGCCATGCCGGCGCTTTCAATACCCTTGATCAAGACTGGAAAATTCCAAGACCGTCAAAAGTTTGTGAAGGAAATCACTTGCGGGCCGGCAAACGGCCCGGTTAATCTCTACAGCAAGTCGGCTCGCCGGCTCTTAATTTGGTCGGTCCTTGTGAAATAGTTCACAAGCGAGGGTCGAAACCCCAACTTCGAGCGTTCGGTGCCAGCGCGTGGAGCACCGCCCGGAGACTGAGGGGGAGTCGGGGATCGGACGCTTAGCGACTAGAAGGTGTAAAACCGTGTTGACTATTACCCAGCCGGACTGGCGTGAGATAGCGGCATGCCGGGATTCCGAGCCGAGTCTTTTCTTCCCCATCGGTACGACGGGGTTGGCCATCGAGCAGATCCAGGAAGCCAAAGGCATCTGTTCGCTCTGCTTGGTGGCGGATGAGTGTTTGCAGTACGCGCTCCAGACCAACCAGGAGGCTGGCGTCTGGGGAGGCTACGCGGAGGACGAGCGGCGCCGGCTCCGTAAGCGCTGGATGGCCGAG
This sequence comes from Acidimicrobiia bacterium, assembly GCA_021296345.1. Taxonomy (GTDB): domain Bacteria; phylum Actinomycetota; class Acidimicrobiia; order Spongiisociales; family Spongiisociaceae; genus Spongiisocius. The sequence continues at coordinate 5,784 of JAGWAN010000067.1, read as the reverse complement.
CGGCGGCGGGCGGCTAGCTGAACCGAAGGCGGATATCAGCCGTCCCGAACAGACCCGGTGCCCGGCACACGCCGCATAGTGCGGCCGTTGCTACCGACCGAAGCCCACTGCCTTATCGGGAGACTCCACTAACTCGACGAAGGCGATGCGCTCAAGCGGGACTCCTATGTCGCGGCCCTTGGCGTCCCGGAACCAGAGTAGGGAAACTCCGTCGTCATAGGCGCCCTCGAGCCGCCTGACGATCTCGTCCCTGCTTCCGACTTCTACCTCGATCTCACGTCCGGTGTCCGCGATTCCGATACGTGCTCTCACCCGAACCTCCTAGTGGCCGGTTGCCAGTTGCCGGGTAACGTTAGTTTCCACTGACCACTGACCACTGACCACTGACCACTAACCGGCCTTGCGGTGAGCGGTCTGCTCCCGGGTCGCTTCGACGGAGGCCTTCAGGGCTTCGAGCAGGTCCACCACACGGGTCGGTTCCGGGGTCTCCGAGGCGACGATCTCCTTGCCCTCGATCTTCTGGGCCACCAGTTCCTCGATCTTCTGGCGGGTGGTGTCCTTCCATTGCTCGGGGTCGAAATCCGTGGCGAGGTTCTCGATCAGCATCTTGGCCATGGCCAACTCGCTCTCCAGAGGTTCTACCTCCGTTTCGAGATTCCCGAAGTCGGCGGCGCGGATCTCGTCCGGCCAATGCATGGTCTCCAGAACGAGCAGATCCTCCCGCGGCCTGATCGATGCCAGGTGCTGGCGGGATCTTATGGCCACCGTGGCGATCCCGACCCGATCGGTCTCGGCCAGGGCAGTCCGGAGGAGGCTGTAGGCCTTCTCTCCGGTGGGCCCGGGCTCCAGGTAATAGGAGGTGCGGTAGTACACGGGATCGATCTGGAACGCGTCGACGAAGGCTGCCACATCGACAATGCGGGGGCCGCCCTGGTAGGCCGCTCCGGCGATCTCCTCATCGGTCAACACTACGTACCGGCCCTTCTCGAACTCGTACCCGCGCACGATTTCCTCGCGAGGGACCTCGCGACCGTCGGCATCGGCAACCTTGCGATACCTGATCGGGCTGTGGTCCTGCTGGCGGAGTTGGCGGAACTTGGGTCGCCGGCTGGTCGTAGCCGGATACAGGCGAACGGGAATGGTGACAAGGCCGAACGATACGGCGCCGCTCCAGATGGGTCGCATGACCCGGAGTCTAGGAGTGTGCTGAAAAATGTCCCATTGGGCCATGGCCAGAAACGAAACCCCAGGTCAAGGTATCGAGGGCCGACCCATCTCCGTCTTTTTCAGCATGCTCCTGGAGGGTGCGGGACAAGAAACGGGAGCAGCTTGGCTTAAGGCCGGCCCGCCCCCTCTGTGGACAACCGCCGGAGGCTGTTCTATACTCCATCGACCCACCAACGGCAGGATATTACCTGCCATCCGGCCGGGGCGCCGCGTTCTCTCCCCCTAGAACCGCGCCCCGGCCTTCCAATTTCCCGCGCCTACCATGCTCGGCCTTCGCCCACGCTCGATCCCGAGGCACTGGTAGGATTCGCGGCCCGCATTTGAGCAAGCCCTCGTAGCTCAGGGGATAGAGCACCGGCCTCCGGAGCCGGGTGCGCAGGTTCGAATCCTGCCGAGGGCGCCGGCCGTCTCCGCCATTGCATGGCGGTCACGAGCCCTGATGATTCCTGTTCCCAGCAACCCGATGTATATCAGGCTCCTTCGGCCTCATCATTGCGCTGCGGCCACTCCTCGCCCGGCGGTGAATGCCACGTCTGGCCGAAGGCGGGGCTGTCAAATGGTTATAACCCCAGGTCAGGAGACCCGAAGCGCTGCTCCTTGACCCTTGCGAACCCTCATTCATGAAGGATCGGGGCTAGTCTGGTGCGGCCCATTCCCCCAAAAGGTTCGCTATGGCGCTGCGCGATGTGCTCCCCTTGACCTGGACCCCACGGAACGACCGATCTTTGATCGGTGGTGTCCGGTTGCGTGCGATCGCAGAACACTTCGGAACGCCTGCGTACGTGTTCGACATGGCCCACCTCGAAGCGCGCCTGGACGAATTCACGAGCGCCTTCAGCGGGATCGGTGTGCCGGTATACGCCACCAAGGCCTTCATTTGCCCGGCCCTGGCCGAGATGGTCTCGTCACGGGGATGGTGGGCGGACGTGGTGTCGGTTGGAGAGACGGCCATCGCCCGGCGGGGTGGGGTTCCGGCATCCCGCATCCTCCTTCACGGCAATCTGAAGTCCGAGGCCGAGATCGACCTGGCTGCCTCGGGAGAGGTGGGTATCACGGTCATCGACAGTCTGGGCGAGATCGACCAGTTGGCCCGGGCGGCCCGGACGGCGGATCGTACCGTGGACGTGATGATCAGGCTCAACGAGGCGGTCGATCTGGTCACCAATCGGAAAGTCCTCACCACGGGTGATCACTCCAAGTTCGGACTGTCGCCTGGCGCGGCCGACCAGGCCATAGCCAGAGTGGCCGCCTCCGGAAGCCTCCGGCTGCGGGGGCTGCATCTCCATGCCGGGAGCCACATAACCGATCCGGAGTTGTACGCACGGATCCTGGGCCGGCTGGCGGCTGCGGTGATGCGGAACCGGTCGGCCTTCGACACCACCCCGATCCTTCTCGACGTGGGAGGTGGAATGGCGTCGCCGTACTTGCGTTCCGATGCGACGATCAGCCCGGCCGAGGTCGCCGGCGCTCTGAGGCGAGCCCTTGGGTCGCTCGAGATCGTGGAGCGGATCGGACCCGTCGAGGTGATGTTGGAGCCGGGACGGGCGCTGGTGGCCAACGCGGCGGTGCTGCTCTACACGGTCGGGGTTCGCAAGCCATTGCCGGGCGGCGGCGAGTTGCTGGCCTTGGACGGCGGTCTCACCGACAACCCGAGACCGGCCCTGTACGACTCGCAGTACGAGTTGTTGGCCGATGGCCGGCTCGATCAGGCGGCGGACCATCCCTTCCGGGTGTTCGGCCGGATGTGCGAGACCGACGTGATGCTCGAGGAGGTCCTGCTACCGGCGACCATGGCCCCCGGTGATCTGGTCGCCATGCCCGCGGCGGGTGCTTACACCTTCGCCATGTCGTCCCGCTATAACGTGCTGCCCCGTCCCCCGGTCCTGTTCGTCAAGGACGGCGAAGTGCGGGAGGTGGTGCGTCGGGAGACACTAGAGGAGGTCCTGGCGGGTCAAAGAACATTGAACGAGGCCGAACCGGTGGTCGTCTAGGAGCGTGCTGAAAAAGATGGGTATGGCTTGGCCGGCCCGCTATACCTCGACCTGGGTTTTCGTTGCCGGATATCGGGCCAAAGGACATTTTTCAGTACCCTCCTTAGCCATGGATGGGAGCAGAGTATGAGCATGCAGATCGGTGTCGGATTCCTGGGCGCCGGCACGGTCGGGAGCGCCCTGATCCGCCGGCTCATCTACGAGTCGGACGCGATCGCTGCCAAGACGGGCCTTGACCTCGTGGTACGCGGGATCGCGGTCCGCGACCTCGCCAAGGATCGAGGGATCGTGATTCCTCCCGGATTGCTGACCGATCACCCTCGCGACGTGGTGGACGACCCGACGGTCCAGATCGTGATCGAGGTCATGGGGGGTCTGGATCCGGCGGGGGACCTGGTGATGAGAGCTCTTGAGTCCGGTAAAGCCGTAGTGACGGCCAACAAGGAGCTGATGGCGTCGCGAGGACGCCCCCTGCTGGCCGCCGCCGAAGCCGCTGGTGTCTCCCTACTGTTCGAAGCTGCCGTGGGAGGAGGTATCCCGATCATCCGCCCCCTCTCCGAGTCGCTGGCCGGGGAGCGGATCACCTCGGTGCTCGGAATCGTGAACGGCACCACCAACTACATCCTGACCCGCATGGCGGAGGAAGGGATCGCCTACGAGGAGGTGCTGGCCGCGGCGCAGGAGTTGGGATACGCGGAGGCCGATCCCACGGCCGACGTGGGCGGCGGCGACGCGGCTTCCAAGGCCGCCATCCTGGCCAGCCTGGCCTTCGGGACCTGGGTGGACGGCTCGCAGGTCACCAGGGAGGGTATCGAGGACCTCAGGACAGAGGACTTCGTATTCGCCCGGCGGCTCGGCTACATCCCCAAGCTTCTGGCGATTGCCGAGGACTCCGACGAAGGCATCGCGGTTCGCGTCCATCCCACGCTCGTGCCATTGGACCATCCCCTCGCCTCCGTCCGGGGGGCCACCAACGCGGTGTACGTCTCCGGCCCCTCGATCGGCGAGTTGCTGTTCACCGGTCCCGGGGCCGGGGGGGAACCGACCGCCACAGCTCTCCTTGGCGATGTGATCATGTCGGCCCGGGAACGCTTGGCCGGGACGCAGGTCAAATCCAGGATCCGCTTCGCGGCGGGTCGCCTCCGGGATGTGGCGGATTTCTCGACCAAGTGGCTACTCCGGATTACAGTGGCGGACCGTCCTGGAGTGCTGGCCCAGATAGCGGCTGTGTTCGGACGTCACGAAGTGTCGATCAAGTCGGTGTGGCAGGATGGGCGCGGCGACGAAGCCACTCTCCTGCTGGTGACGCACGAGTCGCCGGAGGGCGACCTGCACCTGGCGGCATCCGAGCTGGCCGGGCTCGAAGTCGTATCCGAGGTGGACTCGGTCATGCGGGTCTACAACGACGAGCCCTGAGTGTCGGTCCGGCTCGTCTCGACCCGAGGGGGTCCGGCAGTCGACCTGCCGGCCGCCATCCTGGCCGGGTTGGCGCCCGACGGAGGCTTGTACGTTCCTGAGGCATGGCCTCGGCTCGATCCCGCCGATCTGGACGCCGGCTCGGGTTTCACGGCGGTGGCCAGTGCGGTTCTGGAGCTGTTCACGTCCGACTTGCTTCCCTCCCCTCAACTGGAAAGGTTGGTAGGCGACGCGTTCGCTCGCTTCGACCACCCTGAGGTGGCGCCCCTGGTGGAACTCGGTCCGGATCTGTACCTGATGGAGCTGTTCTGGGGCCCCACCCTTGCCTTCAAAGACTTCGCTCTCCAGGTCCTGGGCCGGCTGGTCGACGTGGCCTTGGGCGCACGCGGTGGCAACGCCATGATCCTCGGCGCCACGTCCGGTGACACCGGTTCGGCGGCCATGGAGGCGTTTCGGGATCGGGAGCGGGTGGACGTGGTGATCCTGTTCCCCGAGGGGCGGACTACCGAAGTGCAGCGCCGGCAGATGACCACCATCGACGCGCCCAACGTCCACGCGGTGGCCGTGGAGGGGACCTTCGATGACTGCCAGGACCTGGTCAAGGCGGTGTTTGCCGACCCCGGGACGCGTGACGACCTGTCGTTGTCCACGGCCAACTCGATCAACTTCGGCCGCCTCATCACGCAGGTCGCGTACTACTACTGGGCGGCGGCCCGGCTGGGTGGGCCGGTCTCGTTCGCCGTTCCGAGTGGCAACTTCGGCAATGTCTATTCGGGTTATGCCGCCACCCGGATGGGCCTGCCGGTGCGGCGCCTGATCGTGGGGAGCAATGCCTACAACGTGCTTGACGGGTTCTTCCGGAACGGCCGGATGGATCTCGGTACCGTCATCCCGACCCTGAGCCCCTCGATGGACATCCAGGTCCCGTCCAACCTGGAGCGTCTCCTCTTCGATCTGTTCAGGAAGGACGGGGAGAGGCTGGTCGAGGCCATGATCCATCTGCGCGAGGAGGGCTCCCTGACGGTGATGGGCGGGACGGATGACCTCTTCGTGTCGAGATGGTACGACGACGAAGACACGATGGCGGCGATGCGGGAGGTTTACCGGTCATCGGGGAGGATCGTGGATCCGCATTCGGCGGTCGGGATAG
>JAGWAN010000032.1 GCA_021296345.1 Acidimicrobiia bacterium | reverse complement strand
CAAGCTGGTTCATCAGCAGGCGAACGAGATCGCCGCCCTCTAGGCCTCCGAAGCCTCTCCATAGCCAAACGCCGGTCTTCGGGTCGACAACCCTGATGGGGTGGGTGGGCGTTCCCTGAACGCGGTATGCGCGCTCGGTGTCCACAGTCACCACGGGTTCCACCCCGTTGACGTAGAAACGAGTCGCGGTGCGGGGGCCCTCGTCTGTTCCGACCGAGACACCGAGTTCTTGCCACCGTGGCCCTTCGGGATCGCCGAGCGACCGGAGCCGGACCAGGCCTCGCTCGGTTGGGATAAGGGATCCGCCTACCAGGCATCCGGTTGGAGCGAGCACACTTGACTGCGCGTTGCGGTAGCCGTGGCGCTTGCCCAGATCCAAGGCCCGGTCCCAGGCCCGCCGGGCCGCGTCCAGCAGGTCGGCAGGGCAATGTGCAGGGTCGATGGTGCTGATCGAGGTGTTGACGCCCTCGAAGTCCGTCTCGTCGTAGGCAGCCCGACGATGGTTACGCATTACCCGCAACATGTGTTCGCGGTTCTTCTCGAACCCGGGGAATGGGCCCCGCACCTTGGCCATGTCGGCTGAGGTGGCGTAGGCCTCGCCGGTGAGGATGGCGGTCAGCGCACCGGCGATCGCCCGGCCCTCGTCCGAGTCGTAGGGGATTCCGGAGCGCATCAGGAGACTGCCGAGGTTGGCATAACCGAGGCCGAGGGTGCGGAAGTCGTAGGAGCCCCGGGCGATGGCCTTGGACGGGAAATGCGCCATCGTCACCGATATCTCCAGGACGATCGTCCATAGCCGGATCGCGTGGAGGTAGCCGTTGGTGTCGAAACGGCCGGTTGCGTCATCGAGGAAGGCGCCGAGGTTGATACTGGCCAGGTTGCAAGCCGTGTCATCCAGGAACATGTATTCCGAACAGGGATTGGATGCCCGGATCTCACCATCTGCCGGGCAGGTGTGCCATTCGTTGATGGTGGTGTGGTACTGGATACCCGGATCGGCACAGGCCCACGCAGCGTCCGCTATCTGCTCCCACAGATCTCTCGCCCGTACCGTCTTGTTGACGTCACCCTCCACCCGGTTGATCAGTTCCCAATCGCCATCCGCGGCGACGGCCTGGATGAATCGGTCGTCAACCCGCACCGAGTTGTTGGAGTTCTGGCCCGACACGGTCATGTAGGCCTCACCGTTGAAGTCGGCCGGGAACCCGCCGTGCTCGATCAGGAGGCGGGCCTTGATCTCCTCGTCGCGCTTCCAAGCGATGAAGTCCTCGATGTCGGGATGATCGGTGTCGAGGATGACCATCTTGGCGGCCCGCCGGGTGGTACCGCCGGACTTGATCGCCCCCGCCGCCCGGTCTCCGATCTTGAGGAACGACATGAGCCCCGAGCTCTTTCCGCCACCCGCCAGCGGCTCCCCCTCGGCCCGGAGGTTGGAGAAGTTGGAGCCGGTGCCGGATCCCATCTTGAAGAGGCGGGCTTCCCGGACCCACAGATCCATGATCCCGCCATCATTGACCAGGTCGTCGGCCACCGACTGGATGAAGCAGGCATGGGGCGCCGGTCTGGAATAGGCGTCGGGGGAGGGGAGCACCTCGCCGGTCTCCTCATCCACGTACCAGAACCCCTGCCGGGTGCCGGTGATGCCGTACTTGTGCGCCAAGCCGGTGTTGAACCACTGCGGGCTGTTGGGAGCAGCCATCTGGTTGGCGAGCATGTGCTTGATCTCGTCCTCGAAGGTCTGCGCATCGGCGGCGCTGTCGAAGTAGCCGTAGCCCTCACCCCAATGCCGCCAAGTCTCGGCGAGCCGGTTGAAGACATCCTTGGCGGAGCGCTCCGGCCCCAGCACGGGATTGCCTTCGGCATCCAGCATCAGGTGGCCATCGGTGTCCAGCTGGGGCACGCCGGCTTTGCGGAAGTACTTCGAGACGATGATGTCGGTGGCCACCTGCGACCAGGTGGTGGGTACCTCGGCGTCATCCATCTCGAAGACCACCGAGCCGTCCGGATTGACGATCCGCGACTCGCGGCGCGTCCAGGCGATGCCATCGTACGGGTCGCCGCCTTCGGTCGTGAACAGACGCTGCATCCGAAGCCCCTCTCCCCGTCCCGCCATCATCGCCCTCCTTTCGATGAGAGTCGGGGCACCTGCTGGGAGCCCCCACTCTTCGCTTGCCACACGCTGATACGCTTGATTACCGGTTCGTAGACCGGCTCCCGATCATGGCGAATCGGGTCAGTCATGGCCCGAGACCGGGCATACCAGTATAATGCCATGTCTGTAATTATTCAACTGGTTTCCGTACTTCGGCCGACCCGAGACCGAAATAATCCCGGGCCGGAAACACGTTTCTCTTGCCTCTTTTCCTCTTGCCGGTGCCCGCGCGATGACTCGCGCCGGTGGGTGGGAAGTGTGATCCGGGCAGTGCCGAGTCGTGGTGGCACGGTCCGGACCAACGGGGAAGAGGGGAAGAGAGGGCACGCGGCCGGGGAAGTCGGCTTCACCATACAAGCCATGTACCGCCCTGCCACCTGCTTACGATCTGTTTTTTTGACGATCTGGCCGGAGGGTCCGCGGGTACAAGGTCTCGGTGTGGCCATCCACCGAGATGACCTGGCCGCTGATTCGCTTTCCTCTTGCTGAGGCTAGAAAGACCACCATGTCGGCTATTTCTTCAGGATCGACGAAGGTGCCCATCGAGGTGCCCTCGGCATATAGCGAACGTATCTCCTCCCTGGACAGACCCTCCGCCTCGGCGTGGGCCGCGATCACCCGATCCATGCGTTTTCCGGTGATGGCGCCGGGAGCGATGGCGTTCACCCGGATGCCGTGGCGTCCGAGCTCCATCGCGAGGGACTTGGTCAGACCGATCACGCCGAACTTGGCGGCCACGTACGGTGCTCGGTACGGCATGCCGAAAAGTCCGGCTGTGGACGAGATGTTGACTATGACGCCCGACTGCTGCCGCTTCATGGCAGGGATGACACGCCGGGCGCAATGGAACTGGGCGTCAAGACCCACCGCCAGGCACCGGCGCCACTCGCCCGGGGTGATTTCCTCGAGAGGCTTGGTGGGGCCTGCTACCCCCGCGTTGTTGACCAGCAGGCCGACCCCGGAGGCGGCGATCGGATCGAGCCAGGCCGCCACCGCATCCGGATCTGTCACGTCCACCCGGGAGCACTTCACTGCGGACGGCAGGTTGGCCAGCGCCCGTTCGTCGACGTCGCCCACGAATACGGTTGCGCCCTCGCCGACCAACGCCCGGGCAATTGCCCGGCCGAGCCCGGCGGCTCCGGCGGTCACCACGGCTCGTAGTCCGTCGAGGCGCGTGTCCATGCCCGCAGGTTATCGACCGACGCTCGCCCTGGCATCCGGGTCTCCGTAGATGGGGGGTCATTGGCAATCGGACCCGATACAATCCCCGCCATGGACCTCTACGCCCGCGTCAACATCCTCGAAGGCCGGGCGGTCCGGCTGGGTAGAGGCAGCCTCGACGATGTGATCTCTCTCGACGCCGACCCGATCAACCGGGCCAGGGGCTGGGCCGACATGGGGGTGGATTGCCTCCTGGTGGTCGATCTCGACGCGGCCGCCTACCGCTCCTACCGGAATCGTCCCCTGATCGATCGTATGCTGGGCGCGCTCGATGTGCCGATCGTGGTGGCGGGCGGGATCCGTTCCGAGCGGGAAGCCGCCCGGCTCATCAAGCAGGGCGCCTGGAAGGTGACCATGGGCACCGCCGCCATCGAGACCCCCACCATGGTCTGGGACCTGTGCCGCGATTTTCCCGGCCGGATGATGGTGTCGCTCGATGTCCTCGGCAACGAGGAGCTGGTCACGGAGGGGTGGACCTCCGACTCGGGCCGGTTCATGGAAGAGGTGATGCTCGAGATGGCCTCGTGCGGGGTGAGTGGGTTCTTCGTGACGGACGCCCGCCGCGATGTTCTCTCGGAACGCCCCAATCTCGACATCCTCCGGACCGCTCTGGAGTACATCGACGAGCCGGTTGTCGCCTCGGTCGGCGTGCGGAACCTGGATGACCTGCGCGCTCTGACTTCGATCGACGTCGACGGTCGTAGCCTCGCCGGAGTGGTCGTGGGCCGGGAGGTCACCGAAGGAAGGTTCACGGTCGGCCAGGCCAAGGCGGTCCTCGGCGGGCCTGGAGCACCGCTCGCCCGGGTGCTACAGCTCCGCGTCGTACTCCCTTGCGGAGATCTGGACCGGAGCGTCGACTTCTATCAGAGCACGCTCGGTTTTGCCCGCGTCGAGGCAGCTGGACCGTACGGACCCGGAGTGCACGAGGAGGCCGGCTCGAGAGTCTTGCTGGATGTTGGCGTTGACTCCATGCTGGAGCTGGTGCCCGCGGACGGGCCCGGGCAGGTCCGGCATCCATGCCGTCTGGTGTTCGTGGTGGATGATGCGCAAGCCCGCCGCGATCAGGTAGAAGCCCTCGGCCACACCACCAGTCCGGCGGCGGACGGATCGTCCCGAGCCTTCGAGGTCGAGGCCCCCGACGGTGTTACCGTGACCATCTCCGAACCTCTCGGGGTACAGACTCCGTAGGAACCGCATCCAATAGATATCGCCAGCCGAACCGAGGAGGGTCGTGGTGAAGATCGGCTCGGGAAGATTCCGGCTGCTGCTGCTGTCGATGATCGGCGCCCTGTTGCTGACCGCGTGCGAACTTCGCATCTTCGCCGATCTGGTGATCGATGAGGACGAGAGCGGTACGTTTGCGGCCGAGTTGTCCATGGACGATGCCCTGGCCTCGCTGGTGGGCGCCGAACTGGGCCGCGAGTTGCCGGTTGGCGAGGATATGTTTCCGGACAACTGGAGCATCGCGGTCGTCTCGGAGGACGGATTCGAAGGCATCCGGGCCACCGTCCCCTTCGGGTCGTTGAGCGGGCTGCGAGAAGTCCTGCTGGGCCTGGCAGCCACGGAGGGCCAATTGGCCGAACTGGGGGTGCTCGATTTCCTGGCCGCCGGCCTGCCTACCCGGGAGGGCGACACTTTCCGGTTCACTCTGACCATCCCGGCCGGCTTGGAGGGGTTGCTCGGTGAAGGCTTGGCGGAGAGCCCCCTGCCGGTGGACCTCGGGATGCTCGACCAGGTGTTCGACATTCGCGTGAGCGTGATGCTGCCCGGTGAGATCGTTTCCCACAATGCCGACCTGCACACCGGAAACCTCCTGGTCTGGAACCTCTCCCTCACCGACTCCGGCCGTACCCTCGAGGCCGAGTCGCAGCTTCGAGGGCCAGGGGTGCATATGGCCATCGTCTGGGTTGCGGTGGCGGCGGCCCTCATCATCTTGATCGTCCTGGTCGTGATGGTCCGTTCCCGGCGGAGACGAGACGAGGTCGGCCGGGCCGGCCTCGAGCACCCGGACGGGCGCGAAGCGGTGAAGTGATGATCCGGCAGCTCGCTAGCGGGGGCCGATCATGAGGCTCATCGAAGGGCAGGTAGTGGACCGCGAGCTGACCTATTCGGACGTGTTTCTCGTGCCCTCCTTCTCGGACGTCTCGTCCCGGATGGATGTCGACCTCACCCCGCCGGACGGTGTCGGTACCAACATTCCGGTGGTGGTGGCCAACATGACGGCGGTTTCCGGCCGGCGAATGGCCGAGACGGTGGCCCGTCGCGGGGCACTGGCCGTGTTCCCCCAGGACGTGGAGATCGAAGCCATCGCCGACATGGTGTCCGCCGTGAAGAGAGCGGACACCGTGCTGGACACCGCTATCACGCTGACCCCTCACGACAACGTGAACACAGCGAGGGCCTTGATCAACAAGCGGTCCCACGGGGCGGTCATCGTGGTGGATGAGCGGGGCCGCCCGGTGGGTATCTTCACCGAGGGTGACCAGGAGGGCGCCGACCCGTTCACCCACCTGTCGGAGGTGATGTCGGACGAGCCGATCGTCCTTCCCGCCTGGCTGGGTCCCGAGGCCATGTTCGAGGAGTTGACCGAACGCCGGGTTCCTCTGGCGCCGGTGGTGGACGAGTCAGGGATACTGGTCGGTGTCATCACCCGTCCGGGCGCCCTGCGAGCCACGGTATACGAGCCGGCCACCGACCAGCACGGGCGGCTGCTGGTGGCCGCCGCAGTCGGGATCAGCGGAGATGCCGGAGCCCAGGCCGCCGGCCTGTCCGAGGTCGGGGTGGACGTGGTGGTGGTCGATACTGCCCACGGTCACCAGGCCCGCATGATCGAGGCCTTGAAGGAAGTCCGGGAGGTGGTGGATGACCGTCCGGTCGTGGCCGGCAACGTGGTGACGGCTCGGGCCGTCACCGACCTTATCGAGGCCGGCGCCGACATCGTCAAGGTCGGGGTGGGTCCCGGCGCCATGTGCACCACGCGGATGATGACCGGCGTGGGTCGTCCCCAGTTCTCGGCGGTCGTGGAGTGTGCCGCCGCAGCCCGAGCCCGCGGGCGCCACGTTTGGGCCGACGGAGGGGTGCGCGACCCGAGGGACGTGGCCCTCGCTCTGGCTGCCGGTGCGTCGGCGGTGATGGTCGGTTCGTGGTTCGCCGGCACCTACGAGTCCGCCGCCCCCACCCTGTTGGACGTAGAGGGCAACGTCTACAAGGAGAACTACGGCATGGCCTCCCGCCAGGCGGTGAGGCGGCGCACCACCAGGGACACCGCCTACCGGCGGGCTCTGAAGACGATGTTCGAGGAGGGTATCTCCGAAGGCCGCATGTATCTCAGTTCCGAGGCCCCGGGCGTGGAGGACCTACTCGACCGGATCACCGCCGGGGTGAGATCGTCATTCACCTACGCGGGCGCCCGAACGATCGACGAGTTCCACCGGCGGGCGGTGATCGGTGTCCAGTCCTCAGCCGGCTATTCCGAGGGCCAGCCCCTTCACGACGGCTGGTAAAGCACCGGCCACAGATCAAGCGTGGGATTGGCGCGGGAGCGGCGCCGATTGCGAGTAGCCTCAGTATCGATGGCACGGGTAAGGCTGTTCGCGAACCTGCGCGAGATCGCTGGTAGCTCGCAGGTGGATATCGAGGGTGACACTGTCGGCGCGGTGGTGGATGCCCTCGGGGACCGGTTCGGCCCCGAGTTCCGGCGGCACATGCAGACCGCCCGCCTCTGGAAGAACGGGAACGAAGGGTCTTACGAGGATCCGGTGCATGCCGATGATGAGCTGGCGGTCATTCCTCCGGTCTCGGGCGGCACGGTAGCTGGTGGCGGCACGGGTGGTATGGATGGCCTGTTGCTGGCCGGCCTGATGCTGGCGCTGATCGTGGCCAACACCCTTGACACGGCCATCGTGGTGGCGTTGTGGGTCGGGGTGGTGGCGCTGTGGGTGATCGACCTGGTCAACGCCTCATCCGATAACGATTTCGGTATGCATCTCCAGCCGATCCTGGCCTCCGTCCTGGTCTCCATGGCCATTGCCAACACGCTTGGACTGCTCGCTCTGGGGATCGGCGTGGCCGTCTCGATGGTCCTGGTCATGGGATGGGCTGTGTTGAGGCCTTCCGCCCGTGACCTGACCTCTATCGGCGCTTCGGCGCTCGGCGCGGTGATCGCCTCGCTGGCGGTGGCGTCTCTCCTGCTGGCCCGCTCGGTTGCCGACGGCGGGGACCGTCAGGTCGCCGGGTTGTTGATCGTGATCGCCGTAGGAGCTCTGGTCGGGCGGTGGACCGAGGTGAGCCGGTCACGCATATTCGATCCCTACCTTGCCGGTCCGGTTTTGATGGTCGTGGGGGCGGTGGCGGTGGCCTACCTTTCCGGGTTCGATCTCCTGGCATGGTTCTTCGTCGGAGTACTCCTCGCATTCGCGACGATCGCAGGTCGCGGTATCGGTCTGGCTTTCCGTACAGGCGCGATCCGTTTGACGGCCAGACCGGGCGGTCTCCTGGCCGCGCTGGACGGTCCGATGCTGGCCGTGGCGGTGTTCATGCCCGTGATCCGGACGATCGGGTGAGGGCGGCGATCCCGAACTACCCGGGGACCCCCGTCTCGCAAGCGGTCGATCGAAGAGTCCTCCTCCAGTGTGAACTGGCGTCGGTGGCAAGCAGAACACGCCAAGTTGTTCTACAGGCAGACCACTAGCCTCAAACGCTATGTCCAAGCACATCCGGCGCGTCGTATTCCTGGTCGCGCCCGTTTTGGCCTTTGCAGCTCTCGCACCCGTGCCTTCGATAGCCGTGACCCAGGCGGAGGTGGACGAGGCTTGTGGCGAGTACCGGGATGCGGTGGACATCCTTGACGCGGCAGTCTCGGAACGGAACGAGGCGCAAGCCCGGGTAGCGCGGCTCTATGCGGACCGGGAAGTCATAGCCGGCCGGGTCGACCGGCTACAAGACCAGATCGCCGAACGCTACGAGGAGCTTGAGGCGCTACGCAAGGCTGTGGTGGATTGGGCGGTGGAGTCCTACATGACCGCCGAAACGGAGATCAGCGGCATCGTGCTCCGGACCACTTCGCTGGATGAGCTGGTCACCGGCCAGGAGTTCATCAACGCCATCACCACCGAGCGGGTGGCGGCAGTGGACCGGTGGCGGGTGATACTGGCCGAGACGGAGGTGATGGAGCAGCAGCTCGTGGAGGAGGAGATCGAGCTGGTCGTCCTCGAGATAAGGGCTGAGCAGGAGGCCGGGACGCTGGCTGCGGCGACGGATGAGGCCCTGTACGCCTCACGGCAGCTGGAGGGAGAATGCAGCCGGCTCTACCGGCAACGCCAGGCCGAGGTGGCCCGGGCCAGGGCGATCGAGGCAGCCCGGCGGGCGGGTCCGGCGGCCGGGGTCGGGCCCGGTTTGACACCCGGTTTCATCTGCCCGCTGGATCCGGCTGCCACGTCCTTCATCAACGACTGGGGTTTCCCGCGGTCGGGAGGGCGAACCCACCGGGGCAACGATCTGTTCGCCCCCAGGGGTCAGCCCGTCTATGCGGTGGCCGACGGCACGGTGCTGCTGACGCAAGGAGGCCGGGGCGGCATCGCTCTGTGGCTGTCGGCCGACCACGGGGTGGACTACTACTACGCGCACCTAGAAGGTTATGCCTCGGGGGTCGCCTCGGGGATCCGGGTCGGCAAGGGCCAGGTGGTCGGCTACAACGGCAACACCGGGAACGCCCGTACCACCCCCCCACATGTGCACTTCCAGCTCCATCCCCAAGGACGGACCTCGTCGCCGGTCAATCCATACCCGACGCTGGTGCGAGCCTGTCTATGAGGGCACCGAGAGTGTCCGGTGGGCCCGATACCGGCAAAGAAACCCCAGGTCGATGCGTGGCGGCCAACCCATCCCAGTCTTTTCGGCACCTTCCTATAAGGTACTGGCCTTGATGATCCTCGCTGCGGCGCCTGTCGGCTCAACCCGAATACCCGCTGATGTTCGATAGCAGGACCCACGGGCATCGTACGGCGGCGGAGCGGGTCGGCCCGTTCGCCACCCGGGACTTTCTCGCCACCGTATGGCGGCATACGTCCTCGCCCGGCCAGGTCCCTCTCATCCTGTCGAACGAACGGGGGGAGGTGGCCCTGGTCGAGGAGGGTGATCATCTCGGGCTTCTGGGCCACGAGGACCTGGTCGACTACCGATCACCGCTCGGCGACGCAGTTGACCTGCTGGTCGAGCACTTCCGCACGTTCGGCCGTGATCGCTCCTTCCGGTTCGATTCCCTTCCGTCCGGCGCCGCCGACGTCATCACCGAATCCCTGGACCGGGTCGGTTGGGGCTACCGCATGGCCACGCACACCCAGACCGCCGTGGTCGACCTCCCGGATACGTTCGACCAGTACCTGACCGCCATCGGCAAGAAGCAGCGTCACGAGGCCCGTCGCAAGCGCCGCCGGTTCGAAGGGGAGATGGGTGGGTTGCGTCTGGCGACCTTCGAGGAGCCGGGCCCGGTTCTGGACGACTTCTTCCGGCTCCATCGCAGCTCGGAGGGACGGAAGGGCCGGTTCATGACCGACCTCATGGAGGAAATGTTCACGGACCTACTCCGCGCCGACGGCTGGCGCCTCGATGCTTTGTACGGGGAGAACGACCTTCCGGCAGCGGTGGTGATCGGCTACTCGGACGCCGACGGTTACTACCTCTACAACTCCGCCTACGACCCCGATCTTCGTCATGTGTCGCCCGGTGTGGTGCTCCTCACAGAGCTGATCTCCGCCACCATCGCGGGGGGCGGCGAGGTGTTCGACTTCCTCAAGGGATCGGAGCCCTACAAGTTCCGCATGGGAGCCCGGGCGCGCCCACTGCACGTCGTGGAGAGCATCACATGATCCGCAAGGTGGTGTTCCTTTCGATGCATACGTCTCCGCTTGATCGTCCCGGCGTGGGCGACGCCGGAGGCATGAATGTCTATGTCGATGAGCTGGCCGCCTCCCTCGCCCGACGAGGCATTGAGGTGACCGTGTTCACCCGGCGAACCGATCCGAGCCGGGAGAGGGTGATGGACACCCCCGCCGGGTACGAGGTGATCCACGTCGAGGCCGGGCCGATGGCACCGCTACCGATTCCTCAGCTCGGCGAATGGGTGGGGGAGTTCGCCAGGCAGGTGACCGAGGCCGTCCTCGCCACCGGCAACGGCGGGCTGCGGACCGACATCGTCCACAGCCATTACTGGCTGTCGGGCTGGACGGGGCTCCTCGTCAAGCAGGTTACCGGCCTCCCGCTTGCCAACTCGTTCCACACGTTGGGCCGGGTCAAGGACGCCACCCGTCGGCCGGGCCAGCCGAGCGAACCGTTGCATCGCATCGCCGCCGAACGGGAGGTGATCGCCCGGTCGGACTGCGTGATCGCCTCCACCGAACACGAGGCGCTGGAGCTGATCGAGCGGTACGGCGCCGATCCCAGCCGCGTATGCGTGAACCCACCCGGCATCGATCTGACCCTGTTCAGGCCGGGTGATCGCCGGGAGGCCAGGAGACGGTTGGGCCTCGATGACGCGCCGACCGTGCTCTTCGTGGGTCGCATCCAGGCGCTGAAGGGTCTGGATGTGGCGGTAGCCGCCTTCGGCATGGTGCAGGACCACCTCCCGGACGCTCGGATGCTGTTGGTGGGGGGGCCGAGTGGCCCCTCCGGCATCGAGGAGGAGTTAGAGACCCGCCAACTCGCCGCCCGTTTGGGACTGGACGGGAGCCTGATCTGGTGCGGGGTCCAGCCCCACCACCGCCTAGCGACCTACTACCAGGCCGCCGATGTGCTCATCGTGCCGTCGAGGAGCGAGTCCTTCGGGCTGGTGGCAGCGGAAGCGCAGGGGGTGGGTCTACCGGTCGTGGCCGCCGACGTGGGCGGCCTGCGGTATGTGGTCGAGGATGGAGTGTCGGGGTTCCTGGTGGCCGGATGGGATCCACCCGACTACGCCAAGGCCCTGTTGAGGGTCCTGGACGGTTCGGCTTACCGTGACGAACTGATCCGGGGTGCGGTGGCGGCGGGTCGCCGGTTCGGGTGGGAAACGGCCACGGACCGGCTCCTGGAGCTCTATATGGGGATCGCCGATGGGACGCACTGAGCTCACCGAACGGCTGGGCGCCGTTTTCCGGTCGTGGGTGAGGGATCCCGGATCGGATGTGGTGGCCACCGAGCTCGTGGACGGCCGTTGGGCGGTGCGTATGGCTCAGCAGACTCGCGACTTCACCACGGTTTGGGTCGAGCCCGGCGACCGCACGGTCGGGTTCGAGGCGTACGTTCTCCCTGCGCCTCCCAGGCGACTGGAGGAGGTCTACCGCTTACTGCTGGTGCGCAACCATCGGGCCTGGCGGGTCCATTTCGCCATCGATCACGGTGGCGGAATTTACCTTCGGGGCCGGACCGAGGCCGAGCGCGCCGACGAGGAAGTTCTCCAGTATGTCTTCGCCGAGATCTACGAGCTGGTGGATCTCACGTTCCGTCTCCTGGTCAGGACGGGATTCGGGCGCTGACACCGGTGCCGCCCGTCAGGATTCGGATCGGGAGAGCGCGAAAATTTCCGGGTTTGTCTTGTTCACATGCCCTGTGAGCAACCCCTGGGGATTGTGTGGATAAGACCTTGGTAGATTCCAATCCGGCCCCTGATTAAGATGCGAAGGCGTGTTTAGAATAATTCAACAGATGGGTTGATTCACCAGGCGGCAGGCCGTAAAGTTCTGTTCAGAAGGCCCGAGGTGCTGGCGCCGAGCGAATCCGTCAGGGGAAGTGCGGTGGAATTCGGTAAAGGTTCCTCGGGCTTTCGCTATGCCCGAATCCGACCGGCCGAGACGATTACCCGAGGCCGAACATCAGCTCGTTGAGGCGGACTGACGTGGTGTGGAAGGTCTTGGGATCGAGGCGGACCGACCCGATCTGCAGTCCGGCCATGCCCTGGTTCCCGGAGGTGATGACCCGCAGCACGTCCTCGTACTCGAGCATTCCCAGGCATAGGCACCGCCCTTGCCGGTCGTGGACCCCGACGATCATCCGGTGGAGGCGGACCAGGTCGAAGCCGGCCGGGAGGCTGGGTGCGAATACGGTGGGCAGCACCCGCCAGCGCTGGAGGGGTGCCGGGAAAGCTGCGGCGAACCGAGCGGCGCGCATATCCATCCGCTCCTCGGGGCTCATCGGGAGGCCGCCCCTGTTGGCAGGTACGGTGATCACGTTGGCGGAAAGGAACCGGCGCAGGAGGCCTACCAGTGGTTCCAACTCACCGCCCCTCTGTACGGCCCAAACGGTGTCGGGACGAACCAACTCCGCCTTGTGATACTTGAGCCGCTGGCCTACCACCCCGGAGACGGTTCCGCTGGTGTCGACGACGATCAGATCCGCTTCCGCCCGCACGGAATCCACGAGCGAAGCCACCCCGGCGACCTGCTGGAGGATGAACCGATCCGGCCGGATGCTTCCTACGAAGCGCAGATCGTCAGCCTGTGCAAAATCGTCGGCGTCGGCGGGCGAGCGGAGCCACTTGAGGCCCACGCATGTAGGCGGGCCCACGGTGGTGCAAGCCAGGTCGCTGTCTATGTAAGCAACAGTCCGTCCCCCCTGGAGGGCGGTGTCGACCAGCATGCGAGCCAGGGTCGTCTTCCCGGAATCGGGTGCCCCGATGATCATGACCACCCCCTCGGCCGAGGAGAGCAGTTCGGTGTGGCTGAGCGCCGGATCACCCATGGCCCAATGCTAAACGGCTAGTTGATGGTTGGTCGTTGATAGTCGATAGTTGTTAGATCATGTTAGATTGTACCGGCCACTGACCACTGACCACTGACCGCTGACCGCTTCCAGAACCCCTTGGACCTAACCTTCCGGTCGCGGACCGTGCTGTGAGGCAGGTGGCCGGTCCTGCCCAAGAGTTTCTCGGTACGCTTGGCTCCTGTGGTTCCCAGCTACCCACTTCCGATTACCTTCCTGTCCGACTTCGGCCGGGAGGACGAGTTTGTCGGGGTGGTGCATGGGGTGATCGCCACGCTGGCGCCCCGGTGCCGCGTGATCGACCTCAACCACCGGATCCCCCCCGGTGACATCCGGGCCGGTGCTCTCACCCTGCTACGGGCCATCCAGTACATGCCGCCTGGTGTGGTGCTGGCGGTGGTGGATCCCGGTGTGGGTAGCGACCGCAGGGCCTTGGTCCTGGAGACCGGCTGGGGTTATCTCGTGGGTCCCGACAACGGGATCCTGTCCCCGGCAGCGGCGTTCCTGGGGGGAGTAACGGATGCTTACGCGATCGAGAACCCGGACGTGATGCTTCCGTCCCGGGGCCGTACGTTCGAAGGACGGGACCGGTTCGCCCCGGCGGCCGCCGTGCTCGCGGCCGGGGAAGCCCGGCCGCACGAGATCGGGCCGCAGCTGGATCCGCAGGTACTGACGCCGCTCCTGCTTCCCCTGTCCGAGGTGACGGATGACGGACGGGTGGAGGGCCGGGCCTGGTGGGTGGACACCTACGGCAACGTCCAGACCAACATCACCCCCGAGGATCTGGAAGAGGCGGGCATCCGGCCGGGTGAGCGGGTAGTGGTGCGGGTGGGCCTGATGAACTACCGGGTGCCGTGGGCAGGGACGTTTGCGGATGTAGGGGAGGGGCGTCCGCTCCTCCATATCGATTCGGCCGGGTTGATGGCGCTGGCCGTGCGGAGCGGGCGGGCCGACGACCACTTCACGCTGGCCGTGGACTCGTCGGTCGTGATCTCCGCGGACCGCTGAGGAGTGGCCGGCTGTCAGTGGTCAGTCTCCAGGGTGCCAGTGGTCGACCGGAGGTAGTCAGGTTCTCTGTGGCCCTTGAGCCTGTTGGGGTTGTCGATGTCAGTCCTGAGTCATAACGTCCGCTGTCCTACAGGCCCAGTAACTGGACCGCGAACACGATCCCGGCCACCCCGATCATGGCCAGCAGGATCAGCAACGCGATAGCGGTTCCGGATCTCACTCCGCCGGCTCAGCGAATCCGCAGTCGAACACCGCTTCCTCAACGTCCTGGCCGCCCAGCACCACTCTCTCGTAGAACACCACGGTGGCGATCTCCTCGGCCGTCAGGGTATCGCTGAAGGAGGGCATGACCCCGCCCGAACCCACCGCGGCGCCCGTGTCACCGTAGGTGTTCCGGCCCGCGCTGAGGAAGCCGTCCGTTCCGAGCGAGACCCACTCGATGTGGTCGGTGCACATCGAGAAGGTGTCCAGGACCGCGCCTGCCAGAAGCGGGCCGGAGCCTCCCTCGCCCCTGGCGCCGTGGCACGAGCTACAACTCGAGGGGGCCGCGTACAGGACGCTCCCCTCGCCGACCAGCGCCCGGACATCCACACCTCCGGGTGCGCCTCCCGCCTCGTAGACGGAGCCGTCGCAGTTCTCAACCACGCCGGTAAGACGATCTACGGAAAGTTGGCCTCCCTCGCCGCAGTTGGGGCCACCGGCGAAGGCGATCAGATACGTGAGGCCGATGAGCGGGACGGCGAAGAACAGCACGGTCAGCCATCGGGGTAGCGAGGCTGCAACCCGCTCGGTGAGGCCGGCGGTGGCGCCGGTGATCACCGCCTCGAACCGGTGGGCCTCGGCGAGGGTCACCCGCTCGGGCGCGGGAGGGCTTCCGACCGCGGCTGCAGCCGTCTCGGGAGCGGGTGCCGCGGGAGCGCTTACCGGCTCGGGAGCTTCAGGTGAGGGCGGGGGGGCCGCGGCGGCAACCGGTGCCGGCGCATCGCCGGGCGGACCGGGGGCAGCGGGCGCCAGGGCGCCTGACGGAGGCGCCGTTCCGCCGGCCCATGCCGCCAGCACCTCCTCGGGACTGACGCCATCGGCCTCGGCGCGAGCGATGGCGGATCGTTCCACCAGATGTTCGGGGCTTCCGAGCCTGGCGGCCGCGGCGGCGAGCAGCTCGTTCACAGTGCCGTATCCCGGAAGCCGACCCGAGGCGCCATGGCTACTTCAGCTCCGACAGGTAGGTGGCGAGGGCGGTGAGGTCATGATCGGAAAGATGTGCGTACGACGGATGGTTCCCGGACGCGAACACGTCCCCCGGGTTTGAAAGGAGGATCATGAGATCGTCTACGGTCGCGGTCCCCGCGTCGCCCCCGTAGGGAGCTCGGTTACCCACATGGGCCAGGTCGGGACCGATCCGCTGTACTCCGAAAGTGGCGGTGTCCAGTGAATCTGCCCAGTTCTCGGTCACGGGTCCGAGCCCGACATCGGCGAGAACGGGTCTCACCAACTGCGTGTGGCAGTAGCCGCAGCCCTGATTCGAGTAGACGGCCCGGCCCTGTGTGCCAAGGACGGACAGGGGGGCGTCGGGAACCAGGTGCCGGAAGTCTCCTCCGGTGTTGTAGGGGCCGATCAGCGTGATGACCAGCCCGATCACGAACAAGCCCGCCATCATGACCCAGGTTCGCAGCGGGCGCAGCCCCACGCCCGCCAGGCGGGGCGTGGCCTTGCTGAGCGCCGGTGCCGCAGGTTGGGGTGCCGGCGCAGGGGCTGCGGGCGCCGTAGCGACCGCCACGGCTGCGGGCACCGGCTCAGGAGCGGCCAAGGGCGGAGGAGTTGCCGGGGTACCCGACGAAGTCGGCGGCGTCGGCGGCGTCGGGGGCTCGGGAGTGGCGGACGGCGCGGGGAGCGGAGCGCCTCCACCCCATGCCGCCAGCACCTCCTCGTAGGTGGTCCCGTCAGCCTCGGCGCGGGCTTGGGCCGCTCGCTCGACCAGGTGGTCGGGCGCTCCCAGCGCGGCGGCGGCGGCGGCGAGCAGGTCACTCATCGTCTCGGGACTCCACAGGTACCAACATCTCCACCGGACGGGCCGTACCTGATACGTAGGTTCCCAGGGCCGTCCATACCATCAGGGCGATCCCGACCAGGGCTACCACCGAGGCCAGAGCTCCCACCGTGAACATCAAGTC
This sequence comes from Acidimicrobiia bacterium, assembly GCA_021296345.1. Classification (GTDB taxonomy): domain Bacteria; phylum Actinomycetota; class Acidimicrobiia; order Spongiisociales; family Spongiisociaceae; genus Spongiisocius. Next base: position 13,005 of record JAGWAN010000032.1, on the reverse strand, counting down.
CACCTCGGCGAACGTGTCCGAGTATCCGGCTCCCGCATTGAGCCGCGAGCCCGAGGCGTTGGCCCAGTTCCAGGTGATCCCCGACACCAGCCCCGCTATCAGGAACGCCGCGGCCGTGATGCCGCCGCCCCACGTCAGCAGGCGCAGTCCCCGCTCGGCCGGCTCCTCGCTGGCGAGGTACCTTCCCGTGGTTCGTGGGAAGGCATGGAATATGAATGCCATCCCGAGGGCGGGTATGGCCACCAGAGCCGAGCCGATCATCAAGCCTTCGTGCCATGTGGTCAGGCCTACCACGGCGGCGATCGATCGGAAGCCGGACAGGCCGGTGAGGATGGTGACCACGGTGTAGGCCGTCGCTCCGATCATCAGGTACCGGATCACCACGTTCCCGGAGGCCGTCTCCCAGTCCCCCGACAGCGTCTGGCCGAGGTTGGTCATCACCGCCAGCGCGGCGATCATCAACCCCATCGCCGCGGCCGCTGCCACCGTCTCCGTCCAGCCCGGGGCGGGCCCGCCGAGGAACCTGGTCGGCGAGGCCAGGAGGGCCGTGCCGGCCAGCGTCCAGAATGCGGCCCGGGCTAGGGGTCCGGAGAACAGCGGCCGGCCGCTCTCCTTGACCAGCACGTAGTAGGCGCCTCCAAGGGCGGCGGCCGGGAATGCCAGCCAGAGCATCCCGTTGGCCACTAGGCCGGTCTGCAGGAACGGGCCGACACCTTCGAGTCCGGGGATGCTGCCCGTGATATGCAACGCCGGGTACCACCAGACCGCCCCCAGGACGTAGAGGGTGGAGACGAAGGCACCGTCCTCGGTGCGGTGGCGGAGCATCGAGGTGACCAGGAAGGGGGGTAGGAGCAGCAGTGCGGCGACCGGCCAATCGATGAGTGGGGGGAACTCGGCGAGTTCGGGTCCCGACGGGCCCCGGAACAGCACCATCAGCACGCCGAGGGTCACCAGGCCGGCGTAACCGAGGCCGCCGAGCAGGGCCGTCCGCTGGTGGGGCATCCGGGCGCCGACCAGGCGGGGGGTCAGGTAATAGGCCACGGCCTGGGTGAGGGTTCCGCCGAACCCGTAGACCAGCATCAGCATGGCGGCGGGCCGGAGGCGCCCGTACGCGAGGAACTCGCTATCGGCGAAAAGGGTGGGGATCGCCAGCTTGATGAGCATCAGCACCAGCAGCCCGGCACCGGCCAGGAGCAGCAGGCAGGCTACGGCCATGAGACCCGACGCCGCCCGCTCCTGGCGGTCCGCCCGGATATGGTCGAGCGAGCCCTGATCCGTCTTGGAGTCGTCCTGTGTCAACCCGGTACCCTTCGCGACCTCATCTCTGCCTGACCGCTATAGGTTAAACGCTACGGGGAGGGGGGTTTGGTCGCCACTTCGTTCGATGCGCACGGGCGCCTCGTCGCAGCGCCCCGAGGCCGGTTCGGTTGTAGCCTGCGGGTTTAGGGAGAGCCCGTCTTTCTGCCACAATGGGGCGGCCTGATCGGCAGAACCGTTGCCGCGCCATCCGGCGGATCAGAGGTGAGTGGGAGCGGTGTCGGGCCGGCCGCGGGTCGAGACGATACGGAGGCGAACTACCGAGATGGTGCAACGGATGCTCCGGCAGATGAGCGGCACGCAGCGTGCACTCGCCGGTTGGGGGCTGTTCATCGTGGGTCTCTTCACCCTGGTTCTGGGTATCTGGTTCAATCACTACGCCAACTTCCCATCCGTTGAGACGGTCACCATCGCCACGGACGACGCCACCGGCCTGCGCGCCGGTGATTCGGTCACGTACGATCGCCAGGCTCGTACCGTGGCCGCTACCCCGGCCATCAACCCCGACCTACCGCAGACTCCGGTGGATCTCGAGGTTCGGGTGGACTATTTCGGGTGGGTGCCTCGGGACTGCATGATTTCGGGGAGCGACTGGTGCCTGCCCTGGTTCGCTCTGGGCCACCTGGTGGCGTTCGGCGGGAGCCAGTTGATGCTGCTCGGTATCGCCCTCGCTGTGCTCCTCGGACGCAAGATGACCTGGTCGCTGGCCGCCCTGGCGGCCTTCCTAGCCATGATGGAGTTGGTGATCCTGCTAGGTACTGTGGCCTCCGAATGGCTCAACCTGGCCCAGGGACCTCTCAACTGGACCGAGCAGAACGACGCCTTCACCATCTGGGCGCCCCTCGTGCTCGGGAACAACGTAGGTATCAGCTGGGGCGCCATCAAGGACTTCATTTCTGCCAACTACAACATGGGGGCGTTGACCTTTATCATCCTGTTCGCCCGCTGGATACAGAGCTTCAGCGGGCCGATGCCGAAAGCACGCACCGCCGAGGCGGTTTCACCCTACGGACGCCCGCTGGTCAAGGGAGCCGAATAGATGGCGAAGTCTGAGGTCTGGTTCGAGACCCCGCCTTTCCGTGACGACTACCAATTGGTCATGGTCGAGACCGATTATGTCCAGTCACAGGTGCGTCCCAAGCAGTTTCTCCATATCAATCAGTCCGAATGCATCCTCTGCGAGGGATGCGTCGACATCTGCCCCTGGAAGTGCATCCACTACCTGTCCCTGGATGCAATCGATGAGGCATACGATGTGGATCACCCGTCCGATAGCACTGACAACCTGGGCTTCTTCGTGGTTGATGAGTACGAGTGCACCCGTTGCCAGCTCTGCATCGATCGCTGTCCCACCAACGTCATCTCCATCGGGAAGTTCGAGGGTTCCGTTACGGACACGGCGATGAACGCCGGTCTGGTGGAGCGTGCGCCGTGGGATCTCGATACCGGCGCCCGCGACTTCAAGAACGGGTACACCTACGGAATGCGTTGGTAGAGCGGAGGAAGAGCGGATGTTCAACGGCAGCGGTATGAAGGTCAGGGAGCGAGTCGGCGAGGCGGCCGACGCCTTCCGGGCGAGCCCCTTGTGGGAGTCGATGTTCCGTCCCGGCTCGCCCTTCAAGCGTGGCTACAGCGACAGCCCCCGCAATCGGTCCTACGTGATCATGAACAACGTCCTCTACCACCTCCATCCCGTCAAGGTGAAGCGCCATGCGGTACGGCTCTCGTACACCTTGTGCCTGGGCGGGCTGAGCTTCTTCCTCTTCATCCTGCTGACCATCACCGGCATATTCCTGATGTTCTACTACCGGCCCACCGCCCCGGCCGCCTACATCGATGTCGAGGCTCTCTCCACTTCGGTCGCCTTCGGCTCGCTGGTACGGAACCTGCACCGTTGGGGCGCCCACCTCATGGTCCTGACCGTGTTCCTCCACATGTCCCGGGTCTTCTATCACGGCGCCTACAAGCCGCCCAGGGAGTTCAACTGGGTGGTCGGTGTGGTCCTGCTGCTTCTCACCCTGCTCCTCTCCTTCACCGGGTACCTGCTGCCCTGGGATCAGTTGGCGCTGTGGGCGGTGACGGTGGGGACCAACATGGCGGGCTTCACACCCCTGTTCGGTAACCAGGTGAAGTTCGCTCTGTTGGGAGGTATCGAGGTGACCGGCAACACGCTGCTGCGTTTCTACGTGTTGCATGTCCTCTTCCTGCCGTTCGTGATAGTCATCTTCATGGCCGTGCACTTCTGGAGGGTGCGCAAGGACGGCGGCATCTCGGGGCCGTTGTAGGCGAGTGGTCCGATGACTGTTGCTGTGGCCCGTCACTCGCCGACCAGGTATTTCATGCCCGGATGCCGGCCCGTGGAGGCTTTCTCGACCACCATCCCGGACATGACTCCTGCCGCGAGCTCGCTCGGGAAGGACTGCTGAGGCGCCGATGGCTCAGATACCAGACCATCTACTCCGACGCTCGGCCGAGGCGAAGGCCAAGGCGCTGGGCATTCCGGTGGAGCAGGTCCTGGCCGAGATGCGAGGCGAGGCGCCGCCCCCTCCGCCGGTTCCGCCCGCTGCTCCTCCATCCCCGCCGCCCGCTCCCGAGCCCTCGCCCCCTCCGCCGGCCCCACCCGCACCTGAGCCTCCGCCCGCCGTTCCGCCCCCTCCCGCCCCGATCAGCGAAAGAGATGCTCCGCCACCCCCGGCATCCGAGGTAGCGGCAGCGGTCGGGACGGAGACCCCTCAGGTGACACCGCCCGCCGTTCCGCCGCCGGTATCGGACAACGGCCGGGGAGCGACCCAGGTCACGCTCCGCCCGGTGGCGCCGCCCGAAGAGGTCCCGGAAGGGGTTCGTCCCCAGCGTCTCCTCACCGTCGTCAAGGCCAAGGCCATCCAGCAGGTCAAGGCGACGCCGACCGACAAGGTCAATACCTGGCCCCACCTGATGATCGCCGAGTTCTCCGCCCTGATGGTGATCACGGCGGTGCTGATCGTCCTGTCGGTGATCCTCCAGGCGCCGCTGCTGGAGTTGGCCAACTTCAACGCCACGCCCAACCCCTCCAAGGCACCCTGGTACTTCCTGGGCTTGCAGGAGTTGCTGTCCTATTACGACCCCCAGGTCGCCGGCGTGATCATCCCGACCATCACCGGACTGCTGGGCTTCATGGCGATTCCCTACGTGGACCGCAACCCCTCCACCAAGCCCTCCGACCGCAAGTTCGCCATCATGCTGTTCACTCTGTTCCTCGCCGGCTCGGCCACTTTGACGTTGCTGGGAACCCTGTTCAGGGGTCCGGGCTTCAACTTCACCTATCCATGGGCGGACGGGATCTGGTTCGACGACCTCAAGGACTGGGTGCACTTCGAATGACCACAGTCCAGCTCCTGATCGTCGCCCTCTCCGCCATCGTGCTGGTGGGAGTGCTGGGCGCTTTCGTCATCGCCTACCGCCGCAGCGAATCACCCGGCCGGCCCGCCCGGTCGTGGAGATCCGGTCTGTCGCGCGAGACCCGCAAGGCGGACCGGTCGGCCCTGGATACCCCGGTGCAGGTCCGGCCCACCGAGGCCGTCACCGACCATGCGGTGGAGGTAGCGGTCACGGAGGCTATAACCGCGGAGGAGACGGTGGAGGAGGAATCCGAGGAACCGGTTGCGGCCATGCAGGCGGTCGAGGTGATGAGGGTCGAGGAGCTCTCCCCCCAGGAGGCAGGCGTCAACCGGCGCCAGTTCTTCACCAGGGCCCTCGGGGCCACCTTCGGCGCCTTCCTGGGCCTCAACGGGATCTCCTACCTGGCGTTCCTCTGGCCTCGCCTGTCGGGCGGGTTCGGGTCCGACATCGACGTGGGAGCCATTGCCGACCTCCAGACCGAGGTGGTGCTCAACGACGGCTCCATCCTGCCCAAGTTCGTGCCCGAGGCCCGCGCATACGTAGTGCCCTTCGCCGAGTCGGATATCTCCCGTTCACAGTTCGAGGGGTCGGGAGTGGTGGCAGGTGGATTGACCGCCCTCTTCCAGCGCTGCGTGCACCTCGGTTGCCGTGTGCCCTGGTGCGACGCTTCCCAGGGTTTCGAGTGCCCCTGCCACGGCTCGAAGTACAACTACGTGGGGGAGTACGAGGCGGGTCCCGCACCCCGCAACCTGGATCGGTTCGCGGTCGAGGACCAGAACGGCCGGCTCATCGTGAAGACCGGTACGATCATCCAATCGGCCCGGGCGACTGCCAAGACCGTGCAGTACCCCCAGGGCCCCTCCTGTATCGCTCTGAATTCCCCAGAGGTATAGCCGGTGTCAACCCTCGTCGTCACGATAGTTGCGCTGGGAGCGATCGCCTGGTTCGCCTACCTGGTGGGTTCAGGATCGCGCCGCGACCGCCAGGATCCGGTGCCCGCCAACCTGTCCGTCTCCCAGACCGACGACGAGATGGAGACCAAGCGGCTCGATCGGGCCTTGGTCGGCGCAGTGGTGACTGCCGGGTTCCTCACCCTCGCCATGCCCATCTACTACCTCGGCGAGCTGGACCGCCAGGAGGGCTTCGTTGATGAGTTCTACCAGGGTTCTCTGGTCAGGGGCCACGAGGTGTGGCTGGAGTTCGGCTGCGGCGACTGCCACGGCGCCAACCTGGCGGGCGGGGTGGCCTCCTTCCTGGAGGAGCGGTCCCAGGTGAACGTGGCCGGCTGGGCGGCGCCCGCGCTGGACGACCTGTTCTACAGGTATGACCGAGACGAGGCCAGTTTCTGGATCACCTACGGCCGGGCCAACACGCCGATGCCGCCCTGGGGGCTCGATGGTGGCGGCCCGCTCAACAGCCAGCAGATCGATGACCTCCTCAACTACATCGAGTCGCATCAGGTGGGCCAGACCGACGCCCTGTTCAAGGTAGAAGGTCTGGTGGCAGGCGCCGTGAGCAGGCGGGAAGGCGCAGCCGATGTGGTGGATACCCAGATCGCGGAGCAGGAGCAGCTGATCGAGGCGATCCGAACCTCCGGAACCTCCTCGGCGGCTCTCGGCGACATAGCCGAGCGAGCACGCTATCTGCTGGACGGGGCGGCAGACGGTATCGACACGGACGGGGACGGCCTGTCCGATGTCACCGAGACCGGCCTGACCTCCATCTTTGCCGAGGCGCAGGCAGCCGGATACCTTGCCACTGCGGTCACACTCGATCCGCGCAACGCTGAGACCCTGATCGGGATCGGCGACGCCACCTCGGCGGCCACATTCGTCGGCGACCTCGAATCGGGCGCTACGTCGCTGACCATCACCTTCCAGAACCAGGAAGTCCTGGCAGAGCAGGCCCGCTTCGGCCTCGGCTTCCTCCAGGACGCGGACCGGCGGGCACGCTGGGTGGTGGATGTCCAGGCAGTCGCCGATGCCTCCTTCGGCGGAGATACCGCAGCAGCGGATCGGGCGGTGAACCTCTACAACGCCTACTGTGCCCGTTGCCACACCGCCGGTTATTCGGCCGGTCCCGCCTTCCAGCAGCTCCAGGCCTCCGGATCGCTCGGACCGTCGCTGAGGGGCGGCCGCGCGCTCACCCAGTTCCTGACCGCCGAAGACATGTACGAGTTCATCACGGGAGGGTCGACCTCCGGTGAGGGATACGGGGTCAACGGCGTGGGATCGGGCCGCATGCCTGGATTCGGTATGGTCCTGTCCGCCGAGGACCTGGATCTCATCGTCCAATACCTGAGGGGGGAGACCCTGGACGGGTCCGAATACCTGGGGGAGGCCGGCTGAAAATGCGCGAGCTCTTCCGAGCGCTGCTCTCGCAGAACCTGCTGTTCACGGGGATCGTGCTGACCATCGCGGCGGTGCTCGTTTTCTTCGGGAGCGTCTACCTCTTGCAGTACACGAACCTGGGGAAGCGTCTCGCCATCCTGGTTTCGGGCGCCGGCATCTTCGGCTGGACGACGATCAATTCGATCCTGTTCGTCCTCTATGCCCCCCGCGGGCCTCGCCCGGTCGACTTCGAAGGGTTGAATGCCTTCGAGATACGGATCATTCCCGGAGCATTCGCGGCCGCCTCGGCCATCCTTTTCGCCATGTTCATGGTGGCGCTCCACCGCTACGAACGGGACCAGGAACGGGAATAGCAACGCTGTCCCCGGCTCAGGTCATGTAGTAGCCGAGGATCTGGAGTTCGGTCGCGACGTCCACCTGCCTCAGATGGATGTCATCGGGCACCTGGAGGACGGTGGGGGCGAAGTTCAGGATGGAGCGCACCCCGGCCTCGACCAGCATGGTCGCCACCTGCTGGGCGGCCCCCGCCGGGGTGGCGATTATCCCGACCGAGATGTGCGTGGTCCTGGCATCGTCGGGTAGCCGGGAGATGTGGCGAACTTCAACGCCGCCCAGGCTGGTCCCCATCTTGGCGGGAGCGGCGTCGTAGAGGCCGACGATTCGAAAGCCACGGTTACCGAAACCGGTGTAGTTGGCCAGTGCCGAACCCAGATTGCCGATGCCGACCACGGCCACCGGCCGGTCGGCGGTCAGCCCGAGGGCATGGCGGATCTGGTCGTTGAGCTCCTTGACCCGGTACCCGACCCCGCGGATCCCGAAGGTTCCGAGATAGGAGATATCCCGCCGGACCCCGGCGGCGGTCAGGTTGCTGAGGCGGGCCAGCTCACGGGAGGAGATGGTCAGCTGCGACTCGGGCAGTCGCTCGATGCATCTCAGGTAGCGCGGCAGGCGCTCGACCGTGGCCGACGGAAGGTCCGCTTTCATCGGCGAGAGGTTAACGGCGTCGCGGAGGGCCGGATCCACGCCGAACTTGCCGCCCGGGGTCCAGTTGCCGCCGGACGGGCTGCCGGTGAAACTCCCGCAAAGGACTATCGTCGGCGTATGTCGACCCGCACCATCGGTGATGAAGCCGGCCAGGATCTCAAGGAAGGCCGGAGCCGGGCTCGGCATGCTTCATAGTCCGGCCCGGGTCGCGCCCGTGGTTGTCGCGGTGGTCGTTCTCTCCTCGCTTGTCCCGGCACCACTTGTCGCATCCGCCGAGCCGGAGAGGCATCTGCGGCAGACCGCCCAGGCGGAAGGCGGGGGCGGAACCCAGTCGCTCCCGCCCGGCCGGGTGACCTGCGAAGAGGCACCGGCGGCCTTCGAGTTGCTGTGCGCTGTCCATGACTTGATCATCGCCAACTATGTGGATGCGGTCGACGGCGAGGATCTCGCCTCAGCGGCCGCCGAACAGGTGAGGGAGGCCGACCTCGCCGAACGGACCGATGGGGAACCACCGGTGTGCCCGTTGCCATCTCCCGGATTCGAGGAGGTATGCGAGGCCATCGACAGGGCGCAGGACACCGCCGCGGCGGTCGAGGAAGCGGTCCGGGGGATGGTCGGGTCGCTCGATCCCAGCTCCCGCTACCTCACTGCCGGGCAATACATCCGGTTTCGGACGCGTCTCGAGAACCGGGGGACCAGCGGTCTGGGTGTCGCGTTCGGCCTAGCCGAGAACGGCCGGCCCTGCTTGACGGTTACAGCCACCTGCCGGCCGGTGATATCCGAGGTCTATGCAGGAAGCCCGGCGGAGAAGGCCGGTCTCATGGTGGGCGACGAGCTCCTGCAATTGGGGGATCGATTCCCGGCCGAACTCGGCTGTGAGGCCGTGTCCCGCCTGGACCGGTTCGACGCGGGCGATGAGGTGTCGGTCACGGTCCGGCGGGATGCGATCTTGACGGTGACGATCAGGGCGGCACAGTTGGCCATACCGGTGGCCAGGGGAATGGTCGTGGACGGCAACATCGGCTATCTCAGCCTTGACGTCTTCAGTTCCACGGCGGACGGTGCGGTTGCAGAGGCGCTCGGCGAGTTGACGAATCCTCCTATCAGCGGCCTCGTGCTGGACCTTCGTGGCAACCCCGGCGGGTACATCGACTCGGCAGTGGGCACGGCCGGCGCCTTCCTCCCGGACCTGTCGGCGATCGTGCACCTGTTGAGCAGGGACAGGGTGGAGACCATCCGGACCCGAGGCAGGTCGATCTCTCCCGATTCCACCCTCCTGCCGATGGTGATCGCGGTAGATGGCGGCAGCGCCTCGGCTTCGGAGATGGTGACCGGTGCCCTCGGTGACCAGGGTCGCGTCACGGTGGTCGGCCGGACAACCTTCGGCAAGGACACCGGCCAGACCTCCTATCACGTGGGGTCCGCAGGCACGCTGGCCGGCGTCCTTCAGATCACCACCCTCAGGTGGTTCACCCCCGATTCCCGGAGCGTGGCCGGAGGAATCGAGCCTCACGTGACCATGGACCTACCGTTGTGCCTGCTGCCGGCCGAGGTGGCTAGGCGCGCCGTCTCGGTGATCCGCCCGCGCATCACAGGAGTGGCTATCACGTCGGAACCCCCGGACGGGACCGCATACGTGGCCGGGGAGACGGTGATGGTTGCCGTGACCTTCGACTCCCCGGTCGTCGTGTTCCGCAACGGTGGCAGTCCGACCCTGAACATCCGGGTGGGCGACGATCGCCGCATAGCCCTCTACGAGTCGGGCTCGGGCACACGCGAGTTGGCTTTCGCATACACGGTGAAGGACAGGGATGCCGACCCAGACGGGATCAGCATCGCTGCCGATTCGCTGCAGCTCGGCCCGGCGGAGATCGGACTGGTCGCCGGCCTCGAAGCCGTACTTGGCCACGATGCCTTGGGTGCCGATCCGCAACAAATGGTGGCGGCCGGTCCGGTCACGCCTACCCGTCCCGACATTTTCATCGATATCCGGGGAAGTACTCACCGGACCAGCATCGAGCGTGTAGCCGCTGCCGGGACCATGGAGGCGTGCGGCACAGCCGACGGCGGTGATCTGTTCTGTCCGGATGTGGTGGTGAGTAGGGCGCAGCTGGCGGCGTTCCTCTCCCGGGCTCTGGATCTACCGACAGCGACGCGCGATTTCTTCGTTGATGATGACGGGTCTGTCTATGAGGAGGCGATCAATCGCCTTGCGGAGGCGGGTATTACTCGGGGTTGTGATCCTGGTGGTGGGTTGTTCTGTCCGGATGTGGTGGTGAGCAGGGCCCAACTGGCCACCTTCCTGGTGAGATCCCTCGGTCTGGGGGCGCCGACGTGACCTCTTGGCCATTGAGCCCTGACTATCAAATATCAGCTAATACAGGGCCGCGTGGGAACGTTCTTCGTCGGTGAAGGCGGCGTCGGCGATGCCCCGGGCCAGGGCGGCTCGGAGAGCGGGCAGGTCCACCACCATCGTGACCATCTGGTACCCGCGTGCCACGCGGTCCGCCGCCGTGCCGGGCGTGGCTTGGATGCCGGGGAGAACGCCATGGCGGTTACAGGCTTCCACGACGTGATCGAGCATGTCAAGGAAGGGTTGGGCGGCGGTACCCGGCTGGTATCCCATCGCCACGGCCAGGTCCGAGGGTCCGACATACGCCACATCGACTCCCGGAACCGAGAGGATGTTGTCCAGGTCGTCGATGGCCTCCATGGTCTCGATCATCGGGATGCAGGCCACCTCTTCGTTGGCTCGCTGGTAATAGTCGCCGCCCTCCACGATCAGTGCCCGGCCGGCGCCGATACTCCGGACGCCCACCGGAGGGAAACGGGTGTACGCCACCGCCGCGGCCGCTTCCTCGGCCGAGTTGACCATCGGGATGATGACGCCCATCGCGCCTGCGTCAAGGACGCGGGAAATGTTGGCCGTCGACAGTTCCGGCACCCGCACGATCGGTGTGACACCGCCCGTGTTCAGCGCCGCCAGCATGCGGACCGTATCGTCGAAGCCGATGAAGCCGTGCTGGCAGTCGATGACTACATAGTCGAGATCATTGGCGGCTACCGCCTCCGCTACCAGTTGGCTGGGAATCGATACCCAGCTACCCAGCGCAGGCTGCCCCGCCGCCCATTTGGAACGAAGTGGATTTGGTCGCATGGCGCAAGATATTGGCACGCCGATTCCCCGTTCCCTAATCCCCGAGCACCGTCCGGTCCGGCCAGCCGGCACAAGCCGTTAACGTGATCGGATCGTCGAGGAGGCGCACGCCTTAGCTGTTTCCCTTTGGTTACTGCGCTCAAGAAGGTCGCCCGGTGGCGAGGCTTGACGCGCCCGGTCAGCGGGCGGTCAGCGGGAGCCGGTCAGGAGCGGAGGCCTGATGGAAGCCCCCCGGTCCCGCAAGGGTGCGGCCGCCGTGGTCGCGGGCATGCTCGTGTTGCTCGTAGTAGCGATCGGGGTGTCGCGACTGGTCTCTGGCGACCGTGAAGCGGCTGCGCCCGCTGTTCCACCCGATCCGTCCCCTCCGAGCGTCGCTCCGGCCTCGGTCGGCACGACCATGGCCGAGGGAGGGACCACAATCGTTCCGTCGAGCACCGACGTCTCCGTGGCGCCGACCGCACCGGCAGCAGCCGAGCCGCCTGCACCGGCAGCAGCGGAGCCGATCGATCCGCCCCCGGTACTGAGGGAGGAACACCCGCCCCTCAAGGAGATCGACGGCTGGCTCCAGTCGGACGTGACCTCCCTGGAGGAGTTGCGGGGCAAGGTGGTGATCGTCGAGTTCTGGACCTTCGGCTGTTACAACTGCAAGAACCGCCTCCCGTACACGCAGGACATCTACGCCGCCTACCGAGGTCAGGGTCTCGAGATCGTCGGTATCCACTCCCCGGAGTTCGCTTACGAGAAGGAGGTGGGTGCGATCACCGCGGCCATGGACGAGCTCGGAGTGACATGGCCGGTGGTTCTCGATACCGATCGGCGGACCTTCCGGGAGTGGCAGGGATCACCCGCCTACTGGCCCCGCACCTACGTGCTGGACCGCGGGGGCCGGGTGCGCTTCGATCACATCGGTGAGGGGGCCTACAGGGCGTTGGAGGACACCGTGGTGGCGCTTCTGGCCGAGGCCCCGTGAACTTCCTGATCGAGGCGCTCAGGTCCGGACTCCTCCCGTGTTCCTATTCCATACTGCTGCTGGCCTTGGTGCTCCTCGGCCTGCGGAAGCAGGGAGACCGAGGCGTAGCGCTGGGGCTCTTCTATCTGGGCACCGTGCTCCTGGCCTGGCTTCCGCTAGCAGGCGTCAACCTGATGCTCGACCGCCCGCTCGGAGGGGCCGTCGTCCCGGGAGCCGGTCTGGCCCTCGCCGCCGGACGGTTCCGGGCCGGCGCGGGCGGCGCCGCCCGCGTGGGCGCCTTCGCGGGCGCCACCTGGGTGCCCTGTGTCGGCCCTGAACTGGGCTCCGTCCTGACCAGAGGCCTGGCCGAACCCGCGGGCGCAATACTCCCGATGGCCCTGTACCTGGCCGGCGTGATGGTCCCGTCGGCCCTGTTGTACCTGCTGGCGGCGAAGGACTCCGGCTTTCGGGACTTCCTGGCCCGCCCTCGGGTCAGGATCGGCTTCAAGGTGGTGGCGGCGCTGCTGCCCGTCGGGGTGGTGACCGGCGCTTACGACCGTCTCGTTGGAGAACTGGCCCGCCTATCCAACCTGTAGGCCGGGCAGGCCTGGCGCGCCGCGCAGGCGCCCAAACACTGCCGCAGTTCCGGATCGGGCATCCGTCCCGCTCGGTAGCGGATGCTCCACATCTCGACCTGGCTGCCGCCGTCTAGCATTCTGGTTTCTCATGGGCATTTCTCCATCCGATACTCCCGGCGCCGGCGCGCTGCCGGCCCGCCCGCTTGGTGGGAACGCGTTGGGCATCGTGGTCGAGGAGGTGGCGTTTCCGTCCGGGTTCGGGCTGCATACCGGCAACATCGGAATCAAGGA
>JAGWAN010000031.1 GCA_021296345.1 Acidimicrobiia bacterium | reverse complement strand
CCACTGACCACTGACCACTGACCACTCAGTAGTACCGGGGGAAGCGCGAGAAGTCCTTCGGACGCTTCTCCACGAAGGCATCCCGCCCTTCCTGGGCCTCTTCGGTCATGTAGCCGAGACGGGTGGCCTCGCCGGCAAAGATCTGCTGGCCCACCAGACCATCATCGATCAGGTTGAAGGCGTATTTGAGCATCCGCTGCGACATGGGGCTCTTGGAGTTGATGGCCCGGGCCCACTCCAGCGCGGTCTCCTCCAGCTCCGCATGAGGCACGACCTTGTTGACCATCCCCATCCGTAAGGCATCGGCGGCCGAGTAGTCGGCGCCTAGGAAGAACACCTCCCTGGCCCGCTTCTGGCCCACCATGCGGGCGAGGTAGGCCGAGCCGAACCCGGCGTCGAACGAGGCCACATCGGCGTCGGTCTGCTTGAAGACGGCGTGCTCCTCCGAAGCCAGGGTCAGATCGCACACCACATGGAGGCTATGGCCACCCCCGACCGCCCAACCCGGTACCACCGCGATGACCACCTTGGGCATGAACCGGATCAGGCGCTGGACCTCGAGGATGTGGAGCCTTCCCAGACGGGCGGGGTCGATGTCCGCGGCGCCTTCACCCTCGGCGTACATGTAACCGGCCTTCCCGCGAATGCGTTGGTCCCCGCCCGAGGAGAACGCCCAGCCACCATCCTTGGGAGACGGGCCATTACCGGTCAGCAGGACGGTCCCCACGTCGCTCCAGCGGCGGGCATGGTCGAGGGCAATGTAGAGCTCGTCCACCGTCTGCGGCCGGAATGCGTTGCGCACTTCGGGTCGATCGAAAGCGACCCGGACCGTTCCCTCATCGACAGCCCGGTGGTAGGTGATGTCGTCGAAGGAGAATCCCTCGACCCGGCGCCAGGCATGTGGATCGAACAGCTCCGAGACCATCAGCAACGAGGTATGTCGCCCGGGGCGGCGGGTCGGCACGCTACCCCGACCCCGTGTGCCGCCACCGCGGCCGACCGGTCATCCTGATTCTGGTACTGGGGGGTGTCGTGACGAGGAGTCCGATGATCCACCGGTTGCCGCGCTTCTTCCTTCCACGGCGCGGGCCAGCTGTAGTCCAACTCCACGATTCCCGGCTGCTCCATGGTCTCGAACAGCGCCAGCGCGTCGTGCATGATCGACCGCTGCTCCTCCGGTCGGTCGGGCGGTCCGCAGGTGTGACCCAGCGGGAAGTCGGTGAAGGCCGCCCGCGGCGGGTTGGCCGATGTGGTGATGGAGTGGGCGCTGGTCATGGACAGGGTGGGCACCCCCTTGCGCTCGATCGCCCTGCTGACCAGCCCAACTGACTGGTGGCACACCGGTCAGACCGGCACTAGCAGGACCGCGTCGGCCCCCATTTCGAGGGTCCGGTCCACCAGCACCGGGATCAATTCGGAGGCCAGCCGGCGCTGCGAGTAGATGCCACCCATGAAGGTGAGCGCCATCGGCGCCAGTTCCCCCACCGTGCCCTCGGCAACCAGAGAACGAAGGGTGTCGATCGGGAAGACCACGTTGGGATCCCGCCGGGCGGCGGCCGGATCGAAGGCGAAGTGGGTCACCCGGATCTCGGCGGTGTCCACATCAGTGGGAATCTCCCGGTGGGTCACATCATCGCGGTGGGTAAAGGCCACCTGCCCGTGCCGGTAGATGCCGCCGGACGCGATCAATCCCAGCCGGGCTTCCGAAAGCGGCTTGCCGAGCGTGGCCCACGAAGGCGGATCCTCGTTGAGAGCCCAGCGGTAGGGCGGGTAACCCAGCCCTGCGTAGGTCTCCCTGGTCAGCGCGATGTAGTCGATCGGTCGGGGGTCGGACTCAGCCATGGGCCCGATTGTAGGACGTTACCCGGCCGTCCACCGCGGCCTTCCGGATCGGGCGATCAACAGGGGGACGAGCGAGTAACCGCACCGGCTTGAGTAGGGTCAGGCACTGTGTGGAAGGTCCCGGAGCCGAGTTCGGTGGACGGTGTTCGTCTGGGAGACGGCACCCGAGTCATTCTGCGCCGCCATGGAAAGGCTTCGGGTCAGCGGCTCGTTCTGAGCCATGGTAACGGGCTGGCCATTGATCTTTACTTACCCTTCTGGTCATTACTTGCCGAAGATTTTGATCTTATAGTCTATGACTTGAGAAACCATGGATGGAATGAAACAGGCCCTTTGAGGGCCCACACCCTCCCTACTTTTGTTAAGGACCATGATCGGATTGTAAAGGCCATTGATGAATTATATGGACAGAAACCGAAGGTCGGTGTCTTTCACTCCTTGGCCGGCCTGGTCAGCCTCCTGTCCCCTACCAGAGGGAGTGGCTTCGCCGCACGGATCCTGCTGGATCCACCCCTTTGCACCCCTGGCAGGAGCTACGAGGAGTTCGACATAGCTGCCACCCGGACAGCTGCTATCGCACGCCGCCGCACCAACCGCTTCCGCTCTCACGAGGAGTTCGTGCAGCTTCTCGGCTTCGCGCCCACCTTCCGGCAAGCGGTACCCGGAGTTCTTGATCTGATGGCGAGGACGACTCTCCGTAAAGACAGTAACGAAGATCTATACAGGCTTAGATGTCCTCCAGAGTTTGAAGCACAGATAATAGACTATGCCAGCTCGTACTCAGTGCTTGTAGACTTCAACAATGTCACGTGTCCAACAAAGGTCTTAGGGGCTGACCCCTTGGTACCGTACTCATACCTGCCCACACTTGACCTCAGCGACATGGTGAGTGTCGATTACGACTTCCTTCCGGAAGCCACCCATTTTCTTCCACTCGAGAAGCCGGAGCAATGCGCCGCGGTAGTACGCGATTACATCGCCTCGATCACTGCTATTTGATATCGCAATCAAACCGAGAGGCAGAGGAAAACAGTACGGAACCGGATCGGCGCCGACGCCTCCAGCTGGGCTAAGCGGTCTTGCTATCGATGAAGGCTACGACATCCCTCAAGGTCTCTAACGCAAAACAGTCATCTAGAGCAAACTCCACGCCAAATTCTTCCATTATCAGGTTCGCCAGAGCAACTATATCCATGGAAGATACACCGGAGCCAAGAAGGCTGATGTTCAAATCCTCCGGTATTGTGAGTGTCTGGCCATCCACCTCTATGTTCTCGTTGACCAGATTCGTGAGTTGTTCTGCCGTTGAAGCCATTGATAGATTACCTCTCAGGTTCGCGTAGCGTCCACGGCCCCGGCAGGAACCAGAGGGCCGCAGGCGGATCGTAGTCAATCAGCCGCCGGCTCCGGTAACTCCCGGCTTGACAGGGCCCAGTCCGGATCCAGGTCGGTCAGGAACCGGGCGCATCGTTGCGCTTCGGGGAGTTCACCGAGGCGGGCGGCCATCCGTGCCAGCCCGGAGACGCAACGCAGGAATCCCCGATTGGGCTCGTCCTCCCACTTGACCGACTGGCTACCGGTCCAGCCTTTCTTGCGTAGCGCGTCCAGCCCGCGGTGGTAACCGACCCGGAAGCATGCATATGCGGTGACCGCGGCCACCAACGTGGCCTCGCTCCGCTCGTATCGCTCCCCCAACGCAGCCCAGGCATCCATCGAGTCAGGATGGGCGGCGACGGTCCGGGCGAGTTCATTGAGTGTCGAGGCCGCGCCGATCCGATCCGACACGCCGGGATCGGGGACGGGCAATACGACTCTGGGGCGCTCGCTGCTACCGAGCCCGATCGGCTGGAACTCCACGGGTGCTCCTCCGGCTATCGCGGAAACTCGGGGAAGCGGAGGATGTCCCGGCGCACCAGGATCTCGCCGGCCATGTTGCGTTTGGTCTCCTGTAGAGCCTCGGTTGCCGCTATCGCGGCGTCCTGAGCGACCTTCTTCTGGCGGCGCAACCTCCGCACCTCGTCCCGCAGGAACTGGTTCTCCTCCTCCAGCGCCATGATGCGCTTCACGCCTTCGATGTTGATGCCCTGGCCGGTGAGATCCTGGATCAGGGAAAGGCGCTCGAGGTCGGCGTCCGAGTAGCGGCGGGTACCACCCGGGGTCCGGAACGGATCGATCAGCCCCCTTCGCTCGTAGATACGGAGAGTCTGGGGATGCATGCCGGATAGCGAGGCTGCGACCGAGATGACGTAGACGGCCTCCATTTCGGGTGAGATTCTCTTGCCGGCCATCCGTAGCCCCTTTCTAGAGATGCGCTCTCGGGTCGGCGGTCTCGTACTTGTCCTTGAACTCCTCCAGGAGCTTCTTGGCGTCCTTCGGCAGCTTCTCCGGGACGGTCACCTGCACCGTGACCAGCAGATCACCGGGGCGCCCCGAATCCCTTCGCACCCCCTCCTTGCGTATCCGGAAAGTCTTGCCGGAAGGTGTGCCGGCCGGGATCTTGAGCCTGACCGGGCCGTTCAGCGTCAGCACCCTCACCTTGGCGCCCAGCGCCGCCTCGGTGAACGTGATCGGCAGCTGCATGGTCAGGTCGTCGCCCTTGCGGGAGAACAAGTGGTGCCGACCCACTGTGACCCTGACCAGCAGATCACCCGGGGGACCACCCCTCGGCCCGGGCGCTCCCCGGCCTCGCAGCCGGATCGTGCTCCCGTCCTTGATACCGGGAGGGATACGCACCCTGATGGTACGCGCCCGGATTTCCTGGCCCGAACCGCCGCACTGGCGGCAATGGGACTCCACGTTCCTGCCGGCGCCGCCGCACACCGGGCACGGGTTGGTGAAGGAGAAGAAACCCTGGTTGGAAGCGACCGTGCCGGTGCCGCCGCAGTTCCCGCACACATCCACCGGAGTCCCCGGCTCCCCTCCCGACCCCGAGCAGCGGCCGCACTGGACCGCGCCCGACACCGCCACCGGACTGGTGGTTCCCCTGACCGACTCCTCGAAGGTCAGCCCCAGGGTCGCCGACACATCAGAGCCGCGCTGGGGGCCCCTGCCACCCCGGGAGAAGTTGAACAGGTCTCCGATACCTCCGGCACCGCCGAACAGGTCTTCGATCCGGACCTGCCCTCCGGCGAACGAGCCGCCCCGTGCGCCGAAACTCTGCGCTCCCATGGAGCGGACCTGGTCGTACTCCTGGCGACGGTCGCCGTCCGACAGCACCGAATAGGCCTCCGAGACCTCCTTGAAACGCTCGGCGGCATTCGGATCATCTGGGTTGGCATCCGGATGGAGCTTCTGGGCCAGGCGCCGGTACGCCTTCTTGATGGTCGCCTGGTCGGCGTCCTTCCTCACGTCGAGAAGCCGGTAGAAGTCCTTCTCGAGCCAGTCGCGGTTCATGGGCGACCCCCGGACAGGATCATGCCGGGTTCTCCTCCCCGGCTTCCGATTCGGCAGGCGAGACCTGCTCGTATCCGACCGCGACCAGGGAAGGCCTGACAACCTTTCCCTTGAGAAGGTAGCCACGGCGGAGTTCGGCCGCCACCACCATCGTGCCGCTCCCCTCGGCCATCTGGGCCGCTTCATGAAGGGTGGGATCGAACTCGGTGCCGAGGGCCTCGATCGGTTCGAGCCCCTCGCGAGCCAGGGTGGAGAGCAGGAGCACCCGCGTGCTGGACATTCCCTGGCGCATGCCGCCGTCCGAGGACCCGTCCGCGCTCTCAATGGTGAGCGCGGCGTCCAGGCTGTCGAGCACCGGAAGGAGCTGGAGCATCACCCGCTCCGACGCCCGGGCAACCGACTCCTGCTGGACCCGCGCCGTGCGCTTGCGATAGTTGTCGAACTCGGCAACCGACCGCCTCCACCTGTCCTCCGCCTGCTCGGCCGCCTCCCGGACCGCCAGCAGTTCGTTGATCAGGAAGGCTATGGCCTCATCCGGATCCCCGGGAAGCTCGATGCGGTCGATGTGGTCAGCCACGGCCTCGTCGATGACAGCCTCAACCACCTCTTCTGGGGTGGGCGGCGTCACGCCTTCAGGCGGGCCGCCGGAAGGACCAGCGCTCGGCTGGGTAGAGCCGGTCAACCGTCCTCCCCCTCGTCGATGATCTCGGCCTCCACGATGTCCTCGTCATCCGGCATCGGCTGGCCCTCGCCGGCGGGCGCGTGCTCCTCCGCCTCCGACGCGTACATCTTCTGGGCCAGCACGGCGGACGCCTGGAAGAGGGCATCGATACCGGCTTGGATGTCATCGGCCGTGGACGCCTCGTCCTCGGAGACCGACCGTAGGGCTGCCACCGCTTCGTCGATAGCGGACCGCTCATCGTCATCGAGCTTGTCGCCGTGCTCCTCCAGCAGGGTGCCGGTCTGGTTGAGAACCTGATCTGCCCGGTTACGAGCATCCGCCAGGTCGCGGCGATTGCGGTCCTCGTCCGCGTAGCGCTCCGCATCCTCAACCATCCGCTCTATCTCGTCCGGGGATAGGGCGGTCCCGCCGGTGATGGTCATGGCCTGCTGGCGGCCGGTGCCCAGATCCTTGGCATTGACCGACACGATCCCGTTGGCGTCGATGTCGAAGCTCACCTCGATCTGGGGCACACCCATCGGGGCAGGCGGGATTCCGGTCAGGCGGAACTTGCCCAGGCTCTTGTTGTCGCCGGCCATCGGGCGCTCCCCTTGGAGGACGTGTATCTCGACCTCCGGCTGGTTGTGATCCGCCGTAGTGAAGATCTCCGTCCGCTTGGTGGGGATGGTGGTGTTCCGCTCGATCATCTTGGTCATCACGCTCCCCTTGGTCTCGATACCGAGCGTCAGGGGCGTCACGTCGAGCAACAGGATGTCCTTCACGTCACCGGTCAGCACGCCGGCCTGGAGCGCGGCGCCGGCCGCCACCACCTCGTCCGGGTTGACCCCACGATGGGGGGTCTTGCCGGTCAATCGCCTTACCAGATCCTGGATGGACGGCATCCGGGTGGAACCGCCCACCAGCACCACGTGGTCGATCTCGTCAGCGGACACCCCGGCGTCAGCCACCGCCCTCTTGAACGGCCCCTCGGTCCGGCCCACCAGATGACCGGTGAGTTTCTCGAACTCGGAGCGGGACAGCTTCTTCTGGAGATGCAACGGCCCGTCAGCAGTGGCGGTGATGAACGGGAGGTTGAGATCGGTCTCCGGCACGGTCGACAGCTCGATCTTGGCTTTCTCCGCGGCCTCCTTGAGCCGTTGCACAGCCATCTTGTCGGCACTCAGGTCGACACCGTTCTCGTTCTTGAAACCCTTGACGAGCCAATCGATGATCGCCTGGTCCCAGTCGTCCCCGCCCAGGTGGGTGTCGCCGCTGGTCGATTTCACCTCGAACACGCCGTCGCCGATCTCCAAGACCGACACGTCGAAGGTCCCTCCCCCGAGATCGAATACCAGGATGGTCTGATCCGACTCCTCCTTGTCGAGGCCGTACGCCAGGGCGGCCGCGGTGGGCTCGTTTACGATCCGCAACACTTCCAAGCCGGCGATCTGCCCGGCTTCCTTGGTGGCCTGCCGCTGCGCATCGTTGAAGTAGGCGGGCACGGTGACCACGGCGGAGGTAATGGGAGATCCAAGGTATGCCTCGGCATCCCGCTTCAGCTTCATCAGGGTCCGAGCCGACACTTCCTGGGCCGTGTAGGACTTGCCATCGGCGCCGACGGACCAGTCGGTTCCCATGTGGCGCTTGACGGATCGGACGGTGTGATCGGGATTGGTGATGGCCTGCCGCTTGGCGACCTCACCGATCAGCACCTCACCGTCCTTGAAGGCCACCACCGACGGGGTGGTGCGGGCCCCTTCGGCGTTGGCGACCACGGTCGGTTCGCCGCCTTCCAGCACCGCGATCACGCTGTTGGTGGTCCCCAGATCGATTCCGACGGCCTTGGCCATGCGTTTCTTCCTTTCCATACTGTTTTGCAAACTTCTCAGTGCATACGATAGGTATAACCTAAGTCATACCTTATCATATTCCGCGAATCCAGTGTACCGCCGGGACTCGGCGGCAGGCAGTCCGGCCACACCGGAAGAGGATCAACACGCCGCTGAAGATGGGTGGGCTCAGATATCCCGTAGACGCTTGCTGGAGATGACTCCGGTGTCGAAACCGGCCAGGTTCAGACGGCCCGAGAAACGGGCATGCTCGATCTTGAGGCATCGGTCCTGAACCACCTCGAGGCCGGCGTCTATGGCTGTCCGGGCCGCCCCGTCGTGGCGGAGGCCGAGCTGGAACCACACCACCTTGGCGCCCATGGCGATTGCCTCGTCCACGACCGACGGGATGGCGTCAGGATGGCGGAAGATGTCGACGATGTCGGGAACCTCCGGTAGCTCCGCCAGCGAGTTGTAGCACTTCAGCCCCAGCACCTCTTTGTAGCCCGGGTTGACGGGATAGATCCGCAGGTGGGTCCGGACCAGGTAGGTGGCGACGAAGTTGGACGCCCGGAGCTCGTTACCGGACACACCCACCAGAGCCACCGACCTCGCCTTGCTGATGATCCGCAGCCGGGTGCGGGAGTCGGCTTCGAGTACCTCGGTCATCTTCAACTCCCCAGTGCCTGGTCGAGGTCCCAAAGAATGTCTTCTATGTTCTCGAGACCGATCGAGATCCGGATCATATCGTCGCCCACCCCGGCGGCATCTCTCTCCTCGGGCGGAACCTGCTGGTGCGTGGTGCTGGCCGGGTGGATCACCAGCGTCTTGGCATCACCCACGTTGGCCAGATGGCTGGCCAGCTCCACCCGCTTGATGAACGACACGCCCGCCTCGTAGCCCCCGGCTATTCCGAAGGTGAACACCGCTCCCGGCCCGGCCGGAACGTAGCGGCGGGCCAGGTCGTGGGAGGGGTGGGAAGGCAACCCGGCATAGGACACCCACGACACGCGGCGATCCGCCTCCAGGAACTCGGCCACCGCCTGGGTATTGGCCACGTGCCGTTCCATCCGCAATGGCAGCGTCTCCAGCCCGATCAGCAGCAGGAACGAGTTGAAGGGCGACAGGACAGCGCCCACATCTCGCATCAACTCCATGCGGGCCTTCATCAGGTAGGCGTACTCCCGGAAGTTATCCCAGAAGGTGAGGTTGTGATATGCCGGTGACGGCTCGGTGATGGCGGGGAAGCGTCCGTTGTCCCATGGGAAGACCCCGCTCTCCACTATCACGCCGGCGATGGCGGTGCCGTGCCCGCTGATGAACTTGGTGGCCGAGTGCACCACCACATCGGCGCCGTGCTCGATCGGCCGGCACAGCGCCGGGCTGGCGAAGGTGTTGTCCACTACCAGGGGTAGGCCGTAGGAGCGAGACAACTCTGCGATCGGCGCCAGGTCGAGCACATCACCCGCCGGGTTGCCGATGGTCTCTCCGTAGACGAGCCGGGTCCGGTCGGTGATGGCCGCCTCGATGGCATCGAGGTCGTTCGTGTCCACGAAGGTCGTGTCTATGCCCATCCGGCGTAACGTCACGTCAAACTGGGTGAACGTCCCGCCGTACAGCGACCGGTTGGCGACGATGTGGTCCCCCACCTCGCAGATGGTGAGTATCGCCAGGAGCTGCGCCGACATACCGGATGCGGCCGCCAGGCCGCCCAGCCCTCCCTCCAGCGAGGCCATGCGCTCCTCGAAGGCCGCATTGGTGGGGTTCCCGATCCGGGTGTAGATGTTGCCGAAGCTCTGGAGGGCGAACAGGTCCGCGGCCTGCTGGGGATCCTCGAACACGTAGGAGGTTGTCTGGTAGATGGGCATGGCCCGCGCACCCGTCTCGGGATCCGGCCGCTGGCCGGCGTGGATAGAACGGGTGTCGAAGCCAAACTCGTGGCTCATCTGGCGCGCCTCCTGGCCGGGTCGGACATCAGGGATTCCAATCGGATTCCAGATGGTAACGGAGGTGGGGCTCGAACAGATGAGGCTCGAGCAGGAACGCATCGTGACCCTTCTCCGAGTGCACGGTGATCCAGTTGAACTCCAGACCCGCCGCCTTCAACTCCTCCGCCAGTTCCTTCTGCTCGCACGGGTAGTAGCACACGTCGGAGTCGATCGAGAAGACCAGATACTTGTGGGATCCGGCCGCCAGCATCTCGCGGAGCGAGCGTTTCTCGCGCTCCGCCTCCGCATACAGGTCGAAGTCCTGCCAGGCCCACATGGCCCGCAGGTAGGCGTTGGCGTCGAAGCGCTTCACGAACTTCTGGCCCTGATGCCACATGTAGCTCTCGATCGGTAGCCGGACCCGATCTGCGGACTCGACTACCTCTCCCCTGGCCCGCTTCTTCATCTGGCCCAGCGACACGAACGTCTTGTGGCCGATCATCCGGGCGAGGGCGAGCCCCGCATCGGGTGGCGGCCCGTCGTAGTAGTTGCCCTCGTTGAAGTCCGGGTCGTTGTAGATGGCGTTGATCTGCTCGAAATCGTGGATCACATGGAGGGTGGTGGCTTTGAGGCCTGCCGCGATCGGAACGACGAAGCGCACCCGATCGGGGTAACGGATTGCCACGTCGAGGCACATCATCCCGCCCACGCTGCCTCCTACCACCGCATGAAGCTTCTTCACGCCGAGGTGGTCCAGCAGCTGGAAGTGCGCCCGGACCGTGTCGCCCGCGGTGACCCGTGGGAATTCCGGTCCGTATGGCTTGCCGGTGAGTGGGTTGATGCTGGCGGGGCCGGTGGAGCCATAGCAATGACCCAGCCAGTTGGCGCAGATCACGGCGAACTTTTCCGTGTTGAGGGAGCGCCCCGACCCGATGAAGTCGTCCCACCAGCCGGTATGCACCTCGTCTGTCCAGCGGTCCCCGGCACCGGCGTAGTGGGGGTTCTCGCCGGCCGCGTGGTGGCTGCCGGTAAGGGCGTGGAATAGGAGGATGGCGTTGTCACCGGCCTCGTTGAGCTCACCGTATATCTCGTAGGCCAGGGTCACCTCGGGCAGCTTCTCGCCGCTCTCGCAGACGAACGGATCTGATTCGCTGCCGAACGTGAAGAACCGGGTCTCGACCGGTCCGATGCCTTTGCCCATGAGTCCATTTCCGAGCGCCTCTGGATCGGCGCATACCATATCAACCTATCCGGCCACCCCGAACATCGGAGTTGGGACGGTTCCCCTAAAGCTCCCGCCGGTCCGCGAGGGCCCTGCCGAGGGTGATCTCGTCGGCATAGTCCATGTCGCCCCCGACCGGCAGACCGCTGGCAGGACGGGTAACGGTTATCCCGTAGGGCCTGAAGCGCCGCGCCAGGTACATGGCGGTGGTATCGCCCTCGATGGTGGGATTGGTGGCGATGATGATCTCGATCCGCCGCTCCCCGGTCGCGCCCGTGCCGTTGTCCCCGGGCCGATTCCGGAGCTCCTCGATCCGGAGCTCGAGCTCCTCGATCCGGAGTTGAGAGGGTCCGATCCCGTCGATGGGCGAGAGGGCGCCGCCCAGCACGTGGTACTGGCCGGCGAACTCGCGCGTGCGCTCGATGACCGCAATGTCCTGGGCCCGTTCGACCACGCAGATATGCCCGGGCTCGCGGCGAGGATCGCGGCAGATCGAGCACTCGGCCCCTGCCGTGACGTTGTAGCAACGAGAGCAGAAGGAGGTCTGCTCTCGCAGGTCGACAATCGCCTCCGCCAGGCGGCGGGCCTCAGCCTCCTCGACGTTGAGCAGATGGAAGGCAAGGCGCTGGGCGGACTTGCGACCCACCCCGGGAAGCCTGCTCAACTCGTCGATCAGTCGTTGGACGGGACGCTCGAACATCAGCCTGACCAGGGTAGTCGGCGGGAGTCACAAAACCGTCGCATCCCCGGGCCCGGTCCTAGTCGGGCTGGACCTCCTGGGCGTTCAACTCGGACTCGACCAGCAGCGTGGCCTGATGCATGGCGGCCGCCGCGTCAACCTCCGGCGGGGCCGGGCCGGCGGCGCGTTTAGCCACCGGCTCGGACGGAGCCGGTGGCTCCGGTTCGGGCTCGGGCATCGGATCCGGTGGGGCCGAGGGTTCCGGACCGGCGCCTTGCCCTTGCGACCCGCCGGGTGCTATCGCGCCCTGCAGCCGGAGATCGATCTTCACCGGTCTGCCGAGCAACTCTCCCGCCACCCGAGGGAGCAGCACCGCCAGATCGGCGTCGGACGAGAGAGACTTGTAGTGAAGCTCATACCCCGCCGGAACGGACAGCACAAGAGTGGACCCCTCCACCCCGCCCGGGACGACCTCGCGGAAGAACGCGCTTACCCTGCCGCTAGTCCCTTCCATCACCGCGTTGCTCAACTGCGGCCAGATGCGATCAAGGTCGGCATCGGTGAGGGGTTGGTCGGACGCCGGGGCGGGCGCCGGTGGTTCTCGAGGCGTCGGGACCGGGGGTACCACCGGGCCGGCGGCCGGGACGGCCGGGGGAATGGCGGCCGGCGGGGCGCCGGTCGGAGCGGCAGGTCGGCCCTTCTCGAGCCTCTCGATCCGCCGCAGCATCGCCTCCGGACTGTCATCCAACTCCGGGCGGGACAGCTTCAGGACCGCCAGTTCGAGCATCATGCGCTCGTCCCGGCCCTCCCTGAGCTTGACCAGCGCCTCTCCCAAGAGGTCCATCGACCTCGTCACCGACGCGGAAGGGATCCGGCTTGCCACCTCCTGCCAGCGCTCGATCACATCGGGCGGCTCGTCGGTGAGCTCCTTCACATCGGAGCTCCATTGCGTGAGAAAGACCCCCCGGAAGAACCCCAGCGCATCACCGGCGAAGCGTCGCAGGTCGACTCCGTCCGCCGACAGGTGGGCCACCAGCTCCAGGGCGGCGGCCGGCGTCTCGTCCGCAACCGCATCCACCAGCTTCATGAGCGACTCGGGTCCTGCCACCCCGAGGGCCACCTGGACTCCTTCCTCGGTGACGGTCCGGTCCCTCGCAGCCACCTGTTCCAGGAGGCTCAACGCGTCCCGGACCGACCCGGCCGCCCGGCGAGCCACCGCCAGCAGGGCACCGTCGGTGGCCTCGAATCCCTCTGCCTCGGCGATCCTTCGCAGGTGGCAGGTCAGCGTATCCGTGGGTACCAGGTGGAAGTCGAACCGTTGGCTCCGGGAACGGACCGTGTCGAGCAACCGGTAGGGCTCGGTGGTGGCCAGCACGAAATGCACGTGATCGGGCGGCTCCTCCAGGGTCTTGAGCAGGGCGTTGCTGGCCGACTTGGTGAGCATGTGCGCCTCGTCGAGGATGAACACCCGCCGAGCGCCGCCCACCGACGCGACCGTTGACACGCCGGCCTTGAGATCCCGGATGTCCTCCACCTTGTTGTGGGAGGCGGCATCGAGTTCCATCACGTCCATGGAGACGGACGACGCCACGCCGGAGCAGGACGGGCACGCGCCGCACGGTTCGCTGTCCGGACTCCGGTCGGGACAGTTCAGAGCCATGGCCAGCAGGCGGGCGGTGGTGGTCTTGCCCGTGCCCCTGGGACCTGCGAACAGGTAGGCGTGGGCCACCCGGCCCGCGGCGATCTCCCTGGCCAGGGTTACGGTTACATGCTCCTGGCCGATTACCTGATCGAAGCGCTGTGGCCGGTACTTGCGGTAGAGCGCTTGGTACTCCATCGCCGGAAGCGTACTCCTCCGGCGCGGGCCGGCAACCGGGGCGGCCTCGCTATCGTCGGGGCGTGGTCGTCCATGCGGAACCCTTCCGGCACGTTGCTCGCGAGACTCGAGAGAGGTTGGAATACCAGCAGCTGGCGCCCGCCGCCACCAAGGCGATCGAGTCCAGGGGCAGGGAAAGGCCGGAGGAACCCGACCCGCTGCGTACCGCATACGAACGGGACCGGGATCGCATCGTCCATTCCAACGCCTTCCGGCGGCTTGCTCGCAAGACCCAGGTCTTCATCGACCCCGGCAACGACCACTTCGTCACCAGGCTCACCCATACGCTCCAGGTCGCCCAGATCGGACGCTCGATGGCGGTGGCGCTAGGCCTGAACGAGTCCTTGACCGAGGCCATCTGCCTGGGTCACGACATCGGGCATGCCCCATTCGGTCACACCGGAGAGGATGCCCTCGACGAGATCCTCGACGAGGGTTGGGTCCATGCCGATCACTCGGTGCGGATCCTGTCCGTGATCGAGCCGCTCAACCTCACCTGGGAGACTCGGGACGGCATCCGCGCTCACCCGTGGCGGATCGAGGAGGGACCCGCCACCCCGGAGGGGGCACTGTGCCGCTACGCCGATCGGATCGCCTACCTGAGCCACGATCCGATCGACGCCATGAGGGCCGGGATTATCCGCTACCGAGATCTGCCGTTCCGGGCGCAAGCCCTGCTCGGCGACCAGCACGGCCGGTGGGTGACCGCAATGGTGCACGCGGTGGTCGACGGCTCGATCAGCGCCGGCGGGGTTCGGATGGCGCCCGACGTGGCCGAGGCCATGGACGACCTGCGGAACTTCATGTTCGAGCGGGTTTACCTTCGGGCCGAAGGTCAGACTCTGCGGAAGCATGCCATAGGAGTAGTCCGGGACCTGGTCCGCTACTACGAAGCGCATCCGTCCGAGTTACCCCCCTCCGCGCGGCAGTCCGATTCTCCCCTGCGTCAGGCGGTCGATTACGTGGCCGGCATGACCGATCGTTTCGCCACCCGGGTCCACGCGGCTCGCTGCGGGTAGGGCGAGATGCTCCGACCGGTGATCCTGGCGGGAGGATCAGGCACCCGGCTGTGGCCGCTGTCACGTCCCGAATACCCAAAGCCTCTCGCCCGCCTGGCCGGTGACCGTTCGATGTTGCAGGAAACCGTCCTGCGCGCCGCTCTCCTCGGGGCGCCGGCGGATCCGATCATCGTGTGCGGCAAGGGCCACTACCAGCCCGTATCGGATCACCTGGCCGAGATCGGGGTGAACCGCTTCCGAGCGGTGCTGGAACCGGTGGGGCGTGGCACCGCCCCTGCCGCGGCCGCCGCGGCGCTGCTGTCCGCCGCGGACGACCTGCTGCTGGTGCTCCCTGCCGACCATGCCATCGAGAACACCGAGGCCTTCGTCGAGGTGGTGGAGCGAGCCGAGGCCGCCGCCCACGCCGGCTGGCTGGTCACCTTCGGGGTCACGCCGAACCGGCCCGAGACCGGATACGGCTACATCGAGCACGGGCCGGCCATCGCCGGCCTCCAGGGCGTGATCCGGATCGCCGCGTTCCAAGAGAAGCCCGACCGTCCCACCGCCCGCCGCTATCTCGATTCGGGGCGCTACTCATGGAACTCCGGAATGTTCCTGTTCCGGGCCGACGCCTTTCTGGACGAGCTGCGGTCGGCGAGTCCCGGCATGGTCCGCCAGGTCCGGGCCGCTCTCGGTAGCGAGGGCGGCGATGGTCCGGCCGTGCTGGACAGCCAGGCATTCTCAGCCTGTCCGGAAGGCTCCATAGACCGTATGGTGATGGAGCGGACCCGCCGCGGCACCATGGCGCCCCTCGACGCGGGGTGGTCGGACCTGGGGTCATGGGCCGCTATTTGGGAGAGAGCAAGCCGTGACCAGGACGGAAACGTGGTCACCGGGCCCGCCGAGGTGTGCTCGGTCGCGTCCAGCTACGTCTCAGCCGGGGAACGGCCCGTCCTGGTACTCGGCCTCGACGGGGTCATCGTGGTGGACACCGGGGACGCGGTCCTGGTGGCGGCCATGGACCGGGCCCAGGACGTCAGGCCCCCGGCGCCGGGCGGCGACCACCCGGATTGACAGCCAGTGGTCAGTGATACCCAACGACAACTAGCAACTAGAGGTCACTCGACTGTCGACTTGGAGGGCGCCGGGTCGCTGGAGACGAGATCGTCTCCGGGCTCGCGGAAGCCGATTCCGGCGCCGGTGTCCCCGGGCTCGGCAAACTCCCCGTTCGGTTCGCCGTCCTCGCCCGGCATCTGGAGAGATGCCAACCAGTCGGCGCCGAGGTTCGACGGGAGCATGCTTGCCTCCGGAAGATCCGGCTGGATGGACTGGTAACGGGTCGCTCCCGTGCCCGCCGGAATCAGCTTGCCGATGATCACGTTCTCCTTGAGACCCCGCAGATGATCCGAGCGACCGTTGATGGCAGCCTCGGTCAGCACCCGGGTGGTCTCCTGGAACGAGGCCGCCGACAGCCACGAATCCGTGGCCAGGGAGGCCTTGGTGATTCCCATCAGCACGCGCCGTCCCTCGGCCGGCTGCTTGCCCTCGGCCACCAGACGGCGGTTCTCTTCGCGGAACTCCCCGTAGTCCACCATCTGAAGCGGGAGGAAATCCGAGTCGTTGGAACTCGCCACCTGAACCTTGCGCAACATCTGGCGCACGATCAGCTCGATGTGCTTGTCGTGGATGTCCACACCCTGGTTCCGGTAGACCTCCTGAACCTGCTCCACCAGGTACTGCTGGCAGGCCCTCACTCCCCGGATGTCGCACACTTCCTTGGGATCGAGCGGACCCTCGGTGAGGGCAGTGCCGGGCGGGATCTCCTGGCCATTTCGAACCGTGAGGCGAGCCCGACGGGAAACCTCGTACTGGCGCTCTCCTTCCGGCGACTCGATCACGATGGCCCGGCCGCCTTCCTCCGTCTCCTCGATCCGGACCCGGCCGCCGCCCTCGGAGAGCACCGCCTTGCCCTTGGGAGAGCGGGCCTCGAAGAGCTCGACCACCCGGGGGAGGCCGTGGGTGATGTCCTGGCCGGCCACGCCGCCGGTATGGAACGTGCGCATGGTCAACTGCGTTCCTGGCTCGCCTATCGACTGAGCGGCCATGATCCCGACCGCCTCGCCGGGCTCCACTATCTTGCCGCTGGCCATGCTCAGCCCATACGACTTCTGGCTTATTCCGTAGGAGATCTCGTCGGTCAGCGGCGAGCGCACCCGCACGCTTCGAACCTCCGATGCGGTCTCCAGGGCGACCATCGCGTAGCGGTCGAGCACCTCGCCGGCCACCAGCTCCCGTCCGTCCTTGGTCACCACAGGCTCGCCGTCAACCAGCACATCGTCGACGAGTACCCGTCCGTAGACACGATTCCGCAGGTTGTGGATCAGCTGCAACCCGTTGTCTCCCATGACCCTGATGGGAATACTCAGGCCCCGATCCGCCGAGTCCTCCTCCCGCACGATGATCTCCTGGGACACATCCACCAGGCGGCGGGTCAGGTAGCCCGAGTCGGCCGTCCGGAGCGCAGTGTCGGCCAAGCCTTTGCGGGCGCCGTGGGTGGAGATGAAGTACTCCAGCACGGTCAGGCCCTCCAAGAAGTTGGCCTTGATCGGACGGGGGATGATGTCACCCTTCGGGTTAGCCACCAGACCCCGCATGCCAGCGATCTGGCGGACCTGCATTCTGTTCCCCCGGGCGCCCGACTTCACCATCATGTCGATCGGATTGAAGCTTTCGCCGGCCAGGGTCTTTTCCATGGAGGCGGTCACCTCTTCGGTGGCCTCGGTCCATATCTCGATCAGCTCCTGCTGGAGCTCGTCCTGGGTGATGATGCCGCGCTGGTACTGGCGATCCACCCCGTCGGCCTTCTTCTGGTGCCGGTTGAGGATCTTCTGCTTGTCACGGGGCGCCCGAACGTCCCGCAGTCCTATGGTCAGCCCGGACCTGGTCGAGTAGTCGAATCCCAGCTCCTTGAGTCCGTCCAGGGTCTGCTGGACCACGTTCTTCCCGTACCGCTCGATGATCTCGGTGATCAGCACCTTCAGGTCGCCCTTCAGCAGGATGGCATCAAGGACCGGGAAGCCCTCGGGCATGGCCTGGTTGAGCAGGGTCCGGCCGAGGGTGGTCTCGAACAACGCGTTACCGTCCACCGGTGTCTCGGTTATGAGGTTCGGGATGAAGTCCTTCAGCTCGGCATGCATCTCGGGATCGCCGGCGATCTCGCCGAGGCGCAGCCTGATCGGGGCGTGCAGGGATATCTCGCCCAGGTCGTAGGCCATCACGGCTTCGTCCGGGTCGGCGAACACCCGGCCCGCGCCCTTGGCATCCTCCACTTTCTCGGACAGGTAGTAGATACCGATCACCATGTCCTGGGACGGCGCCACGATCGGGTAACCGCTGGCCGGCGAAAGGACGTTGTTGGTGGAGAGCATAAGGATCCGGGCCTCCGCCTGAGCCTCGGCCGACAGCGGCAGGTGCACCGCCATCTGGTCTCCATCGAAGTCGGCGTTGAAGGCCTCGCACACCAAGGGGTGTATCTGGATGGCCTTACCCTCGACCAGGATGGGCTCGAAGGCCTGGATACCCAACCTGTGCAGCGTGGGGGCGCGGTTGAGCAGCACCGGGTGCTCCTGGATCACGTCTTTGAGCACGTCCCAAACCTGGGGACGGCGGCGCTCCACCATCCGCTTGGCGGACTTGATGTTCTGGGCGATGTCCCGATCGACCAGTCGCTTCATGACGAAGGGCTTGAACAGCTCCAGGGCCATGACCTTGGGCAGCCCGCATTGATGGAGCTTGAGCTTCGGTCCCACCACGATCACGGAGCGCCCCGAGTAGTCCACCCGTTTGCCCAGCAGGTTCTGGCGGAACCGGCCCTGCTTGCCCTTCAGCATGTCGGTCAAGGATTTGAGAGGCCGATTGCCCTGGCCGGTGACGGCCTTGCCCCGCCGACCGTTGTCGAACAGGGCGTCCACCGCCTCCTGGAGCATACGCTTCTCGTTGTTGACGATGATCTCGGGAGCGTTCAGATCGAGAAGTCGCTTCAGCCGGTTGTTGCGGTTGATGACCCGTCGGTAGAGATCGTTGAGGTCCGAGGTGGCGAACCGACCACCGTCCAGCTGGACCATCGGGCGGAGATCGGGCGGGATCACCGGTACCGACTCCACGATCATGCTCCGGGGAGCATGCTTGCCCTCCCAGAACGGCTTGACCACCTTGATCCGCTGGGTCGCCCGGTGGCGGCGCTGGGCGGAGGTGGCCACCAGGTTCTCGCGTAGCATGGCCATCTCGGCATCCAGGTCGATCCGCCGCAGCAGGGCCTTGACCGCCTCGGCGCCCATGCCTCCCGAGAAGTAGTCCTTGTACTGGTCGTCGAGCATCCGCCATAGCAGCTCCGACTCCACCAGCTTCTTGGGCTTCAGGCTGCGGAAGGTCTCGAAGGCGTCCCGGTAGAGCTCGCACTCCCGCTGACACCGGTACTCGCGATCCAAAACCTCACGCTCGACATCGCGGCGCCGCGCCGTGATCTCCTGGGGCTTGGCGCCCCCCTCCTCCATGCGCCGGACCTCTTCCTCGTGCCGCTGGAGCCGGGCCTCCCGCCACTCGTCGAAGTCTTCCTGCTCGATCTCGATCTGGGCCTCCATCTGGGCCTCCAGATCGGGCAGGTCTTCGAGACGCTTCCGCTCGTCGAGCTCGGTGACCACGTAGGAAGCGAAGTAGATGACCTTCTCGAGCTGCTTGGGTGACATGTCGAGCAAGTAGCCGAGGCGGGAGGGAACACCCTTGAAGAACCAGATGTGGGTGACCGGAGCGGCCAACTCGATGTGGCCCATGCGCTCCCGGCGTACCTTGCTCCGGGTCACCTCCACGTTGCACTTCTCGCAGGTGATGCCCCGGTAACGGATGCGCTTGTACTTTCCGCAGGCACATTCCCAGTCCTTTTGGGGACCGAAGATACGCTCGTCGAACAGGCCCTCCTTCTCGGGCTTGAGCGTCCGGTAGTTGATGGTTTCCGGTTTCTTCACCTCCCCGAACGACCAGGAACGGACCTGTTCGGGCGAGGCCAAGCCGATCTTGAGCTCGTCGAACACATCCCTCGTGGGCGCGCTGGAGGGAGCCGGGTAGCTCCCGTACGTACTGAAACGGTCAGGTGTTCGACCCCAATCCACGCTTGTCAACCTTCTTCCCTGCGCTCCGGACGCGACAGATCGATTCCGAGCGACTCCGACGCGCGATAGAGATCCTCGTCCAGGTCTCTGAACTGGATCTCTTCTCCCGCCGACAGCAGCTCAACGTTGAGACACAGGCTCTGCATCTCTTTGATTAACACCTTGAAGGATTCCGGAATCCCCGGTTCGGGTATGTTGTCGCCCTTCACGATCGACTCGTAGACCCTGACGCGACCCAGAACATCGTCCGACTTGATAGTCAGCAACTCCTGGAGCGCGTAGGCGGCGCCGTAGGCCTCGAGTGCCCACACCTCCATCTCCCCGAAGCGCTGGCCACCGAACTGCGCCTTGCCTCCCAATGGCTGCTGGGTGATCATCGAGTAGGGACCGGTCGAACGGGCATGGAGCTTGTCATCCACCAGGTGGACCAGCTTGAGGATGTAGAGGTATCCCACCGTGATGGTCGTATCGAAGGGTCGCCCGGTACGCCCGTCGTAGAGGACTGCCTTGCCGTCGTCGCCGACCATGCGCATCCCGTCCCGGTTGGGGAGGCTGTTGGCGATGACGTCGCGTATCTCGCTCTGGCGGGCGCCGTCGAACACGGGCGTGGCCACGGGAGACTGGGGCGGCCGCCCTTCCGCCGCCGCAGTACCGCTCTTGAACGGGCGCCATCCCTGAGCGGCGGCCCAGCCCAGATGCGTTTCCAGAACCTGGCCCAAGTTCATCCGGGATGGAACACCCAGCGGCGAGAGCACGATATCGATGGGGGTCCCGTCCGCCAGGAAGGGCATATCCTCCTCCGGGAGGATCTTGGCGATCACGCCCTTGTTACCGTGCCGACCGGCGAGTTTGTCCCCCTCGGAGATCTTGCGCTGGCTCGCCACGCACACTCGTACCAGTTCGTTGACCCCGGGCTGGAGGTCGTCGTAGCCCTCTTCCCGCCGGTAGACCCGTACATCGATCACCTTGCCGGACTCGCCATGGGGAACCTTGAGAGAGGAATCCCTGACTTCGCGGGCCTTCTCGCCGAAGATGGCACGTAGCAGGCGCTCCTCTGGGGTCATCTCGGTCTCGCCCTTGGGCGTTACCTTGCCGACCAGGTAGTCACCCGGGCCCACATTGGCGCCCACCCGGATAACGCCCTCGTCGTCGAGATCCTTGAGCACCTCCTCCGCCACGTTCGGAATGTCACGGGTGATCTCCTCGGCGCCCAGCTTGGTGTCGCGGGCGTCGACCTCGTATTCCTCGATATGGATCGAGGTCAGCACGTCGCCCTTCACCAGGCGCTCGCTGAGGACGATGGCGTCCTCGAAGTTGTGGCCCTTCCAAGGCATGAAGGCGGCCAGCAGATTCTTGCCCAGCGCCAGCTCTCCCGCCTCAGTCGAGGGTCCATCGGCGATTACGGTGCCCACCGATACCTCATCATCGACATCCACCACCGGCTTCTGGTTGATCGAGGTGCCCTGGTTGGAGCGCTCGAACTTGCGGAGCCGGTAGCGGTGCTCCTCACCGGTGCCGGATTCGGCGACCACGATCTCGTTGCCGGTGACGGAGGTCACCACGCCCGCCACTTCGGAGGTGATCAAATCACCGGAATCCCGGGCCGCGCGGGCTTCCACTCCGGTGCCCACCAGAGGCGCCTCGGCCTTGAGCAGGGGAACCGCCTGGCGTTGCATGTTGGAGCCCATAAGGGCACGGTTGGCGTCGTCGTGCTCGAGGAACGGGATCAGGGAGGTGGCCACGGAGACGATCTGCTTGGGTGATATATCCATGTAGTCGACGTCCCTGGGCGGTACCCGGTCGATCTCGCCGCCGGCCCGACGGACGAGAACCCGGTCGCGAACGAACGTGCCGTCAGGGTTCAACTCCGAGTTGGCCTGCGCGATCACGTAACGTTCCTCCTCCGAAGCGGTCAAATGCTTGGTGGCGTCGGTCACCCTGCCGTCCTTGACCTCGCGGTAGGGGGTCTCGATAAAGCCGAACCGATTGACCCGGGCGTAACTGGCGAGGGACCCGATCAACCCGATGTTGGGACCCTCCGGGGTCTCGATGGGGCACATGCGCCCGTAGTGGGAGGGATGGACGTCCCGTACCTCGAAGCCTGCCCGCTCCCGCGACACGCCGCCGGGGCCCAGTGCCGACAGGCGCCTCCGGTGGGTGAGCCCGGCCAACGGGTTGGGCTGGTCCATGAACTGGCTGAGCTGGCTGGATCCGAAGAACTCCTTGATCGAACCCACCACAGGCCGGATGTTGATGAGGGAGGTGGGCGTGATGGAATCCGGATCCTGGGTGGACATCCGCTCCCTGACCTGGCGCTCCATCCGGCTCAGACCCACCCGGATCTGGTTCTGGACCAGCTCCCCGACCGTCCGTACCCGGCGGTTTCCGAAGTGGTCCGTGTCGTCGGTACGGACCGCCACCTCGTTGCCCGCCCGAGTGGTCATGGTTTCCTCCCCCTTCCAGAGGTGGATCATGTAGCGGATGGTGTCGATGAAGTCGTCGGGGGTGAAGAGACCGTTCTCGGACGAGTGTCCCTTCGGGTTCTCGAACTTCTGGTTGACCTTGTAGCGGCCCACCTCGGTGAGGTCGTAACGTTTCGTGTTGAAGAAGATGGCGCCGATCAGGCCCTTGGCGGAGTCAAGGGTGGTCGGCTCGCCAGGGCGCTGCTTCCGGTAGAAATCGAGCTTGGACTCATCGACCTTCTGGCCCTCAGGGAGACTGCTCAAGGGGTCCTTGTCGCGGGTGTTCGCTATGACTTCGGCGTCATCGAACAGGCGCAGTATCTCGTCATCGGTCTCGGCGATGTCCAGCGCCCTCACGAACGACGTGATGTACTGGCGCCGCTTGCGGTCCACCCGCACGCCGACCGTCCCGCGCTTGTCGATATCGAACTGCATCCAGGCGCCCTGCCCCGGAATCACCTTCGCTCCGTAGATGTCCTTGTCGGAGGCCTTGTCGACCGCGTGGTCGAAGTACACGCCGGGGGACCGCACCAACTGGCTCACCACCACCCGCTCGGTGCCATTGATGATGAAGGTCCCGTTGCGGGTCATCATCGGGAAGTCACCGAGGAATACCCTCTGTTCCTTGATCTCCCCGGTGTTGCGGTTCACGAACCGGGCGATCACGTGGAGGGGCTTGGAGTAACTCTGGTCCCGCTCCTTCGCCTCCTCCTCGGTCATCAGCGGCTCACCAAAGTAGTGATCGCTGAGGTCGAGAGCCAGTTGCCCGCCGAAGTCCTCGATCGGTGAGAGCTGCCGGAAGATGCGGCTGAGGCCCTCTTCGAGGAACCAGTTGAAGGATTCGCGCTGGACCGCGATTAGGTCGGGTAGGGGACTGACCTCGGGGATCCTGGAGAACGACAGTCGATCAACAGCACGCACTACGGCCAAAGCTTCCTCCTAATAGACATCCGACCGGCAATCCCGGCCATCTCGACTCACTTGACCCGATTCGTCCGTGTTCCGACGCCATTACGGACACGAACAATCTCCATGCTCTCCGAATATCGGTCGCCATCAGGCGGAATGTTGTGAAGTACGCGCGCTCTCCCGGCACCATAGGGCACAGCAAGTTGGTAGTTTAGCACGCGCCAAAGCAGCCTAAACCCGAAGCCTTAGGCGGAAAGTCAACTCCTATCGACGGGCCCCGGGCCCCCGTCGCTGTACCCTACTGGTACGGGCTATGCCGTCCACTTCGCGGTGATGATAATGGGTGTCCGGAGCAGCCGTCAACCGTTTCCGGTCGGAACCCGGACCGCTAGCGAATCTCTACCGAGCCTCCAACCGCTTCGATCTTCTCCTTGGCGGCGCCGGCCTCCTCCTTGGAGACCGCCTCGAGGACGGTGCTGGGAAGGCCGTCCACAACGGCCTTGGCCTCCTTGAGCCCAAGACTGGTCATGGCCCGGACTTCCTTGATGACCTGGATCTTCTTGTCGCCGGACCCGGTGAGCACCACGTCAAACTCGGTCTGCTCCTCGGCGGGCGCCTCGGCGCCGGCGCCGTCCCCGGCTGCGACCGCCATCGCCATCGGGGCTGCCGCAGTCACATCGAAGTGCTCCTCGAAGGCGTCGAGGAACTCCTTGAGCTCGAGGACCGTCATCCCCTCGAACACACCCAACAGTTCTTCAGTAGTCATACTGGCCATTGCCATCCTCCTAGATTCCGTTCGTTCGGCCGGTGCCCGGCATCGGTAGCCGTGCCTGGGGCCGGCCTCATCCGTCTTCCTTCTTTTCGAGCAACTGCGAAAACACCGAGGCTGCGTTCCTCGTAAAGGAACCCATTAGCGAAGCGGCTCTGGCCAGGGGCGCGTTGAAGGCGCCGGCGACCTTGGCGAGCATCACATCCCGGCTGTCGAGGGTGGCCAGGAGCGCCACCTGATCGGCCCCGATGGCCCGGCCGTCGAGCATGCCGGCCTTGATGACCAGACCTTCGTTATCCCGGCTGAAGGCAACCAGCGCCTTGGCCGCCAAGACCGGATCGTCTTCGACGAAGGCCACGGCGGTCGGTCCCGTGAGCCATTCGTCGAGGTCAACGTGGCCGAGATCGTGGAGGGCTCGCTTGGTGAGCGTCATCTTCAGAACCCGGTACCTTGCCCCGGCTTCGCGGAGGTTCCGGCGAAGTTCCTGCTGGGCCGCAACCGGCAGGCTGCGTAATTCGGTCAGGAACGATGAGGACGAGGCCGAGAAGTAACCCTTGATGTCTTCAACAGCCCGGACCTTGTCGGGTCGTGGCATGAGTTCCTCCGCTGGATTGCGGGTCGCGGGCCAGCCCGCGACTTTGCTGGCGCTAGGCCGCACGCGCCGCAGCGGGCGCAGGGACAGCAAGGAGGAAACGAGACGAACGCCTCGATCCGACCTCGGCAGGCGAATCCTCCCGGATTGCTTACACCCGCTATGGGTACCGGCTGTCTACGGCCTAACATTCCCGGCCCGGAGCCGGGAAACCTGGGGCAGTGTAGCGGGCGTGCCGACCCGCTGCCAGACAGCCCGATCGTTTAGTGGCCAGTGGCCAGTGGCTAGTTGGGACTGGGGCTGTTCTGGTCTTGTAGCGAGCCCCCTCTGATGGTCTAGTGCTCCCTGCCAGAGCAACCCTGACCACTGACCACTGACCACTGACCACTGACCACTGACCAGTGGCCACACCGTCTACGCCACGCCGGACAGACGGTCCACCTTCGTCACGTCCACCCTGATTCCGGGGCCCATGGTCGACGATATCGACAACCCCCTGAGATAGGTGCCTTTGGAAGCAGCCGGCTTCACCCGCAATACCTCGGAGACCAGGGTGATCAGGTTCTCGTGAAGGAGCGCTTCGTCAAAGGAGGCCTTGCCGACGGGAGCGGCCACGTTGCCGTAGCGATCGTTGCGATACTCGATCTTGCCGGCCTTGAACTCCCCGACCGTCCTCGCCACGTCTCGGGTGATGGTCCCGGCCTTCGGGTTGGGCATCAGGCCCCGAGGTCCCAGGATCCTTCCGAGGCGACCCACCTTCGGCATCATGTCCGGTGACGCGATCACGACATCGAAAGCAATATCCCCGCCCGAGGCGATCGACGCGATCAATTCGTCACCACCGACTACCTCGGCGCCCGCCAACTCGGCTTCGGTTGCCAGATCACCGACCGCCAACACGCAGACGCGAACCGCCTTGCCCGTTCCATGCGGAAGCACCACGGTGCCGCGGACCAACTGATCGGCCCTACGGGGATCGATCCCTAGCTTCATCACCGCCTCGATGGTCTCGTCGAAGCGGGCAGCGGCGGAAGCCTTCACCATGCGCACTGCCTCGAGCGATTCGTAGTGGTGATACTTGTCGTAGGCGGCGGAGAGCCGGTCGTAGCGCTTGCCCCTGTGAGCCATAGGGTTTCCTCCTTGTGGTAAAACGAGCCACCCCTCGCGGTGACTCTCCCAGCGGTCTTCGGTTGTCCCGGCCCCTCCTTGGAACGAAGGGCCTTTCCTCAGTCGGCGACGATGATCCCCATCGACCGGGCCGTGCCGGCCACGATCTTCATGGCCGCCTCGACTTCGTTGGTGTTCAGGTCGGGAAGCTTGGTCTCGGCGATCCGCCTGATCTGATCCCTGGACAGGGTGGCGACCTTCTCCCGGTGCGGCTCCGGCGACCCCTTCTCCACCCGAGCCGCCTGCCGGAGCAACACGGCCGTAGGAGGTGACTTGGTGACGAAGCTGAACGACCGATCGGTGTAGATAGTGATCTCGGCCGGAACGATCGTGCCCACTTGGGCCCGGGTGGCATCGTTGTACGACTTGACGAACTCCATGATGTTGATGCCGTACTGACCCAGCGCGGGCCCGACCGGCGGCGCGGGGCTCGCCTCGCCGGCGGGGATCTGAACCTTCAGGATGGCTGCAACCCTTTTTCTGCCCATGGTCGGTGTGTCCTTCGAATCGTCTCTTCTTGCTGTTCCGGCTCGGTCCGGATAGTCCGCGGCGTTAGCTACTGCTTCTGAATGTCCTCGAAATCCAGTTCCATCGGTGTGTCCCGGCCGAATATCTCGACCAGCACGGTGACCTTTTGCTGGTCGACATTGATGTTTTCCACCACGCCGTTGAAGTCGGCGAAGGGTCCCTTGGACACCCGCACCGTTTCTCCGATATCCCAGGCCGGGCGGAACCTCGGGGCTCTCTTGGCCGCCTCTCTCTTGAGGCCTAGGAAGCGCTCCACCTCGCGGCGCGACAGCGGGGTGGGCCGGAATCCGCCTCCCATCCCGCTACCTACGAACGAGGTGACTCCAGGGGTGTTCCGCACCACGTTGAAGGTTTCGGTGTCGTCGTACATCCGGATCAAGAGGTAGCCGGGGAACATGCGCCGCTCCACCTCCACCTTGCGACCTCCTTTGATCTCGACCACCTTCTCGGTGGGGATGACCACCTCGAAGATGCTCCCCTCCAGGTGCTGGGAGGTCTTGAGAGTGTCGAGGTTGGCGCGAACCTTCTTCTCGTGACCCGAATAGGCATGGATCACGTACCAGGACCCGCGCTTGTCGTAGGGGCTGATCGGGTCCTCTTCTACGAACTCGGGAACCAGTTCCTGAGTGACGGCGGTCTTGGCGCCGGTCGCCGGAGTCTTCGCAACCGCCTCGTCCCGCTCGGGCTCGGTGCTGGTTGGTGTGTCCGAGACCTCCGGCCGGACCTCCTCGGCGGGTTCCGGCTCGGTCTCATCACGGGATCCATCCTCCAGGAAACCGGCATGCACGAACGCCGCTCCTAGGGATCCGAGCGAGGACTCCTCACGATCTCCCCGCTCGGTTGGAGCTCGATCCTGCTGCGTTACTGCCCGTTCTGCCAATTTCAACCTGTCAAAGCTCTGATCCCGGCCAGCACTGATCGGCTGAGCGCCAGGTCCACCAGGAATACGTAACCGGTCAGGACGCCGGTCGTGATCACAGTCACGGTTGTGAATGCGACCATCTGCCGGCGGTTGGGCCAGTTGACCCGGCTCAGCTCCACCCGCACCTCGCGGAGGAATTGGACCAGCCGGGCCCAGCGGCCCGTTATCGACCCGTCGCCACCCGGTGAACCCGGGAGTGGCGAACGGCGCCGTTCACCCTGCTGTTTCTTGCGCCGCTCTTCCCGCTCGGCCATGCGACGCATCTCGCGGTTCATTTTTCTACTGCCTTTTGTTGTGGGCACTGCGACGAGAATCGCAGCGAACGAGTCGAGCAGGGGCGGAGGGACTCGAACCCCCAACCTCCGGTTTTGGAGACCGGCGCTCTAACCAATTTCGAGCTACGCCCCTCGGCTGCCGCAGGGAGTATACGAACAGGTCGCCCTAGTGTAAACACCTCACGGCCCAGTGTGGTCGCCGGCGGCCGCGCCGCCGCTAAGCCGGCTTCCGGATACTGGGTGATCTCATCCGGCGGACCAGCACCACCACCCCTATGGCGGCGATCGATACCGCCGATGCCACCGCAGTGGTGGTTCTTCGATTGGTGGAGCGACGCTGCGTCGAGGCGTGGTCTGCGCCCGCCTCGACCGGATACTCCAGGCCGGCCGTCATATCGTATGGCACCGGCTCGACCTCGGTTCGCAACGCGCCCAACTCGGCCAGCATCCTCCGCTGGCGAGCGGTGGCCGCCTGGCACGACAGGCAACCGCTGCGGTGTCGCTCCATCACCGGGGGCAGGTCTATCCCGCCCGACTCGGCCCCGTGGAGAACCAGCCGGGTGAGGCCGCAGGTAGCGGTCCGCGGAACGCGATCGAGGCCGGCTCGGGACACCAGGCGGCTCAACTCGCCTCCTTCAACAGCTCCCGCAACCGGAGATGGGCGCGGTGCAGCCGTACCTTGGAGGCGGTCACGGATATCGACAGCGCGTCGGAGATCTCCTTATGTGACCAGCCGTAAACGTCCTTCAGGATCACCACCGTGCGCTGGGATCGCGCCAGTTCTGCGAGTGCCGCCCCGAGCCGGGCGCGCAACTCGGTCCGCTCCCCCGCTACCTCGGGATTGCCGCGGTCGCTCGCCTGCGGCTGGAAGATCATCGCGTCGAGCTGGTAGGTGCGCTGCCGAGCCGCCCGTCCCTTGAGCGTCCAGGCGACGTTGGCTGTGATCCGGTATAGCCAGGTGGAGAAGCTGGAGTCGCCCCGGAAACGCCCGATGGCCCGCCAAGCCCGGATCAGCGCCTCCTGGGTGACATCAGCGGCCAGGGTTCGATCACCCGTCAACCGGACCGCCAGGGTGTAGACCTCGTGTTGATGGAGGCGGGCCAGTTCTCCGAAGGCGTCCCGATCGCCCTGTCGCGACCGATCCACCAACTCGATGACATCGGGTTCCAACCGGTGGTCCTGCACCCTCTACCCGCTCCCGTCGTCCGTCTGTATCTCGATGCTAGCCGAGACGTGATCCCCGGCTTCGGACGACACGCTCGAACTGAGGACGGTCCTCCGCTCGTCCCGATCCCTCACAATGGTGTTGACCCGGGCAGCCTGGTCGGGATACAGGGGCCGCCGGAACCGGAAGCGGGCCCTGGCCAGGGGATGGGGCCGGGACGACGAAGCAGCGGCCGGTTGGGTAGCCCAAGCGGCCATCAGCAGGCCGTGGCAGATGACACCGCCCACTCCGGACTCGACCGCCCGGAGGTGGTCCCAATGGACCGGATTGAAGTCCTCGCTGGCGGCGGCGTACCGCACCAGATCGGCCCGGGAGGCCGACTTGGCCAGCGGCGTGAGGGATTCGCCGACCGCGGGCAAGGGCTCCGCCTTGGGAACGGAGTTGGCGCGGCGGGCCTCGGCCACAGGCTCGGAACGCTCCGCAGCTGTCCCTCCGGGTGGTTTCTCCGGGGACATGAGGAACAACGAACGGGACGACAGCACCGTCCGGTCCGCGGAGTCGACGACTTCGGCGCCGAAGGTGACGAAGGCGGTACCGGCCCGCTCCCGGAGACGATCCACACGGGCCGAGATGGTAAGAGCGGCGCCGATCCGCCAGGGTTGGCGCCATATGAACGTCTGCTCACCGTGGATGAGCAAGCGGGCGTGCGAAGCCACCTCCGGATCGCCCAGAAAGGAGGTGGCGACCTTGAAGAGAGCCGCGCCCGCGAAGGAGGGCGGAGCGTGGGTATGCCAGCGCTCCGGATCGTCGCCGGACGCCTCCACGTATGCGGCCACTTGGGCCGGGTCGACCCGGAAGGCCGACGGACCGTAAGTGCGACCGGCCAAGCTCTCCAGGCCCGTCATCCTGACCTGCCTTAGGAGGTGCGCTTGGCGCCGTCCATGGAACTAACGGGTTTCGCGATGCAGCGTGTGGCGCCGGAGAAAGGGGTTGTACTTCCTGAGCTCGAGCCGTCCCGTGGTATTGGTCCGATTCTTGGTGGTGATGTAGCGCGACGGGGGCTTTCCCTCGGCCCTCGCCTCGGTGCACTCAAGAGTGATCTTGATGCGGCTTCCTTTTTTCTTGGCCATGGCGGCCCTCCCGCTGTCCGGTTGCCCGACCTGGTGTTCTTATTCGATGATTTTGGTGACGGTGCCTGCTCCTACGGTGCGTCCGCCTTCTCGGATCGCGAAGCGCAGCCCCTC
>JAGWAN010000030.1 GCA_021296345.1 Acidimicrobiia bacterium | reverse complement strand
CGAGGGGCTGCGCTTCGCGATCCGAGAAGGCGGACGCACCGTAGGAGCAGGCACCGTCACCAAAATCATCGAATAAGAAGAAGCACGAAGAAGCTACTGGCCGAGATATCAGAACGGGAACCGGCAGGAAGACAGCATGAAAGAACAGAAAATCCGCATCAAGCTGAAGGCTTACGACCACCAGGTGGTCGATGAGTCGGCGCGCAAGATCGCGGAGACAGTTATCCGCACCCATGCAGTCGTTCACGGGCCGGTTCCGCTCCCGACCAAAGTCCATCGATACTGCGTTATCCGGTCGCCGCATGTATACAAGGACTCGCGTGAACATTTCGAGATCCGCACCCACAAGCGTCTGATCGACATACTGCGGCCTACCCACAACACGATCGAATCGCTCATGAGGCTGGACCTCCCGGCCGGCGTGGAAGTAGAGATCGAGACATGAGCCTGTCGGTAATCCTCGGAGAGAAGGTCGGCATGA
This sequence comes from Acidimicrobiia bacterium, assembly GCA_021296345.1. GTDB lineage: Bacteria > Actinomycetota > Acidimicrobiia > Spongiisociales > Spongiisociaceae > Spongiisocius. The sequence continues at coordinate 29,329 of JAGWAN010000030.1, read as the reverse complement.
CCCGGATCTTCGATGATCATTCCCGCGCCATACCGGTGACGGTGATCAAGGCCGGGCCCTGTCACGTCACCCAGATATGCACCGAGGAGAACGACGGCTACTCGGCGGTGCAGATCTCGTACGGCGAGATCCCGGCCCGGAAGGCCAACAAGCCGCAGGCCGGCCATTTCGCCAAGGCCGGCGTCGCCCCGGCCCGCCACCTGGTGGAGGTGCGAGTCGATGACGGCTCGGAGTTCCAGTTGGGCCAGGTGCTCCGGGTTGAGGACGTGTTCGAGCCCGGAACCAAGGCCGATGTGACCGGAGTCTCCAAGGGGAAGGGCTACCAGGGCGTCATGAAGCGCCACAACTTCCGGGGACAGAGCGCCAGCCACGGTGTTCACAAGGTGCACCGCTCGCCGGGTGCCATCGGCGCCTGCGCCACCCCGGCCCGGGTGATGAAGGGCACCAAGCTACCCGGGCGGATGGGTGGCGAGCGGACCACGGTGCTCAACCTGGCCGTAGTCGGTGTGGACCCCGAGCGCAACCTGCTGGTCTTGCAGGGAGCGGTTCCCGGTCCCAGAGGCGGGCTGGTCTTTGTCCGCGAAGCGGTAAAGAACGGTTGATGGGCGATGGCTGATCTCGTTGCGCCCAGGTATGACGCCGCCGGCGTTCAGCAGGGTGAGGTGTTGCTCGACCCGGCAGTTTTCGGCATCACGCCCAACCGCGACGTGATGCATCAGGTAGTGGTGGCCCATCTGGCGGCCCGGCGTTCCGGCACGGCTCGCACCAAGACGAGGGCCGAGGTGAGAGGCGGTGGACGCAAGCCATGGCGCCAGAAGGGTCTGGGGCGGGCCCGCCACGGGTCGATCCGCTCCCCCATCTGGGTGGGCGGCGGCAAGGCGCACGGCCCTCGCGACCGCAACTTTGTCCAGCGGGCCCCCAAGAAGATGAAGGCGCTGGCTCTTCGGAGCGCCTTGTCGGCCCGGGCGTCGGAGGGCGCCGTCAAGATCATCGGCAGCTTCGATTGGGAGGTGCCCAGCACCAGGCAGGCGGTCTCCCTGCTTAGCGAGATCGGGGCCGGCGGCAAGGCGTTGGTGGTGGTCGACCGCTCGGAAGAGATCGCGGTCCGGTCATTCCGGAACCTGCCCCAGGTCATCCTGGGACGGCCCGGAATGCTGAATACGTACGACGTTCTATGGGCCGGAACGGTCGTCTTCTCCGGATTGGCCATGGGGCAGGCTTCCACCGGGCCGGCCGGATCCCAATCGGGTCGCTTTGAGATCTCGGACGAGGATTTCATCATGGAGAACGGCGCGGCACCGGCCGGGCTGGAACGGGAGGCATGATGAAGGACCCGCGTGATGTGATCATCCGGCCCGTGGTCTCGGAGAAGTCCTACGACCTCATCGAGCGCACCAACACCTATACCTTCGTGGTGGATCGCCGGGCTCGCAAGGAGGAGATTCGTAGGGCGGTCGAGGTCTTGTTCGACGTTCGGGTGCTGAGTGTCAACACGCTGAACCGCAAGGGGAAGCGGAAGAGGACCCGGTTCACGATCGGTAAACGCGCCAACTCCAAGCGCGCCATGGTCACCCTGCCCATCGGGCAGACCGTGGACATCTTCGGAATCTGAGGCAGGTGAGTTCGAGATGGCAGTAAGAAAGAGAAAACCCACCTCACCGGGGCGCCGCTTCCAAACAGTGTCGGACTTCGCTGCGATCACCAAGTCCAAACCCGAGAAGTCCCTGCTGGCCAAGAAGAAGCGCTCCTCGGGGCGCAACGCCCACGGTCGGATCACGTCGCGCCATCGGGGCGGCGGCCACAAGCGTCGATACCGTATCGTGGATTTCCGCCGTACCAAGGACGGGGTGCCCGCTCGGGTGGCGGCGGTGGAATACGACCCCAACCGCAATGCCCGGCTGGCATTACTGCACTACGTGGACGGTGAGAAGCGGTACATCCTGCACCCGGTGGGAGTGTCGGTTGGCGACATGCTGGAGTCGGGTCCCGGGGCCGAGATCCGGCCGGGAAACGCCCTTCCGTTGCGGAACATTCCGGCGGGAACGGTGGTTCATGCCATCGAGCTGAAGCCCGGAGGCGGGGCCAGGATGGCCCGGGCCGCCGGGACGGGTGTCCAGCTGATGTCCAAGGAAGGGAACAGGGCACTGCTCCGACTGCCCTCGGGCGAGGTTCGTTACGTGCTCCTGGACTGCCGGGCCACCATCGGGCAGGTCGGCAACACCGAGGCCGAGCTCACCAAGCTGGGCAAGGCGGGCAGGAACCGCTGGAAGGGAGTGCGCCCCCAGACCCGCGGCGTGGCGATGAACCCGGTGGACCACCCACTCGGTGGTGGCGAGGGGCGCTCGTCAGGAGGCCGCCATCCGGTTTCCCCGTGGGGTAAGCCGGAGGGCCGGACCCGGAATCGCAACAAAGCGAGCAACCGGGATATCGTGCGCCGCCGCAACAAGAAAGGCCGGAGGTAGCAGATGGCTCGGAGCCGCAAGAAGGGCCCGTTCGTGGACGAGCACCTCCTGAAGAAGGTGGAGGCGGCCAACAGCGCCGGCCCCAGGCGGATGATCAGAACGTGGAGCCGGCGGAGCACCATCATCCCCGAGATGGTGGGTCTGACCATCGCCGTGCATGATGGCCGTAAGCACGTTCCCGTCTACATCACCGAGCAGATGGTCGACCACAAGCTGGGCGAGTTCGCTCCCACCAGGACCTTCAGGGGACACGCCGGTACCAAGCGGGAAAAGGCTACGAGGCGGTAGGGGTCCGAGATGAGAGCAGTTGCCCGCGCCCGCCATATCCGCCAGTCCCCCTACAAGGTGCGGGTGGTGCTGGACCAGGTCCGGGGCATGTCGGCCACCGATGCCGAAGTGACACTCCGGTTCTCCAATCGGAGGGCGGCGGAGCCCATCCTGAAATGTCTCCGCTCGGCGGTCGCCAACATGAACTCGAAATTCGAGCTCGGCGAGGACCTCGAGACGCTGGCCGGCGAGGTCCGTGTGGTCGAGGCCTACGCCGACGAGGGCGTGACTATCAAGCGTTTCCGGCCCCGCGCCCGGGGGCGCGCCACCAGGATCCGCAAGCGCACCTGCCACATCACCATCGTGGTTTCCGACGGCCGTGAGGAGGTCGACTGATGGGCCAGAAGACGCATCCCTACGGGTTCCGCCTCGGAATCGTCACCGATTGGAAGTCGCGTTGGTACTCCGACAAGGACTACACCTTCCTGGCTAACGAGGATTACCGGATACGCGACTACCTGCGGCGAGAGCTCAAGAGGGGGGCGGTGTCGCGGGTCGACATCGAACGCACCCGCGAGCGCCTCCAGGTGGACGTTCACACGGCCCGTCCCGGCGCCGTGATCGGCCGCAAGGGGAGCGAGGCGGAGCGGATCCGGTCCGGCATGGAGCGGATGACCTCGCGCCGGGTAAAGCTCAATGTCATCGAGGTCAAGGACCCTGAGACTGACGCCCAATTGCTGGCCCGCGGAGTGGCCGACCAGCTGGAGAACAGGGTGGCCTTCCGGCGCGCCATGCGGCGGACCGTGCAAACCGCACTCAAAGCAGGTGCGGAAGGGGTGAGGGTGGAGTGCTCGGGTCGCCTGGGCGGCGCCGATATGAGCCGCCGCGAGTGGTATCGGGAGGGTCGGGTGCCCCTGCACACTCTCCGGGCGGACATCGACTACGGCCAAGCCACGGCCAGCACCAGCGTGGGGAGCATCGGGGTCAAGGTCTGGGTCTACAAGGGCGATGTCGTGACCTCGCTCAAGACCACCCGCGAGCAAATGGCACGCGAGGCCGCGCTGGCGGCGGGACGGCCGTCGGGCCGGATGACGCCCGCCAAGAGCCGGGCCGAGCAGCGAGCCGGCGCACGCACCGCGCCACGGGTGATAGAAGCCGGAGGGGGCAAGAGGATCATCGAGGCCGGGGGCGGCCGCAAGGTCAGCAAGGCCGAGGCCAAGTCGGCCTACGAGAAGGCCCGGGCCGAGACCGGTGAGCCGTCCGGACAGCCCGGCGAAGACCAGGCTGGGAAGCAGTAGATCATGTTGATGCCCAAGCGAACGAAGTACCGCAAGGTCCATAGGGGCCGGATGAAGGGTTTCGCCAAGGGCGGCACCACGGTGTCGTTCGGCGACTACGGGATCCAGGCGCTGGAGCCGGCCCAAATAACCGCTCGCCAGATTGAATCGGCTCGTGTCGCCATCACCCGCACGGTTCGGCGGGGAGGGAAGGTTTGGATCAACATCTTCCCCGACAAGCCGATTACGGCCAAGCCGGCCGAGACCCGGATGGGTTCGGGAAAGGGAAATCCCGAGTTCTGGGTGGCCGTGGTCAAGCCGGGCCGGGTGATGATGGAACTGTCAGGTGTGGACGAGCAACTGGCACGCGAGGCGATGCGCAGGGCCGGCCACAAGCTGCCGATCAAGACCCGGTTCGTGTCCAGGGAACCGTTGGGATAGCCGGGGATAGAGACAGATCATGGAGGTAGCGGAATGAAGGCCTTGGAACTGAGGGAACTCACTCCGGCCGAGTTGGCCGAGAAGTTGGACGAGTCCAAGGAGGAGTTGTTCAACCTCCGGTTCCAGCTGGCTGTCAGCCAGTCGGAGGACACGGCCTCGCTGGGTCGCCTGAGGCGACTGATCGCGCGGATCAAGACCGTGATGCATGAGAACGAGGGGGTTGGTAGTGCCTGATCGGCCGCGGCGCAAGACGCGGGTGGGCGTGGTCGTATCCGATGCCCGGGTCCGTACCATCACGGTCGAGCTCGAACGGCGCACCCGCCATCCCCGCTACGGGAAGATCGTGCGCAGCGTCACCAAGGTTCACGCGCACGACGAGGCCAACACCGCCCGCAACGGCGACCGGGTGATGATCATGGAGACCCGGCCCCTGTCCAAGACCAAGCGGTGGCGGCTGGTCGAGGTGTTGGGACGGGCCAGATGATCCAGCAGGAGTCCCGGCTCAAAGTGGCCGACAACAGCGGCGCCCGCGAGGTGTTATGCATCCGCGTGCTGGGCGGGTCGCGCCGCCGGTACGCCCGGATCGGCGACATCATCGTGGCCACCGTCAAGCACGCCGCGCCCGGTGCCGCGCTCAAGAAGGGCGAGGTGGTAAGGGCAGTGGTGGTGCGGACCGCCAAGGAGCAGCGCCGCCGGGACGGCACCTACATACGCTTCGACGACAACGCATGCGTGGTCATCAACGACAACCGGCTCCCCAGGGGCACCCGCATATTCGGGCCGGTGGCCCGCGAGTTGCGGGACCGGAAGTTCATGCGGATCGTTTCCCTGGCGCCGGAGGTGGTCTGATGGCTATCCGGGAAGGCGACCGGGTAATGGTGATCTCCGGCAAGGACGTGGGCCTCGAGTCAAGAGTGGCGCGGGTCCTACCCCGCGAGGGGCGGGTGATCGCGGAAGGCGTCAACACCGCCAAGCGGCATCAGAAGGCCCGGGGCCGGGAGCTGCAAGCGGGCATCGTAGACAAGGACATGCCCATCGATGTCTCCAACGTGATGCTGATGTGTGACGACTGCGGGCCGGTCCGGACCGGAGTCGGCAGGAGCGACACGGGCCGCAAGTTCCGCCGCTGCGTCAAATGCGACGGGGAGGTGTAGGCAGTCATGGCCGACGCGACCACGACCGCTCCCACCACGCCGGTGGGAGATGCGCCCCGCTTGAAACAGCAATACGTGGAGACGGTCCGGTCCCGGATCATGGAAGATCTGGGTCTGGCCAACCCGATGTTGATTCCCAACTTGGACAAGATCGTGGTGAACATGGGTATCGGCGAGGCGGTGGGCGACCGCAAGCAGGCCGCCGCGGCCATGGAGGATCTGGCCACCATCACCGGCCAGAAGCCCCGCCTGAATCGGGCTCGCCGGTCCATAGCCGGGTTCAAGCTACGGGCCGGGATGCCGGTGGGCTGTTCGGTGACGATCCGGGGAAACCGGGCCTGGGAGTTTCTCGATCGGTTGATTACCATCGCCATCCCGCGCATCCGGGACTTCCGAGGCCTGAGCACGTCGTCGTTCGACGGGCGTGGCAATTACAGCTTCGGGGTGAGCGAGCAGCTCATTTTCCCCGAAATCGACTACGACAAGGTGACGGCGGTCCGCGGTATGGACATAACCATCTGCACGACCTCCTCCGACGATGGGGGCGCCAGAGCATTGCTGGAAGCCTTCGGCTTTCCCTTCCGGCGTCGGGCTGTTGCGACCAACTGAGATGTGAGGAAACGATATGGCTAAGAAGTCGATGATCGCCAAGAACAAGCTGAGGGGGGAGCTGGTCGAGCGCTACCGGAAGCGCCGGGCCGAGCTCATCAGCGTCATCAAGGACCCCGATGCCACATATGACGCCAAGCGTGACGCCTACGCGAGCTTGGCAAAGATGCCTCGCGACGCCAGCCCGACCCGGTACCGGAACCGTTGCGGGATCACCGGACGCCCCCGCGGCTACCTGCGCAAGTTCGGGATGTCGCGGATCGCCGTCCGGGAGCTCGCGCATCGTGGCGAGCTGCCCGGCGTTCAGAAGTCCTCCTGGTAGGGAGCGAGATCGGAAATGATGACCGACCCCATCGCCGACATGCTGACCCGGATCCGCAACGCCAACATCGCCTTGCATTCCAAGGTGAGCATGCCCTCCTCGAAGCTGAAGGAACAGGTCGCCAGGGTCCTGGCGTCGGAGGGTTATGTCGAGGGCTACGAAGTGAACCCGGCGGCGCAGGGCAACACCCTGACCATCCGCCTGAAGTTCGCCGGTAAGGGCAATCAGGATCGCATCATCCACGGGTTGCGTCGCATCTCCCGGCCGGGCCGGCGCGTGTACAAGGGCACCGACGACCTGCCGCGTTCCCAGGGTGGCCTGGGAACGATCGTCGTGTCTACCTCCCAGGGTCTGCTACCCGATCGGGAGGCCCGCCGGCGACGCCTCGGCGGCGAGCTCATGTGTGAGGTCTGGTAGTCATGAGCCGGATTGGCAAGGTCCCGATTCCGGTACCCGGCGGGGTGGAGATCACCGTCTCCGGCCAGAAGGTAACCGTCAATGGCCCGAAGGGCTCCCTGCAGCGAACCTTCGAGGACCGGGTGGGGGTCCAGGTGATCGACGACCGGTGCGTGGTCACCAGGATCAACGATGAACGCCGCAGCCGAGCCCTGCACGGTTTGACCCGGGCCCTGGTCAACAACATGGTGATCGGGGTCACCGAGGGATACCGCAAGACCCTCAAGATCGTCGGGGTCGGTTATCGGGCTCTGAGCCGGGGCGAGGGCTTGGAGCTGCAGGTCGGCTTTAGCCACAACGTGGCGGTTCCGGGCGTCGAGGGGATCTCCTTCACGGTTCCGGACGCCACCACCATCGTCGTGGAAGGTATCGACAAGGAGTTGGTCGGCCAGGTAGCGGCCGAGATCCGCCGCGTCCGGCCGCCCGAGCCGTACAAGGGCAAGGGAATCCGCTACCAGGACGAGCACGTCCTTCGAAAGAGCGGTAAGGCCGGAGTGACAGTACGATGAGCAGGACACGATCACAGGCTCGGATCCGCCGTCACCGGCGGGTACGAAAGCGGTTGGCCGGCACCGCGGCCCGCCCTCGCCTCGCGGTGTTCCGGAGCAACCGGTACATCTATGCGCAGGTCATCGATGACGGCCCCGGCCGGACGCTGGCGGCGGCTTCCTCGCAGGAGCCGGAACTCCGGTCGAAGGCGTTGACCACCGGGACCGCCACCGAGGTAGGCCGTCTGATCGCATCCCGGGCTGCCGGTGCCGGTGTGACCAAGGTGGTTTTCGATCGGGGTGGACATCCGTTTCATGGACGTGTGAAGGCTCTGGCCGACGCAGCGAGGGAGGCTGGACTTGACTTCTAGAACGAGAAGGCGGCGCGATGGCTTGGACTCCTCCCCGCAATTCGATGAGCGGGTCATAGAGATCAACCGGGTCGCCAAGGTGAGCAAGGGGGGACGCCGGTTCTCGTTCACCGCCCTGGTGGCGTTGGGCGACGGGGCCGGCCGGGTCGGAATCGGGTACGGGAAGGCCAAAGAGGTTCCCACCGCCATCCAGAAGGCAATCGAGGCGGCTCGCAAGTCAATGTTCGCCGTTCCGATGGCAGGTACCACGCTGATCCACCGGGTGATCGGTCAGCAAGGCGCCTCGAAGGTGCTCTTGCAGCCCGCGGCGCCGGGCACAGGCGTGATCGCCGGCGGCGCCGTCCGCCAGATCCTCGAGGCGGCCGGGATCCGCGATGCGCTGGCCAAGTCCCTGGGAGCGCCTACCCACCTCAACGTCGCCAAGGCCACCATCGATGGCTTGAAGGCGCAGCGGCGTCCCGAGGAAGTAGCGAAAGGAAGGGGCAAGACCCCTGAGGAGATCACGCCTCCGGGACTGCTGGCGGCCTACCGCTCCACCGAGATGATGCGGGCGTCAGGCGGTGGAGGCCGTCGATCATGAGCGGCGCGATGCTTCGGATCACGCTGCGCCGGAGCCTGATCGGCGAGAAGCACAAGGCCCGGGCTACGGTCCGGAGTCTGGGATTGAGAAAGATGAACGCCTCGGTGGAACGTCCGGACAGTCCGGAACTGCGGGGTATGTTGCATCGCGTACGCCACCTGGTGGAAGTCCGGGAGGCGTGACCGCAGGGAACGAAGTAAGAAGAGGGCTCACCGACGGTCAGGGTCGGGCGTGGGGTTCGTAGGCTGAGGCAGGCCAGGGCGAACCGCAGTCCGGTCCGGAAGGCGAGCCCAGCTATCCGGGAGGGTGCCGTCCGTGGCTACCAAAACGAACCAATTGAAGCTCCACCACCTCAGGCCGGCGGAAGGGTCGAAGCGGAAGAAGATCCGGGTCGGACGAGGCGAGGCGGGAAGGCGCGGCAAGACAGCCGGTAGGGGTACGAAGGGTCTCAAGGCCCGCCGTAGCCTGCGACTCGGCTTCGAGGGTGGCCAGACCCCCTTGCAAGCCAGGCTTCCGAAGCTGCGGGGCTTCAAGCCACACAATCGGCAGGAGTTCACGGTGGTCAACGTGGATGCCCTCGACAGGTTCCGAAACGGCGCGACCGTCTCGCCGGCGCACCTTCGCGAACAAGGGCTGGCGCGCAAGCGAGGCAGGATCAAGGTGCTGGGCCGGGGCGAGATCCGCAAGTCACTGACCGTCGAAGCGCATGCCTTCAGCGATTCGGCACGTAACAAGATCGAAGCCGCCGGTGGATCGTGCGTGATCGTCGGTTGACGGCGATGCCCGCGGCGGCGCCCTCCTCGGGATCCGGGCCGGGACCGGCCTGCCGGGTTGTCCGCGCCCGGGATGGACTCGGCGGGAGCCTTGACCGATGCTGAACGTCTATCGCTACATGTTCAAGATCCCGGACCTCCGGGGCAAGATACTGTTCACGCTGGGCATCTTCGCCCTGTATCGGTTGGGGGCCACCATTCCCGTGCCGGGTATCGAACTGGACCGGTTGGACGCGATGGCCGGGCAGCAACCCGGCGGCGCTTTCGGTTTGTTGAACCTCTTCTCGGGCAACGCCCTGGAGAACCTGTCCGTCTTCAGCTTGGGGATCCTTCCCTACATCACGGCCAGCATCATCATGCAGCTTCTATCGGTGGTCATACCGCGCTTGCAGAAGTTGCAGGACGAGGGTGAGTCGGGCAGGGCCGTAATCACCAAGTGGACCCGGTATCTGACCGTGATCCTGGCGCTACTCCAGTCGACCGGCATCACCTACCTCTTCAGCCGGGGGAGCAGCTTCACGGGCGGGATCGTGCTGATCGACGATTACACGCCCACTCGGGTGGTGCTGATGGTCGTGACCATGACGGCCGGCACGGCCTTCGTGATGTGGTTGGGCGAGTTGATTACCCAGCGCGGGGTCGGTAACGGGATGTCGTTGCTGATCTTCATCAGCATCGTGGCGGCCCTACCTAGCCAGTTCACCCTGATCTGGCAGTACACGATTCCCACCGGCCGGGCGCCCATATTCGTGTTGATAATTGCCCTGTTCATCCTGATGGTGGTGGGTATCCTGTTCGTGGAGCAAGGCCAGCGGCGGATCCCCATCCAGTTCGCCAAGCGGATCCGGGGACGCCGGGTGATGGGTGGCCAGAGCACCTACATCCCCCTGAAGATCAACATGGCCGGGGTCATCCCGGTGATCTTCGCCACCTCGATCCTCTTCTTCCCGGTGCTGATCTCCACCTCCATTCCCAGTACGGAGGGTTTCTTCTCATCGGTGAGGGACTTCATCAACATCCATCTCGCGCCGTCCGGCTACGCGAGCGGCGCCACCAGCTGGTTCTACATCGGGGTGCTGTTCTTCCTGATCGTGTTCTTCACCTATTTCTACACCGCAATCCAGTTCGATCCGGCCCGCCAGTCGGAGATGATCCAGCGTCAGGGCGGTTTCATCCCTGGCCAGCGACCCGGCCAGCAGACCTCTCGTTACCTGGGGCGGATACTCAACCGGATCACTCTTCCCGGCTCGGTCTTCCTCGGGCTCATCGCCATCCTGCCGGCGGTGGCCTCGGCCATATGGGCGATTCCGGTCGGGTTTTCGGGCGTATCGATCCTCATCGTGGTCGGCGTGGCATTGGAGACGATGAAACAAATCGAGAGCCAGCTCACCATGAGGAACTACGAGGGATTCTTGACGTGAGAATCCTCTTCCTGACGTGAGAATCCTCTTCCTGGGGGCCCCTGGCGTAGGCAAGGGCACCCAGGCTGAGCGGGTTGGCGCGGCCTTGAGCATCCCTCATATCTCGACAGGTGAAATGTTCCGCCGCCATGTGGGGTCGAGGACATCTCTGGGTTTGCGGATCGAGGAGATCCTTGACCGCGGCGATCTGGTTCCGGACGTTCTCACGGTGGAGATGATGCTGGAACGTCTTCGTGAACCCGACACGGTCAACGGCTACATCCTGGACGGATTCCCCCGCAACCTCGCTCAGGTTCATGCGCTCGATGGGGCCATCGGTGACTATGCCCTCGACGCGGTGCTGGTACTCGAGGCTCCGAACGAGGTGCTCAAGGAACGAATCCTGGCCCGTGGCAGGACGGATGACACCGAGGCGTCTGTGAGCAACCGGCTGGATGTGTACGAGCGGGAGACGGCACCCTTGATCCATGTGTACCGGGAGCGAGGGCTCGTGGTGAAGGTGGACGGGACCGGTGAGATCGAGGAGATCACCGCCAAGATCCTGATGGCTCTGGCATAGGCGGATACCGACCGGTGCCGGTGATGTTCTCGCTGTTACGGATCGCGGCGAGCGTCCGGTATGGCTACCACCGGCGCGGACGATGATCACGATCAAGACCAAGCGGCAGTTTGCCAAGATGGCCGAGGCGGGAAGATGCGTGGCCGCAGTCCACGAGGCCGTCGTCGAAGCCGCCGAGGTGGGTGTCACGTTGAGGTCCCTGGACCTGGTTGCGTCCGAAGTGATACGCGATCGGGGATGCCAACCCTCCTTCCTTGGCTACCAGGGGTTTCCGGCCCACACATGCATATCGCCCAACGAGGTGATCGTGCATGGAATCCCGGGCGACCACCGCCTCGCCGAGGGCGACATCCTCTCGATCGATGCCGGTGCGATCTACGACGGATACCACGCCGATGCCGCTCTTACCATCCCGATCGGTGAGGTGGACAAGGAGTCCGCCCGGCTGATCGAGGTCACGCGCCGCGCCCTCTGGGCAGGCATCGATCAGGTCCATGCCGGTAGGCGGGTGGGCGACATAGGCCATGCGGTGGAGACGGCGGCGGTCCCGGACGGATACGGTGTGGTCTCCCAGTACGTGGGGCATGGCATAGGGCGCTCCATGCACGAGAGCCCGCAGATACCGAACAGGGGGCCTCCCGGCAAGGGATACCGGTTGAGGACCGGCATGGCTGTTTGCGTGGAGCCCATGTTCAATCTGGGGACACCGGACACCATTACCGCCGAGGACGGGTGGACCGTGGTCACGGCTGACGGCCGGCGGTCTGCTCATTTCGAGCATACGGTGGCGCTGACCGCCGACGGACCCGTCGTTCTTACCGTCAGCGACTTGCTCACCGACCGTCCGGTCGGGTAGAATCGCCTGTCGGTCATGCGTCGCCGACCGATCTGGCGCGGGCATCTATCTGTGGCGGTGGTGGTTACGCATGCGGTTCGGCTCCGTTCTGAGTCGGCGCCCGACGATCACAGTGAATCGACGGGGTTAACCCCAAAGGGCGAACGGTGAAGGTACGGCCCTCCACAAAGAAGATGTGCGACAACTGTCGCCTGATCAGGCGCCGCCGACGGATATGGGTGGTGTGTTCCAATCCCCGCCACAAGCAACGGCAGGGTTGAGAGGTTGGTGCTTTCATGGCGCGCATAGCGGGAGTCGACCTTCCACGGCAGAAGCGGCTCGAGATCGGCCTCACCTATATCTACGGCATTGGCGTTAACACCGCTCGGGATATGTGTCATCGGCTGCGGATCGATCCCGACACCAAGGTGCACGAACTCAACGACGACGAGGTGAGCCGGATCCGTACCTACATCCAGTCCAACCTCCGGGTGGAGGGCGATCTGCGCCGGGTGGTGGCCCAGAACATCAAGCGCAAGATGGAGATAGGTTGCTATCAGGGCCTTCGGCATCGGCGAGGCCTTCCGGTCCGCGGCCAGCGGACCCACACCAACGGGCGGACCCGCAAGGGTCGGCGGATGGCGGTCGCCGGCAAGAAGAAAGTGAAGAAGTGACATGGTCTTGGCTGGTTGTGAAATGAGCTGCGGAGGTCCCGTTGGCTAGAAGGCAAGGGAAGCGGGTAAGGCGGCGCGAGCGTAAGAACATCTCGTTCGGTCAGGCGCATATCAGGGCCAGCTTCAACAACACCATCATCAACATCACGGACGTGAACGGCAACACGATCGTGTGGACGTCCGGTGGGTCGGTCGGGTTCAAGGGCTCCCGCAAGTCGACGCCGTATGCGGCCCAGGTGGCTGCCGAAGAAGCCTCCCGCCAAGCCGGGGAGCATGGCATCAGGAAGTTGGAAGTGATCGTCAGCGGGAATGGATCAGGACGGGATACCGCGGTCCGGACGCTCACGAACATGGGCCTCGAAGTGTCGAGCGTTCGGGACGTCACGCCGTTACCTCATAACGGATGCCGTCCCAAGAAGCGCCGGAGGGGATGAATATGGCGCGCTACATCGGACCCCGCACCCGGAAGAGCCGTCGTCTCGGCCAGTTGCTCGACGACAACAAGTCGAAGTACTTCGACCGGCGCCCCTACCCGCCGGGCGAGCACGGCCGGCGCCGGGGCAGGCGGAGCAACGACTCCGACTACCTGCATCAACTCAGGGAAAAGCAGAAGATGCGCCAGATCTACGGTGTTTTAGAGCGGCAGTTTCGCCGGTACTACAAGGAGGCAGCCCGGCTGAAGGGGATCACCGGAGACAACCTCCTGCAGATCCTGGAATGCCGGCTCGACAACGTGGTGTACCGGTCGGGCCTGGCGAGGACACGTCCCCAGGCTCGCCAGCTCGTCAACCACGGCCATTTCCAGGTCAACGGGCACAAGGTGGACATTCCTTCCTACCGGGTGCGGGCCGGAGACAAGGTGACGGTGAAGGCCAAGTCCAAGGAGATAATCGTGATTCGCCATGCCGCGGACACGGCCGGCGACCGCCGGGTTCCGGAATGGCTGGAGGTCAGCCTTGACGAGCGGCGCATCCAGGTGACCGACGTTCCGAGCCGAGCCCAGATCGACACGGCGGTGCGGGAGCAGTTGGTTGTTGAACTGTACTCCAGGTAAGGGCTTGTTCGGTAGACGTGCCCTTCGCCATTCGTTCTATGTCCTAAACGGACTCTCCGACAAGAAGTGACCCTCGAGACTTAGGGGAAGAAGACCTTGCAAGCGTTGGTTGTTCAACGTCCACAGATCGAGATGATACCGGTCAACGAGACCCGTGCCCGGTTCGTGATCGAGCCTTTGGAGCCGGGTTTCGGCTACACGCTCGGCAACACTCTCAGGCGGACATTGCTTTCTCGGATACCCGGTGCTGCGGTGTCCTCGATCAGGATGGATGGCATCTACCACGAGTTCACCACCGTTCCGGGCGTCAAGGAGGACGTGGTGGACATCATCCTTAATATGAAGCGGCTGGTGGTGCGGATGACCGACCTCGAGCCCCTCACGCTTCGGCTGTCCGCCACGGGTCCGCGCGCGGTGACGGCGGCCGATCTCGACGTTCCGACCGGGGTGGAGGTCGTCAGCGAGGACCTGCACCTCGCCACCCTGGCCGAGGGCGTCCATCTCGAGGCAGAGATGGTCGTCGAGCAGGGTGTGGGTTATCGCACCGCGGTGACGAACCGCAACGACGCGATCGGCATGATCCCGATCGATGCCATCTTCTCCCCGGTGCGCAACGTCTCGTACCGGGTCGAGAACACGCAGGTTGGCCAGATGACCAACTTCGATCGGCTGGAGGTCGATATCGAGACCGACGGTTCGCTGGACCCGAGCGAGGCGCTCTCGTCGGCCGGCAAGACCTTGCGCGAGCTGCTCAGCCTGTTCGCCGATGTGGGGGAGGGCATCGGTCTGGAGTTGGGTGACGTGGCGGTGGCCGAAACCGTCTCGCAGGATCTGGACCTGCCGATCGACGCCCTTGATCTCTCAGAACGTCCGCGCAACTGCCTGAGGCGAGCGCAGATCGAAACCGTCGGCGAACTCACCAAGCAGACCCGCGAAGACCTCCTCGACATGACCAATTTCGGGCAGAAGAGCCTGGAGGAAGTGATCGCCAAGCTCGATGAGCTCGGGCTCGGTATCGCTTCCTCGCGGGACGGGAACGGCTAGCCGATGCCTAGGCCGCGAAAGGGCAAGCGCCTGGGCGGTGACCCCGCCCACCAGAAGGCCATGCTGGCGAACCTCGCCCAGTCCCTGATCTGGGACGAGCAGATCACCACCACCGTGACCAGGGCCAAGGTGCTCCGGCCCTACGTCGAGAAGATCATCACCAAGGCACGCCGCGGCGATCTCCATTCGCGCCGGCTGGTGCTCAGGGATCTGTCGGATCTCGAGGTGGTCACCAAGCTGTTCGACGAGGTCGCGCCTAGGTACCAGGGACGGCCCGGCGGCTACACCCGGATAGTCAAGATCGGCCCCCGTCGCGGCGACAAAGCAGAGATGGCGGTCATAGAACTGGTCTAGCCCCCCGACAGAGCACGACAATTCGCGCCTTCGGGTCCTCTGCCCCCCCGTCACCACCCATCCTGCTGGAACGTGGTCGGTCATGCCCGGCCGGTTGCCGGGTGACTCGGCCCTTCGCTCCATGAAGCCTTGTATGTCTCCCATCAATGGGCCGAACCGATCAGCAGGCGCCTTCTGCCGGTGTAGGTGCTTGGCGATAGACAACACATAGAAGGCCTGTGACACATTTCTGTCCTCTGTTCGGAGAAGCGGGGCTGGCTGTTAGCTTGGCCGTATATGCCTACCGCGCTAGCCGGGCGTTCCCGCACCCGCGTGTTATCCCTCAGCCGGGCGCTGGATCTCCGCGGAACCCTGGTGGTGAAGGGGCTAAAGGGTCCGTCGCTTCGGGCCGGGTCGGATGGCCTGTGGAGGGCCACGCGCACCGGTTCCGGGCCGGCCACGGTCCGGCTGCGGATCGAGAGCCGGAAACTGATTGCCGATGCTTGGGGCGATGGGGCCGGACTCGCTCTGGAGCAGGTGCCGGAGTGGGTTGGCGAACACGACGATCCTGCGGCGCTTATCCCGGTCCATCCGGCCGTGGAACGAGCGGCGAGGCTGGGGCGAGGGCTACGCCTTCCGACGGTAGGCGGGCTGGTCGAGGTGCTGATCCCGACCATCCTGGCCCAGAAGGTGACCGGCATCGAGGCCGGCCGCAGCTACCAGCAGCTGGCCGGACGCTACGGCGAGCCGGCGCCGGGGCCGACCACGCTGGGCCTACCACCGGATCCGGCCCGCTTGGCCGAACTCAACTACTACGACTTCCATCCGCTCGGGGTGGAGCGCCGCCGGGCCGAGATCATCATCCGGGTGTGCCGGGACGCCGACCGCATCGGGACCGTCAGCAAGGGCGGCCTGGCCGGCGTGTACGAGTACCTCCATAGGATCCCGGGCATCGGTCCGTGGACCAGCGCCTCGGCGCTGGCAGTGGTGCGGGGCGATCCGGATGCGGTACCCGTGGGGGATTTCCACCTGCCCAACACCGTTGCGTGGGCCCTGGCGGGCGAACCGCGCGGGACGGATGGGCGGATGCTGGAACTCCTGGCCCCCTACGAAGGGCAGCGCGGCCGGGTTGTGAGGCTATTGGAACGCTATGCCGGTCGTGCTCCCGCCTACGGACCCCGGCTGGCGCCCAGGGATATCCGGGACCATTAGCCGTCCTGATCGAGTTCGGTAGTCCGGCCTATCCCGCCCGACACTCCCCAAGACGCCGAGAACGCGAAAATCGCGGCGACACACCCCTCCCGGCGGGCCCGGCCCCCAGCCACCACCTCCTTTGGTCCGAGCGCGTCCCGCCATTCCCGTACGGGTCCGCTCCCGATTGATCCCGGTTCCGGTCCCCTCGACGTCGATAGGTAAGAGACCGGTGGTGTTTGTGACTGCCTGACAGTATGCGACGGGTCTGTGACGTGTTCAACCCCCTTGTTGAGGGCTCCTGCCACACAGTGCGCGAAGCGGACTCGCACAGTGTTAAGGGGATCTGCAACTACGTAATCGCAGGCTAAGCAGCGATGAATCAATACCGACCATCGACCACCAACTAGGAACTAATCATCTAGCGGGCGTGTTCCTCCGCCCAGCGTTCGAGGAGGAGGTGGATCGCCCAGTTGCCCCCGTCGCCCCACGACTCGACCGCCGCTCGCACGTCCGGTTCGGGCAGTACCTCGCCCTTCCCGGCGCCCATCACGTAACGGGAGACCACCTTTCGAACGCCCAGATCGCCCGCGGGCACCACGTCGGGACGGGCCAGGCAGCGGGCCAGGAACCATTCCGCCGTCCACCTGCCCACGCCGCGCAACGCCACCAGGCGCCGGATCACTGTCTCGTTGCCGTCCTCCTCCAGGCCGGTCAGGTCGCCCGCCACCATTGCCCCCGCAACCCCCACGATGTATCCGGATTTTCGGGTGGTGAACTGCATGGCCCGTATGTCGGCCGGGTCGGCTGCGGCCAGCTTCTCGGCGTCGGGGAAGCGCCACCATCGAACCCCGTTCAGCTCTACCTCGGTGCCGTAGCGCCGGATCAGGCGGCTCATGGTGGTGTTGGCCCAGCGCATGTTGACCTGCTGGGCGCAGATCGAGGAGACCAGAACCTCGAGGCCCGCCGGGTTGAGTGGGATGCGGTAGCCGGGCATGCGCCGGAGTTGGTCGGCTACGGCCGGAACCCGGCCCGCCACCTCCTCGAGAGGCGCTTGCGGCAGCGTCTCGCCCAGCCGGAACCGCGACTCCTTCACCGCTGCCTCCAGGTTCCGGTCGGCGCCGGTCCCCACCTCGATCCCGCCGTCCTCCGTCTGGCGGATGCGGTAGGGGAGGCCGTCGCTGGTGGTCCGGTACAGGTAACCGTTCGAGACGGCGCTCCGCAGATCCGCTCCGTACCGGACGAAGCGAGCGATCGAAGCGGCCAGATCGATCGGGGTCCGGGGCGTCCAGCGGGCGGTGTTCACGGCAGATCGAGCCCGGCTGCGGCGGCCCGATCGACCAACCAGGAGACCGGCGCCGCGCCCTCCATGAGACGGCGGGCCGGAAGGGGCTGATCGCCGGTGGGCCGGAGCACCTTCGCCAGGGTGGGGGCCTTGGACTCGCCCGAGACGAGCACGTAGACAGCGGTCGCCCGGTGTGCCAATGGGTAGGTAGCGGTGAGGCGCCATGGTTGCCCGGCAGCCACCTCGGTGGCGACATACCACCGGTCGGTGATGTCCAGCGCCTCGCTGCCGGGGAAGAGGGACAGGGTATGGCCGTCGCCGCCCATGCCGGCCAGGATCAGATCGGGACGGGGCCCGCGGGCGTCCTCTCCCATCGAAGCGAGAAGATCGGCTTCGTAGAGAGCGGCGGCTTCGTGGGCGGGGCGGTCCGCGGCCCACGGCACTCGCAAGAACCGGGCCCCGGCGCGGTCCAGCAGCGACCGCCCGATCATGGCGCCGTTGCTGTCCTCGTGGTCGGGCGGCACGTAGCGCTCGTCCCCCACCCACGCGCAGACACCCGACCACGGGATGTCCATCGTGGCCAGCCGGCCGTAGGTGGCCACCGGGGTCGATCCGCCCGCCATGGCCACCGACACCAGGCGGCCATCCGCCTCCCTGGCCTTGGTAACTTCCTGCCTGATGAACGAGGTGATCATGGCAGCGGCCCCCGCGGCAAGCGCGGCCCCGTCCTCGAACACCCGGACGTCCGCCGGTCCGATCGTTATATGTTGTTGTGTCCTATCCATGACCGGAACCCTAATTGGGGGTCACGACACGCACGGGATCACGGGTTGACGCGGCAGGTCACTATCGAAATGGGCGAAGGTTCGGTGACCGGGCGCTGGCGAGTACCCGAGGGATCGGCGGGCACCGGGGTGTTGCTCGCCCACGGCGCCGGGGCCGGGCAGGACCATCGGGGTATCACGACCATTGCGGAAGCGCTGGTCAACCACGGCCATCCGGTGCTGACCTTCAACTACCCCTACATGGAAGCGGGACGCAGGTTCCCGGACCGTAAGGAGGCGTTGCTGCAATGTCACCGAGCGGCGGCGGCCTGGCTGGGGCGGCGATGCGATCGGTTCGTGATGGCGGGCCGCTCGATGGGCGGGCGGATGGCCTCCTATCTGGCTGTGGATGGTCAGCCGTGCGCGGGCCTGGTGCTGTACGCGTACCCGTTACATCCGGCGGGCAAGCCCGACCGGTTGCGAGCCGACCACCTACCCCGGGTTCCGGTTCCCATGCTGTTCTTCACAGGCCAAAAGGACAGGCTGGCGCTCCCGCATCTGGTGGAGGTGCATCTGATGCAGCTGGAGCGGGCGGCGGTGGAGATCATCCCGGATGCCGACCACAGCTTCCGGGTGCCGAAGCGGACCGGCACCACGGAGCGAGACGTACTACGGGGAATGGCGGAACGCACGGCCCGGTGGATCGAGGGTCTGGGGCGTGGAGCGGCAGGCCCCGAGCGAATCGCCTAGCGACCTTCCTCCAGCCGGGCGATCTTGGCCAGCCGCCGGCGGTGGCGCTCCTCCCCCGAGAAGGTGGCGCCCAGGAAGGCCTCGACCAGCTCCACCGCTACGTCCGATCCGACCACCCGACCGCCCAGACACAGCACGTTGGCGTCGTCGTGCTCGACGCCTTGGTGGGCCGAGTAGTGATCGTGGGCTAGTGCAGCCCGTATTCCGGTGACCTTGTTGGCGGCGATGGCGGCGCCGACCCCCGACCCGCACACGATTATGCCCCGGTCGGCTTCCCCGCGCCTCACCGCCTCCGCCACCGCGATCGCCAGGTCCGGGTAGTCGACGGCGGCGGTGGAGTGGGTGCCCAGATCGATCACGTCGTGGTCGCTTCGCAGGATCGAAGCGAGCTGCTCCTTAAGCGGGTAGCCGGCGTGGTCGGCGCCGATCGCGACTCTCAACTCAACTCCTGGAAACGCCAGGTTCAGAGGATACCCGGCTCGCATCTCCGGATCCGCGTCCAGCGGTTAGGGAGTTCATGCAGATCGAGCTCAGTATCTGGGAAGAGACCCGTAAGACGGTGGTGTTCGTCACCCACAGCGTGGACGAAGCGATTTTCCTGTCCGGGCGGGTGGCCATCATGTCGGCCCATCCGGGGACAATCAACGAGGTGATCGAAGTTCCCTTCCCGTACCCGAGGACCGAAGGCGATCTGAAGCGCGATCCGGTATTCGCCGACATGCGTTACGACATCTGGAACAAGCTCCTGCCGGGCAAGACCGCCACCGTCTGACAGGATGGCACCCGCAATCGGGTGGGGCGGCTTGCGATGGGATGGGGCATCTCCCGTCGCGGCTGCTACCCCTCCGGCTTGAGAGGCGGGACCCACTTCAACACCTTCTCCAAGTTGGCGAGATAGCTCGCGAAGGCCCGGCGGCCCGAAGCCGTGGCCTCCACCCATGTCGACGGCTTCTCGTCCCGGAACTCCTTGGCGATCGCGACGTAACCGGAATCCCGCAGCTTGCGCAGGTGCATGGTGAGGTTCCCGCCGGTCAGATCCAGGGTTTTCTGGATGAACGTGTAGGCCACTCGCGCGTTGTCCGGCTGGGAGACCAGCAGGGTCATTACCTGCAATCGGACCGGCTGATGGATGATCTGGTCAAGGTCAACGGGTTCGTTGATCACCGGATCCCGATCCTGCGCAACCACGCTGTGCCCCCGCCCACGACCGCCAGGGTCGCCACCGCCGAGACGACCAGAGCGGCGTCACCCGCCAGGAAGCTCGGAAGGTAGTAAGCAGCAGCTATCCCGACACCCACGACTGCCAGCATGGGCCGGGTCATCATGCCGTACAGGATGTACCCCAGGCTTACGATCCCGATGGCCACGTGGGGGATTCGAGGGCCTAATTCGTCATTCCACATTCCCGCAACCGCCGGAATGAACCAAGCCGCCATCGCCACTGCCATCCAGAACCCGAAGACCCGGAGGCCGACCGCCCGGTTGACCTCCCTGGACACGTTCTTGTTCCCCGCCCGGTGCCCGATGATGGCGCTGCCGACTGTCCCGGCCACGATCAAGACGCCAAAGAGCGGCACTATGACCCACGGTCTCTCCTTCGCCAGATCGGAGCCCCCGGTCTCGAGCCAGTATGCGAAGAGGTATGCCACCGCGGTGATACCTCCCCACAGCATCAGGATGGGTGTGGTTCCGGCGAGGTACATCGAACTCCTCGCCCTGTCCATGGTGGTGTGGATGGTTCCCCAACTCTCTTCAGGAGTGAGGGCGGACCCGCCGCTTTCTTCGCCTGCCATCGGGACCTCCCTTGCTATTTGTAACACAAACTAGTTTATGCGGCGTATCCCCTGGTGTCAACTTGCCTCTGAAGGGAGGAATGGCCGGTCGCTGTTGGTGGACACGTAACCGATGCCGTATGTACCCCAGTGGTGGCACGTCTTGCCTCAGGGCCGACTACCTCGTAGACGGGAGAGGCCGCGGGCGCTGACGTGTCCGGGTCCCGACCGTCGATCGAGCATTCCTGCTCCTCTACTTGGCGGGTGTGGGGCGGGTCGGGAGCGTCGGACGACACTGGCGGGTGATACGTCCAATGATCCTGCCACTCGAAGAATTTCCCGTCGTCTTCCTCCCAGGCGGTGTGGCCGCAGTTCCAACCCACCGGCTCGTCTTCCTGCCAGCGCCAGCAGTAGGTGTACACATCCTCGGTGTCCCAGCCCGTGCATACCGGTAAAACTGGGGCCCACTCAACGCAGAAGGTGGCTTGGTACCAGTTTTTGTGTTCCCACCGGTACTCGGTCACATACACCGTCTCCAGGTCGGCCGCCTCCCACGTGTACACATCGAAAGTAACCCCAGCCGGCTCATCGTCGTTGTGGGAGCCCGCTTCGGGTGCCCACAGCGCCAGCAGTACTAACACGGCGGCAAGTCCCGTCCAAAGACACCTGTCCCCAACCCGACTCATACCGATTGGTCACCAGCCGATTTCGTTGTTCCGGCTGATCGCCTGTCGGTTCGGGTCGTCCGCGGCGTCATAACCCGAATCTGCGTGTTCGCCTGTGGAGGCTGCGATGTCGGGGCGGGGGTCGGGTGGGCACTCAAGGCCGGGTCCCGACAGTCGTTCCATGTAACGGCAGAACCCCGTGTAGGTGATCTTCCACTGCCCATCAACCCGAGCGAACGGAACTATCACAATCCACGGCGGGTGGTCATCGAACGTGTAATCGAAACTGAACCGAACCCCGACCCGAACCGGGGACGCCCACATTGCGCCGTACACGTCGACCAGGCGGGTCTCGAACGCTTCCTGATCCGAATACAGGCCGTAGATCTGGTTGATGTCGTTAGCAGCGGCCTCGCCGTATTCGTTCACTAACCACCGCAGCATGTCGGCGAACACACCCCCAAGTACATGACCGTCGCGGATAGTGCTCATACGCTGAGAATGGGTACCCGCCCAGAACAGTCGCAACTCGGATGCGACCTCGGAGAGGACGCACCGATCCCGCACCATCCTCCACGGGTTGTAGGAACCCTCACAGTCCGCCCCCCCACCCGTCACGACAGTCGTCGCAGGTGCCTGAGTGGTGGGAGCCGCTCTGGTGGTCGAAGTCGACGGCAGATCCGTCGTCGTCGGAGCCGCCACCGTCGTAGAAGTAGTCGGAGCCGCGGTCGTGATCGTGGTGGAGGCCTCCGTATTAGCCGGTGCCTCAACGACCTCGGCGGCCATCTCAGTGGTGGTCGGCGCAGCCGTCGTAGTGGTCGGCGCAGTCGTCGTGGTCGCCCTCTCCGTCGTCGTGGTTATGGGCGGCACCACGGTTGTGGTTGTGGGCACGGTTATTTCGGTGTTGGTCTGCGCCTGGGCTTGGGCTTGGGTGCCGGTGAGGCGGCGGAGGAGGTCGGGGGCGAGGAGGCCTACTGCTAGGACGGCGAGTACGGCTACCACGAACACGCCGAGAGCGACCCTCGATATGATCGATATGATGTCTCTTCGCATTCCGGGGTGCCCCCTTCACGTCTTGGGCTTCGGGTTCTCTCCCTATGTTTCCGGCTAGATGGTGGTGCTTGTTGAGGGGATGGTGATCTCGTCCACGATTTCTTCGATGTTGGTGCGGACTACTTCGTTGAGTTGGTCGATGGCCCACTCGAACAGTCGCCACACGGTCATCCCGATTGATACGGATACGAGTACCAGGAAGGTGAACTCGATGAAGGTGATGCCTTATTCTTGGTGCCGCAGCCGCCACCAAGCGGTGGTGATGTGGGCTGCTAACGCACTGATGACGGGTCGCATGGGGGAAGTCTCTTCCAGACTGGTTGTTTGGTGGGAGTTTAACCGGTTTTCCACCAATGTGGGGGTGTTGATTCCCGCCGTTTTGTGGCGGCGGGTTAGGTGAGGTCCGCGAAGATGGCGATGAGGGGTCCGATGAACAGGGCCAGGATGGGGAAGAGTCCGGCGAGGGCTAGGGGGATGACTGTGGTGGTGGTTCGTTTCGCTGAGGCGGTGGCGATTTCGGTGAGGCGGGTGTGGTCGAGGTTGACGGACGGAGTACCTCGATGGCTAAGACTGCAACGACCGGGTCCAACTCAATGTGCCACACATGAGCCGGGAGGGTGTGGGCTGGTCGATCACAGGATGTCGGTCATGAACCTCTCAGCCCGGTCGGGACTCGGGAAAGAGGACTGGGTGCCCGGCCGAGTGACGCTGTCCGCGGCGCAGGCGTTCCCGAGTCGCACCGCATCCTGCTCCGGCAGGCCTAGCGCGATCCCAACCACGAACGCCCCTACGAAGGCATCGCCGGCACCTGTGGTGTCGAGCGGGTCGACCGGAGGCGGAGGGATGCGTACCACACCGTGGCCCGTGCCAGAGACGATGGCGGCCCCCTCGTCTCCGATAGTGACCACCAGGCGGGTGTCCGTCTGGCGGGCGAAGTCCACCAGCGCACCGTCGGAGTCGGCGGGACTGCCTGTGAGCATCTCGAACTCCACCTCGTTGGGTATCAGCCAATCGCTCGAGGCAAGCAGGTCATCCGATAGGGAGTCCGCCGGCGCCGGGTTGAGGACGGTGATGGCGCCGGTCTCTCGAGCGGCGGAGAAGGCAGCCGCAGTGGTTTCCTGGGGAACCTCCAACTGTCCTACTACCACCGACGCGTCCGGAGTGTCCCGCACGGATCGGGCAGCTTGGCGAGCAGTCAGCCGATGGTTGGCGCCCGGGATGATGATGATGCGGTTGCTGCCATCCGGCTCGACCCAGATGGGAGCGACGCCGCTGGCCCCCGTGGCCCGGAATACGTTGGTGGTGTCTATACCGAAACCGGAGAAGTTCTCCAGAGTCATGTCTCCATAGGCGTCGTCCCCCAGGCAGTTGACCATGACCACCTCAGCGCCGAGCAGCCGGGCCATCACGGCCTGGTTGGCGCCCTTCCCGCCGAACCCCATCTGGAAGCTGTCCCCGACGAGGGTCTCTCCCTTCTTCGGAATCCTCGACGCGTAGGCCACGAGGTCGATCATCGTCGAACCGACCACGATCACCGTTGGGCGACTGGGATTTGCTGTCATGAAGCCTCCTCGATGTAATCCGTCCGGCGTCTAGCCAATACCCGGTTCCTCGTTTCTGATCCGGCCTCGTTCAAAGGCGGGGCGGGTGGAAGATCCGGGCGAGGTCGGGCGCACATGGGTCCCGGGTTCGTGCGAACCTCGGATCCCCCTTTCCGGCGGAAGGTGACCCCCGTCGCGCCCTGGTTACGTTCCTCGCCGCTGACTCTCCTGGATTCCCTCGCTGATCGACCGTTTCTGAAACCGTTTTCAGGTAAGGTAGTAGAGAACTGTACACCCTCTTGACGAGGTTCGGTCCGACACGCGGCGGATAACGAGTGCCCAAACCCCCGACCATCACCGATGTCGCCGACGAGGCCGGCGTCTCCATTTCCACGGTCTCGCGCCACATGCGAGGCGATCGTGTCCGTGCGGCCAAGCGCATCGACCGAGCGATTGCCCGCCTCCGCTACCGTCCCAGCCCGGCTGCCCGGTCGCTCAAGTCCGGTAAGACCGGAGCGGTTGCCCTCGTAGTTCCTGATGTCACCAACCCATTCTTCGCCGCGGTGGTGCGCGGCGCCGAGAGCATCACGGCACAAGGTCGGCACATCATCTTCCTAGCCAATACAGACGAGAGCGACGACCGAGAGGCGGCAGTGATCGAAGATCTGCTCAGCCGGGTTGACGGCATGCTGCTGGCGCCGGCGAGCGAGAGCGATCCGAACCCGCAACGCCTGGCCGATGCCGGAGTCCCGACCGTCCTCATAGACCGTGAGGGGCCATCCGCCGGTTGCTTCGACGTGGTGCTGGTCGACAATTACGGGGGCGCCCGATCCGCGGTCGAGCATCTCCTCTCGCTGGGGCATGAGCGGATCGCCACCATCGCAGGACCGGTCGGCTCCACCCCCGGCCGCCTCCGCCTCGAGGGGTACAGTGCCACGATGGCGGACGCAGGGATCGACCCGCCATCCGCCTTCGTGCAGCCGGGCGGTTTTATGGAGCATGGCGGCTACCAGGCGATGATGCAGCTGCTGGCACTCCCGGACCCGCCGACGGCGGTGTTCGTAGCCAACAACCTGATGACCATCGGAGCGCTGCGGGCGATCAAGGACATCGGTGTGCGCGTACCCGACGACCTGTCGATCATCGGGTTCGACGACCACCCGTTCTCCGAGATCCTGGACCCACCCCTGACCGTTGTCGGCCGTCCCATGGAACAACAAGGAGCCCTAGCGATGCGGATGCTCCTCTCCAGAATGAGCGAGAACCCCGGGCGAATGGCCAGGCGCGTGGTCCTCGATACCCACCTCATCCAGCGAGCGTCGTGCAGCCCCCCGCGCGAGAACCCCATGAGCATCCCCCAGGGGGCGCGGGCCCTGATCAACAAATTCCCCAAACACCCGCATCCGGAGAGAGGATCCCCGGATGGATCGGGTCGTAAACGAACCGGAACAACCCTCGAGAGGAGGAACTGATTATGCGAACACGCGTAACGAGTCGGCTGGCGGCGCTGGCGACTCTCGTCCTGGTGGTCGCCACCGCATGCGGAGGTGAGACCGAGGATACGACGACCACCGCTGCCACCACCGCTACTACCCAGGCCACGACCGCTACCACGGAGGCGATGGCCGAGCCGGAGTTCAAAGTCGCTGTGGCTTACGACCTAGCGGGTAGAGGCGACGGGGGTTTCAACGACCTCGCCTACAACGGCGCTGTGGAGGCTGCGGAGGAACTCGGTCTCGAGTTCACCGAGGTGACAGCGAAGGCGGAGGACACCGACCAGGACCGCACCGATCGCCTGCGGCTGCTCGCAGACTCGGGCCATAATCCGATCGTCGCAGTCGGGTTCACCTATGCCGGTCCGGTCGCCGAAGTGGCAGCCGAATACCCCGACGTGTGGTTCGGGATCGTGGATGACGGCACAGTGGAGGCCCCGAATGTGTCCGGGCTGATATTCGCCGAGGAGCAAGGTTCCTTCCTGGTCGGCGTGGTAGCCGCCCTGGAGAGCGAGACCGGACATGTCGGGTTCATCGGGGGCGTGAATATTCCGCTCATCGTCAAGTTCGAGGCCGGTTACATCGCCGGGGCGAAGGCCGTCAACCCTGACATCGAGATAACGTCCACTTACCTCAGCCAACCTCCGGACTTCTCCGGATTCAACGACCCGGCCAAGGGCAAGGAAGCAGCCAAGGGCATGTTCGATGCCGGCGCCGACATCGTGTACGCCGCGGCAGGCGGATCCGGAGGCGGTCTCTTCGAGGCGGCCACGGAGGGTGGATACCTGGCGATCGGAGTCGACGCGGACCAGTACCACACGGCCGCGCCGGAGGTACGTGATGTCATCATGACCTCGATGCTCAAGAACGTGAACGTCGCTACCTACACCTTCGTCACCCAGGTGGTCGGGGGATCTGGACAGGCAGGCGTGAACCTGTTCGACCTCGAAACCGGGGGAGTCGGGTACTCGACCTCGGGGGGTCTGATCGACCACATAATCGATGAGGTTGACGCCTACGCCGACCAGATAATGTCGGGTGAGATAGTGGTTCCCACCTCGACGGGATAGGGAGATTGCCCGCCCCGGCCATCGAGCTACGAGGTATCACGAAGCGGTACCCCGGCGTCGTGGCCAATCAAGACGTGAACCTCCGGGTGGAGACCGGTACCACCCACGCGGTGATCGGTGAGAACGGGGCGGGCAAATCGACCCTGATGAACATTCTGTACGGGATGGTCGTGCCCGACGAGGGAGAGATCCTCGTGGAGGGCACGTCCATCCCGATGTCGTCACCGGCCGAGGCCATCGCCGTCGGCATCGGCATGGTGCACCAGCACTTCAAACTCGCCGACAATCTGACCGTTCTCGAGAACGTGGTCCTAGGCGACGAGCCCACCGGGCGGCTCGGACGGATCGACTTCGATACGGCGCGAGAGCGGATAGAAACGTTGGGGTACCACTACCGGATCCCCATAGATCCGGATGCCCTGGTAGCGGATCTCACCGTGGGCAACCGCCAGAGGGTGGAGATCGTCAAGGTCCTCTACCGGGGAGCGCGCGTGCTGATCCTGGATGAGCCGACGTCGGTCCTGGTGCCCCAGGAGGTCGACGAGTTGCTCAAGAACCTCCGGCGGCTGACCCGGGAAGGATTGACCGTCATCTTCATATCGCACAAGCTCGACGAGGTGCTGGCGGTAGCCGACGAGATCACCGTGATGAGGAACGCCCGGACCGTGGCGAACACCGTCCCTGCGGATATCACGTCCCGGGAACTGGCGCAGCTGATGGTGGGCAGCGAACTCCCCACGCCGGAGCCGAGAACCGTCGATGTCCGCCTGGAGGTGGGGCTCCGCCTCGAGGGCCTGTCCACGCTCGGTACCGGCCACGAGACCAGCCTCTCCGATATCAACCTCGCCGTGCGATGCGGCGAGATCGTAGGCGTGGCGGGTGTGGAGGGGAACGGACAGGCCGAACTGATCGAGACCATCCTCGGCTTGTCGCATCCTGTGGCCGGTAGCGTGCTGTTGGATGAAGATGACGTAACGGGATCGTCTACGAGTGCTCGGCGCAGCCGGGGTCTCGCCTACATACCACAGGATCGTCACCGGGAAGGCCTCCTGCTGGACGCCGCCATTTGGGAAAACCGGATCCTGGGTCACCAGATGCATCCCCCCATCAACCGAGGGGTGTGGATCGACCGCAAGGCGGCTCGCGAAGACACGGCAAGGATCGTCGCCGAGTCCGACGTGCGCACTCCCGGAATAGACGTGCTGGCGTCGGCGCTCTCGGGCGGCAACCAGCAGAAACTGATCGTAGGAAGGGAGTTGGCCGGCAACCCGCGGGTGCTCATCGCCGCTCATCCCACCCGCGGCGTCGACGTGGGAGCGCAGGCTGCCATTTGGGCCCGGCTCGCCGAGGTTCGGCGCGCCGGGGTGGCGATCCTGTTGGTGTCGGCGGATCTGGAGGAACTGATCGGGATCTCGGATCGCATCGTGGTGATCCTCCGCGGCCGGCTGGTGGCGGAGTTCGAGCCCTCCACGATTGGCCCCGAGGACCTTGGAGCGGCGATGACCGGAGCGGACGCGGCGTGATCGAGACCCGTATCGAACGCCTGCTCCTGCAGTTGATAGCGCCGGTGGTCGCCATCGGCTTCGCCGCGCTGCTGGCTGCAGGCATTCTCCATTTCACGGGCGCCGACGCGGGCATGGTCCTCGGAGAGGTTGTGGCGTTCGGGACGACGCCGGCCAGCCTGGTAGCTGTGGTCAACAAGGCCACCACCTTCTACCTGGCAGGGATCGCAGGCGCCATCGGGTTCCGGATGCTGCTCTTCAACATCGGTATCGACGGCCAGTACCGGCTTGCCGTGTTCTTCGCGGCGGTGGTAGGCGCGTCGGTGTCGCTCCCGCCGGTGATCCATGTGGCCTTCATCATCGTGGTAGCCATGGCCGTGGGCGCCGGTTGGGCAGCGATAGCCGGTTATCTCAAGGTGACGCGTGGGGTGTCGGAAGTCATCAGCACCATCATGCTCAATGCGGTAGCCACCGGGATCATTGCCTATCTCCTCGCTCCCGGGAGGCTGGCCGAGCGGATAGAAGGCAGCAACAATATCCGTACGACCCCGATACCCCCGTCAGGCTGGTTACCCGGCTTCGATTTCCAAGGCAGAGAAGTGTTCGGGTTCACCCTCGTGGCCATGGTGATGGGGATAGCGTTCTGGGTTCTCCTCAACCGGACCCGCTTCGGATTCGAGCTCCGGGCGAGCGGGCTGTCATTGCGGGCGGCCGCGGTGAGTGGTGTCAACTCCAAGCGCATGATCTTCATCACGATGGTGATGTCCGGCGCCATGGCGGGTTTGGTCGGGATCCCGCAACTCCTCGGATCGTCCCACCAGTACGGGCTCGACTTCCCGGCGGGCTTCGGATTCACAGGGCTCGCCATTGCGATCCTGGGCCGGAACCATCCCCTCGGTGTCGCCTTCGGTGCGTTGCTCTGGGCATGGCTGGAACGGGCGGCCCAGATCCTCGACCTGCTCGGAGTATCGCGGGAGATCGTCACCATCATGCAGGCCACGATCGTGTTGAGCGTTGTGGTGGCGTACGAGGTCGTCCGGAGAGTCAACGTCCGGCGGCAGCAGAAGCTCGACGGTCGAGCTGCTCTAGAACCTGCGGAAGAGGAAGGCAGGATCTCCACATG
>JAGWAN010000029.1:31072-39504 GCA_021296345.1 Acidimicrobiia bacterium | reverse complement strand
GCCGGTGTCGTGGTTGCCGGTGTCGTGGTTGCCGGTGTCGTGGTTGCCGGTGTCGTGGTTGCCGGTGTGGTGGTTGCCGAGTCGGGAGCGGCTGTGGTCGGGGAGGCGGTTGTCAATGTTTGCCCGGAGGCAGCCTCTTCGGTGCCGGACCCACCGCCGCACGCACTCAACACAAAGACGAACAGAAACCAAACAGCCCTGTGTATAGACCCTTTACACAACATGCACGAACCCTACTCCAGATCCACAACGAGTCTTACTGGAAGCTGCACCGAGATCGCGGGTGGTGGCTGCTCCGCTGCTCGGTGTGGGGTCCTCGTAGACCAAGATCTCGCCCCACCGTGCGCTGTCCTCAGCCGGGATCGGTTGTCAGGCCTGGCAGGCCGGGCATCGGTAGGAAGACCGGCCGTTGATCTTCTCTCTCACTATGGGGGCGCCGCAGCGCCGGCACGGCTTCCCTTCCCGTCCGTACACCGACAGGTACTCGAGGTGCCGGCCGGCCCTTCCGTCGGGGAGCAGGTACGCGAGATCGTCAAGGGATGTCCCCCCGTGCTCGAGACCATCCGCCAGCACCCGCCTTATGGCGATACGTATCGCTCCCATCTCGGCAAGGGTCAGCGAGCCGGCCGGACGATCGCCTGCGACAGCGGCCTGGAACAACACCTCGTCGGTGTATATGTTGCCCAGGCCGGCAAGGTAGCGCTGGTCCATCAGCAGGGTCTTGGTCGCTACCCGACGGCCTGCTGCCTTCGAAGCCATCTCGCGGGCGGAGGGGAGCGCGGTCAGAGCGTCGGGCCCGAGGCGGGCGATGCTCGACTCGGCCAACTCGTCCGGCGTAAACACCGCTGTGAAACCGAAGGTGCGCGGGTCCACCATCCTGACCTCGTGACGGGCATCCGTTCGGACCACGACCCGCGTGTGGGTATGTTCTGGCGCCCCCCGAGCCGCGATCGACATCCGGCCCGACATGCCCAGGTGAAGGACCCAGGTGAGGCCCGCCCCCACCTCGATGAGCAGGAACTTCCCCCTGCGGCGCAACTCGCCCACCACCTTGCCCGCCAGCCTGTCCACGAAGTCTGCCGGATCCGGTTGGCGCCGGAGCATACGAGGATGGAGAACCTCCACCCTCACGACAGGACGGCCGGCCAGGGCCGGTACGAGCCCGCGCCGGGTGGTCTCGACCTCGGGGAGCTCCGGCACTAGCTAGTTGTGACCACTGACCAACGGGCTAGCGGCTCAGCTTGCCCAGGGCTCGGCGTGCCGCCGACTGCTCGGCCTCCCTTTTCGACCGGCCCGAACCCGACCCCAGTTCCTCGTCCCCGATCGAGACTCGGGCGGTGAAGAGCTTCTCGTGATCGGGTCCGGCGCCGGTGACCGTGTACCGCACCTCGTGCGCATCGCTACCCAACTCCACGTTCAAGCGGCTCTTGTAGTCACTCCTACCGGGCAATTCCGCCTCGGTCGTGATGCGCTCCTCCCAGATACGCATGACCAACTCACGGGCCGCGCCCAGACCGCCGTCGAGATACACGGCGCCGATGACAGCTTCCATGGCATCGGCAAGGATGGAGGGCTTGGTCCTGCCACCTGTAGACTCCTCCCCCTTGTCGAGAGCCAGGTGCCGGCCTAGGTCCAACCCCTCGGCCATCCGGTGGAGGACATCCTTGTTGACCACTGACGCCCGGAGTTTGGCCATCTGCCCCTCGGACAGGCCGGCGTATTCGTGGAAGATGAAGTCGGTGACCACCAGCTGCAGGATGGTGTCGCCCAGAAACTCCAGACGCTCGTTGGAGGGCCCCTCACCGGTCTCGGCCACCCATGACCGGTGGCGCAGGGCTTGGTCCAGGTGGCTCGGATCGCGGAAGCGGTACTCGAGGGCCGATTCGAGGCCGCTACTCCCGGTCACGAGTGGGCCAGCCCCCGCTCCATCCGCTGGGCCAGGCCTCCCTTGACACCCTCGGCAGCCAGCCGGACGGCGTTGAAGACGGCATTCCGCGACGACGATCCATGGCCGATCACCACGCCGGCTCTGGTGCCGAGGAGATAGGCCCCCCCGGCGCACAACTCGGGGTCGATCAGCATCCGAACCTCCTCTACGACCCTCAGCATGTCTCCGGTACTGCCGCCCGGGTGGCGCCCGAAAGCATCGCTGACCAGCGCTAGGACCAGACCGGCGGTCCCCTCCATAGTCTTCAGTACCACATTGCCCGTGAACCCGTCGGTGACCACGACATCGGCCACGTCGCCAGGAATATCCCCTCCCTCGATATTGCCCACGAAGTTCACCGGGGTTTTCTCCAGCAGAGCGAAGGCGGATCGCTCCACCTCGCGACCCTTGGCGGGCTCCTCTCCGATGTTCAGCAAGCCCACTCGAGGCCGGTCGATCCCGTAGACGATCTCGGCGACGAGCGCGCCCATGACAGCGAACCGGACCAGATGGACCGGCTTCACCTCCAGGTTCGCGCCCGCGTCAAGTACCAAGGTCGGGACTCCGGTCGCACGAGGAATCGGTGTGGCGATAGCGGGACGCTGGACACCTTTCATGCGCCCGATGACGATGGAAGCCGCGGTCATGGCCGCGCCGGTCGATCCGGCCGATACCAGCGCGTCGGCATCCCCGGCTGCCACCAATCGGGCGGCCACCATGATCGAGGAATGCGGCTTGTCCCGCACCGCCTTGGCGGGATTCTCTCCCATCCCAACCACATCCGGCGCGTGGACCACGGCGAGGTCGGCGCCGGTCGCCCTCAACTCAGACTCGATGACCTCCCCGTCCCCTATCAGCACCAGCTCGTGCCCGGCGCCGGCGGCCATAATCGCTCCGGCCACGATCTCGGCAGGGCCGCGATCCGTTCCCATGACGTCGAGAGCTATCCGTGCCAAGGGGCCACTCCTAGTGGTATGGCGTCGGCAGCGACGGGACACCGATGAACGCCAGAACACACGAAACTGTTACGCAGGCTGACCACGGTGGTCTGTCTGTGGAATGGCGGTGTGGGATGACCGCCAGAGCACACCAGGCTATTTCGCAGGCTGACCACTATATCTCACCGCCCAAGACTATCGGCGCCAGCCGGTACCGGTCTTAGGAGTAGGTCTCCACGACCGTTCGATCGCGGTAGGTGCCGCAACCCCCCGGGCCGGTGCAGGCGCGGTGCGGGAGTTTCGGGCTTCCGCACCGATCGCAGCGGGCTGTGCGAACCGGCCGCATCTTCATAGCCTCCGCCTTCCGCCGACGGGTGCGGGAGCGCGACATTTTCTTCTTTGGTACTGCCATGAAACACCTCTTGGACCATGGGCGGAAACATCCGCCCCTCTACCGATCACGCCGTCTCGAACGGGACCTCCAGCAGGGCTTCCAGCGTGGCGAACGGAGACTCGCGAGACTCGGAGTGCCCCTGGCAGGAACCCTCGTTCCGATCGGCGCCGCACACCGGACAAAGACCCCGGCAGGCCTCTGAGCATAGCGGTACCAGCGGCACGGACAGGCATAGCTCATCGTGGAGGAGGCCGGAGAGGTCGATATCTCCGTCCTGACCGATCGCGGGCATGTCCTCGCTCTCGTCCTTACCGTAGGCTTGGCGTACCGGAGCCTCGGCTTTGAAGCTGATCCGGGATAGGCACCTGTTACACCGGAGCAACATCTCCGCGCAGGCGACACCGCAGACCCATACGCCACCGGCCATCGCCTCGAGCCGCAACTCCGCCTTAACAGGCCCGCACCGCTCTACCTGGTCCAGCGCCGGCTCCACCTGCCCGGCAAGGGTGACCTGTCGGGTAGAGCCGGGGCGCCTGACCAGGCGGGAGACGTTGACCACGAAGGTGTCCATGGAGTCCATCGAATAGCGGTGCCGGCGCGGTTAAGCAGTCCCTACCCGATCGAGCGGGTCTGGTGGAGCTCGGACCGCATGGAGCGCACCTGGTCGAGCACTCTCACCAGCACGTCCTCGAGCCGGGACAGACGATCCTCCGCATAGTCCTCCGCCTCCAGCCTGATCCGATGGGACCTGTCCTCGGCTCGGCGAACCAGGATATTGGCCTCCTCGGTGGCCTCAGCGATGATATTGGTGTTCGAGACCATCTCCTTGGCCCGTTGGCGGGCTCGCTCGATCACCTCGCGGGCCTTCTCGTTGGTCCGGGCGATGAAAGTATCCCGCTCCCGCACCATCCATCGGGCTTGCCGCATCTCCTCCGGTAGCCGATCCGACAGGAGTTCGAGAACGGTGAGCATCTGCTCCCGATCTATCAGCACCCTGCCCGATCCGGGAATTGCCTTGGCTTCCGACAGCGCCATGACCATTTCCGAAATCAACTCATTCAACTCCCCCACCGTCGCAGGCGAGGTGGGGGCGGCTGCCTGCTGCGTGCCCACCTCAGGCTCATGATCACCGATCATTCTGACCACCGTTCTTTCATCAGATCTGCTATGCGCCCGGGAACCAGGCCGGATACCGAACCGCCCAGACTCCCCACTTCCTTCACCAACGAGGAGGACAGATAGGCATGTTCCGGGCTGGTGGGAATAAACAACGTATCGATGCCCGCCAGCCCGTGGTTCATCTGAGCCATCTGGAGCTCGTAATCGAAGTCCGAAACAGCCCGCAGTCCCTTGACGATCACATCCACCCCTTGGGCCCCGGCCAGGTCGACCAGCAACCCGTCGAAGGCGACCACCTCCGCCCTGGGTTCTGCGGCAAGCAGTTCCCGGAGCATCTCGACCCGTTCCTCGGACGAGAACATCGGCCTCTTTGACGCGTTACGGATGACCGCTACCACCACCGTCTCGAACAGGGACAGGCTCCGCCGGATCACGTCCATGTGGCCGTTGGTGGGCGGATCGAAGCTACCGGGGCAGACCGCCTTTGCCACCCTCATCACCTCGCCGTCTTCTCGCGGATTGGGGTAAATCTAACCGGAATCCATCCGGATCCTGTTGATACCGCCATATCCGGGCGGTTCCGTAGGCACGCGTCCGGGTCAGCCGGAGCCCCGGCGCCTCCGGACGGCGTTCCCCCAGCCGCCGATGGAGTACCAGTGATCCCCGGTCACGGAGCAAAAGCGCCGCGGCGGCCAACTGTTGCTCCACGGGTGTGATCGGAAGCTCGTAGGGGGGGTCCACGAACACCAGCGTGAACCGGACGGCCGGACCGCTCGAAGGAGCGGCGGTCGCCGAGGTGAGATAGGCGCCGACGCCTCCGGTCACCACCTCGCCACCCAGGCCCACCGCTCCGATGTTGGCCCGGAGGGCCCGGAGGGCGGCTCGATCCCGCTCCACGAACACAGCCGTCGCCGCGCCCCGGCTAAGCGCTTCCAACCCGAGCGAACCGGTCCCGGCGTAGAGGTCAAGGACATCCGCGCCCGGGAGGCTGGGGGCGATGGACGAGAAGACAGCCTCGCGGACGCGTCCGGTCATCGGGCGGGTACCCGAGCCGGAAGGCGCCTTGAGGATCCTCCCCTTCGCGATGCCGGCGATGATCCTCATGCCCGGAGCCAGATCACGACCTGAAAAGCCACTCCACCTCGTCCCCCAGCAGCACCCTGACCTCTTCCCGGATATCGGGATGCCGATCCAGCGCCGGATCGCCGTCCACCAGGGCGAACGCTTCATCTCTCGCCGCGGATAACTCCGCGACATCGGCCAGGATGTCGGCGATCCGCAGGTCCGAGAAGCCTGACTGCCGAGCCCCGAATACGGTGCCGTGGCCGCGGATACGGAGGTCTTCCTCGGCCAGCCGGTAACCGTCCGCCATGCTCTCCATGGCGCTGATCCGCGCTACTCCGTCCTTGGTGGCGGGATCGGCCAGCAACACGCACTGGGCCGGTTGGGCGCCTCGCCCCACCCGCCCTCGCAGCTGGTGGAGCTGGCTCAGACCGAACCGGTCCGCGTCCCGAATGACCATGATGGTCGCGTTGGGCACGTCCACCCCGACCTCGATAACGGTCGTGGACACCAGCACATCCAGGTCCCCTGACCGGAACCCGTCCATCACGCTCCGCTTGTCCTCGGATCGCATCTGGCCGTGAAGCAGGCCCAGGCGGAGGTCCGGGAACACGCTGCGCATCCGCCGGTGCTCAGCGATCGCCGAGGCGGCCTCCACCCGATCGGAGTCCTCCACCAGTGGGCAGACCACGAATGCCTGGCGCCCCTTCTCCACCTCGTCCCGGATGGCCTGGTGCGCCCGCTCCAGATCCTCATCGATGGTGGAAACGGACCAGGTCTTGATCCGCTTGCGACCGGCCGGCATCTCATCCAGCGCGGAGACGTCGAGTGCGCCGTACAAGGTCATCGACAGTGTCCGGGGAATGGGGGTGGCGGTCATGATCAGCAGATCGGGATCCGCTCCCTCCGCCTTCTCCTTGAGCTTCACCCGCTGGTGTACCCCGAACCGGTGCTGCTCGTCCACCACCGCCGCGCCCAGCCGGGCGAAGCGCACCCCCTCCTGGATCAGGGCGTGGGTACCTATCACGATGTCGACGTCCCCGGCCGCTATGTCCGCGAGCAAACCGGAACGCCCCGGCCGATCCCTTAGGTTGGTCTCGGTACGGCTTCCGGTGAGGAGCCCCACCTTGATCCGGGGACGATCCGGATCGTCGTGGGCAGGGTCGAACAGGTTCCGGGGACCGGCGAAGCGGGGCGCCATGCGGGCCTCGGAGAGGAGGCTGGTGACACCCTCGTAGTGCTGCTCGGCCAGCACCTCTGTGGGCGCCATGATGGCCGCCTGGTAGCCGCTCTGGACACCCACCAGCAGGGCTGCGACCGCCACCACTGTCTTGCCCGAACCGACTTCGCCGTGGAGTAGGCGGTGCATCGGAACCGGTGACGCCATGTCCGCTCCGATCTCGTCGATTACCCGGCGCTGGGCACCGGTCGGCCGGAACGGAAGGCCATCGATGAAACGCTCCACCAGGTCCGGTTCCGGATGGATCCGGTGCGCGATGCCGACCGACTCGCTCTCCTTGCGCTTCCTCGTCATCGCCAGCGCCACCTCATGGCGGAAGAACTCGTCGAACACCAGCCGGCGGCGGGCGGCGCTCACCTCGGCCAGGGATTCGGGGAAGTGGATGGAGTTGATGGCCTCCTCCCTGGGAACCAGATCATGACGCTCTATCAGGTCCGCCGGTAGCGGATCGAGAATCGGGCGGGACCGCAGCAGAGCGTTGTGGACGGCCAGCCTGAGCACTCCGGTGCCCACCGAACCGATGGTCCGGTAGACGGGAACCACCCGGCCCACCGCCAGGTTGCCGGGTCCGGCGTCCAGCACATCCAATGCCGGCGAGTTGATCTGCAACCGGCCTCGGTAGCGGTCGATCCTGCCCGACAGCGCCACTTCGATCCCGCGCTCGAGGCGCCGGGCCTGGTATTGCTGGTTGAACCAAACCGCCTTGATGGACGCGCGATCATCGGTGATGGTGGCCTCCACGATGGCCATCCGTCGGCGAGGACGCCGCACTACGACCCGTTCCACCCTCCCGATGACGGTGGCTTCCTCCCCGGGCGTCAGCTCGTCGATGGCCAGGCGACGGGACCGGTCGATGTGGCGGCGCGGTGCGTACAGGAGCAGGTCGGTGACCGATCGTATTCCCGAGTTCCTCAGCGCCGCCGCCCGCTTGCCGCGGATCCACTTGACGCGACCGACGTCGACGTCGTGGAGGTAGGCGAGACTCCTGGCGGGTAACCCTGGGGAGGGCTGGTCGGGCGTGGGCACCATGCCGGCCAAGAATACGGCAATGTGACCTCATGCCACACCTGCCGGGCAATCCGGTGCGGACGGGTAGAAGGGTGAAACAAGACGGGGATTGGTTGGCCCTCAATGTCTCGACCTGAGGACGACCTTGTGGTTGCGTTGCCGGCCCGGCCGACTGGAAGTTTTTCAGTACCCTCCTACAATGCCGGACCATGCAAGGCGTGGTCAAGGTCTACGACCCGAACACCGGGTCCGGAGTGGTGGTGCTCGACCACGACCGGAGCGAAGTCTATCTCCGGGCCGGATCGCTGGCAGGAAGCGTTTTCCGTTTGCTCCGCCAAGGTCAGCGGATCATCTTCGACCTTGAGGAATCGGACGGTCTCAGCTTCGTCCACTCAGTGCGGATGGGCTCGGACGGCCGGTGATCCGGCCACGCTCCGACTCGGTATAGTTCACCCACCTAGACCGAGAGGAGCAGCGTGGTCGAGGCATACGTCCTCATCCAGACGGAAGTCGGTAAGGCCAAGCAGGTTGTTGAAGAAGTCCGCATGATCGATGGAGTGTCCCAGGCCGACGACGTGACGGGACCGTACGACATCGTCGTCAGGGCCGGCGCGGAAGATGTGGATGGGCTGGGAAGGCTGGTCGTTGCCCGGATCCAGTCGATCGCCGGCATCA
Source organism: Acidimicrobiia bacterium (assembly GCA_021296345.1). Taxonomy (GTDB): domain Bacteria; phylum Actinomycetota; class Acidimicrobiia; order Spongiisociales; family Spongiisociaceae; genus Spongiisocius. The sequence goes on along the minus strand of JAGWAN010000029.1, from coordinate 31,141 downwards.
CCCGGACCCTCACCTGCCCGGTCATCAACCTCTAGACACCAGTGGTCAGTGGTCAGTGGTCAGTGGTCA
>JAGWAN010000029.1:0-30818 GCA_021296345.1 Acidimicrobiia bacterium | reverse complement strand
TCAACCAGCGTTATTCCTGTAGCCGTAGGTGAGATGGACTGGCCACGCGCAACAGGCCACTGGCCACTAGTCAACCCAGCTTCTTGGAGATGGCGGCCGCGCCCCGCAGGGCCATTCCATCAGCCCCCACCACCGAGAAACGGCGGGGGTCCGCTACCTCCAACTCGGCAACCAGGTCGAGAACCAGTTGCCGGCGGCTGATGGGAGGGTCCACCCACAGGTAGAGCGAGAGGCTGCCGGGGATGGTGTTGACCTCGTTGATCCACAGTTCGCCGTCCCTCTCCAGGAAGTCGATCCGGGCCATCGACCGGATCCCGGTCAGTCCGGTGACCCGGCGGGCCATCGACCGGATCCGATCCTCAACCTCGCCGGGGAGACTCGCCGGCAGCTCGCGGGCCGAACCCTCGATGCCCCCTCCCGACAGGTACTTCTCTCGGTAGTCGTAGAACTGCTCGCTGACCGGCGCTTCGATGGCGGACAACTCCAGCCGCGGGTAGGTCCGTACCGCCACGTTGAGATCCCGTCCACCCTCGAGGTAGGGCTCGATCACGGCGCCCCTGTCCAGGTGGGGTGAGGACCGGAGCAGCGCGACCACGGTCTCGTAATCACTCACCACCTCGATGCCGATCGACGACCCGCCGAACCGGGGCTTGACGATGTAAGGGGGAGGGAAGTCGGGAGGATCGCCGGTACCCACCGGAACCCTAGGCAGGCAGGGGAACCCGGATGCGGCCATCAGGGCCCCAAAGGTCAGCTTGTCCATAAGCAGGTTGGACGCCGCCGCATCGGGCCCCGAGTAGCGGATCCCGGCGAGGTCCATGGCGGCCTGCAGGGTCCCGTCCTCGCCCGGGCCGCCGTGACAGCACACCAGCACCGTATCGACCTCCAGGCGGCGGCGCTTCAGGAACCATCCGGCCTGCGGGCGAGCCTCGAAGCGCAATTCCCGCGCCCTCGGAGGGATCCCGGCCGCGTAGTCCTCGGCCTCGCCGTCCGCGGCCACGCGGTACCAACCACCCGTCTTCGACCAGTAGAGGACCAGGGGTTCTGCGCCGGCCTCAGCTAGTAGCCGGGCGGCCTGCAGCCCGGTCAGCACGCTGATGTCATGCTCGGGAGACGGACCTCCGAACAAAACCGCCGGCTTCGCCATCGCCTCGACCTCCCGGACCTTAGAGCTGCCCTCGCCCTCGCATTGGGCAGGACCGTCCAAGGCTAGTAACGACCATCGGTCGCGAGACGCCGCAGTATTTCGCGTCTCCCCCCGGACCGGGCGCCTCGCTATCATTCCGGCGGCCCTGCTACTGGGCATGATCGACCGCAGCAACCGTTGGGGGGCTTACCGATGGCTACCAAGTTCTGGCACCCGTTCGCGGACATGCGGGCAGTGCTCCGCAGCGAGCTGGTGATAGCGCGCGGCGAGGGGTGCTACGTATGGGACGACTCCGGAAAGCGGTACCTCGACGCCGCTGCCAGCCTGTGGTATTGCAATATCGGGCACGGGCGCTCCGAGATCGCCGAAGCCGTTGCCGGCCAGATCCGCACCCTCGAGGCCTACTCGACCTTCGGGGACCTCACGTCGCCTCCGGTCAACGAGTTGACCGACCGGCTCTCGATGATCGCACCGGTTCCAGACAGCGTCAGCTTCCTCACCAGCGGCGGATCCGACTCGGTGGACACCGCCGTCAAGCTCGCCCGCCGGTACCACACCGCAATGGGCCGGCCCGACCGGACCTTCGTGCTGAGCCGGTCGCGCGGCTATCACGGTATGCACACCGCCGGCACCAGCATCGCCGGTATCTCCGCCAACAATGAGGGATACGGCAGGCTGCTGACCGACACAGCCCTGGTCGAATGGGACTCGCACGACTCAATGCTGGACGCCATCGAACGGATAGGTGCCGAACGCATTGCCGCCTTCATCTGCGAGCCGATCATCGGCGCGGGCGGCGTCCTCGCTCCCCCACCCGGCTACCTCGAGAAAATCCGGGGCATCTGCCGCGACACAGGCATCCTCTTCATCGCAGATGAAGTGATCACCGGCTTCGGGCGCACGGGGATGTGGTTCGCCAGCCATCGATGGAACCTGGAGCCTGACCTGGTCACATGTGCCAAGGGCATAACCTCGGGCTACCTGCCGCTGGGAGCGGTGATCGCGGCGCCCCACGTGGCCGAGCCGTGGTTCGAGGGAGACGCCGGGATGTGGCGGCACGGCTATACCTACACGGGACACACCACCGTGGCGGCAGCCGCCCTCGCAAACCTCAACATAATCCAGCGTGAGAACCTGCTGGCGGAGGCGAGCCGGCTAGAGGCTCAGTTGGCGACCGGGCTGGGCCCGCTGGCCGCTCACGAGCTGGTCAGCGAGGTGCGGTGCGGGGTCGGCGCTCTGGCAGCGGTCCAGCTGGCGCCCGATGCGGTCGCCGAGAACCCGCATCTGCCGGACCGGATGAACGGCGCCTTGCGCAAGCACGGGGTGCTGAGCCGGATCCTGTTCGGCAACGCCATACAGGTCTCGCCGCCCTTCGTGATGACGGAGAGCCAGGTGACCGAGTTGGCCGACGCCGTGCGAGCGAGTCTCGACGAGTTAGCGGTCTGAGTTAGTGGTCTGAACTCGGGCGAGGACGGCTCGTGTCCCCTCCCGATCTCACCCGCTCACGCTGAGGGTCACCACCCCCAGGACGGTCATGGCGGCGCCGGTCACAACCTTCCAGGTCAGTTTCTCCAGGTCTCTCAGGAATAGGGCCGAGAAAAATACCACCATCAGGGGCTGGGACATGATGATCGGGCCTACCACCGAGACGTCTCCGGACTCCAGCGCCCTGAACACCGAGAGCACGCCCAGGCCGGCCAGGAGCCCGGTGGGAATGAACCACTGCCACCCCGGTTCCAGGCGGACCGTGGCGCGTAAGCGGGGCGCCAGCGCCAGGATGACCACCCAGAGCAGGATGATCGTGATGGTGCCGCTCACCGCGCCGAAGGCCGGGTGGGGAGCCTCTTCCAGTCCCAGCTTGCGCAGCAGATCCGAGGACGCGAACGAGATTCCCCCCAGTACCGGTAGGAGGTAGGCCCACCGCCTGCGCGTCGCGGGCTGCCGGATGTCGCCGGATTCGACGGTGGAAGGCACAGTGGAAGGCTGTCCCCTGACCAGCACCGAGATACCGGCCGCAATGGCCAGCGCTCCGACAATGCGCCAGACCGTCACCGCCTCGGCCAGCAGGATCCATCCCCCGAGCAGGGCCAGCGCGGGATAGGTGGCTGTCTGGAGGGGAGTGGCGGTGGAAGGCCCGATCAGCCGCACCGCGAAGATGAAGGCGGTCCGGCCCACCCCCTCTCCGACGATCCCGCCGGCCACGAAGAAGAGGATCGCTCGAAGGGTCAGCCCGGTCGGGGGATCGGCCAGCGTGAAGGCGCCGGTGACGAGGGCACCGACCGGCAACGACACCATCAGCCCGGTCATCAAGCTGTTGGTACGGAAACCCCTGGTGACCGTGATGGCGAGGGCCGAGAAGCTCGCCGCCGCCAGCAGGGCGAAGACTACCGACACGGTGGGTCAGAAACCGGCCCGGGTATGCGGCCCCGGCCTCCGGATGATCCCGGGGGCATCAGAGATGCCTGTTGATAACAGCTAGAAACCGGTTCGCCAACTGCCGGCGCCCGGGCACGACCTCATGCCTCCTGGCCGGACAGGTACATCCAGGTCTCGACCACCGTGTCGGGATTCAACGAAACGCTCTCGAGCCCGACGTCCACCAGCCAGGCCGCGAAATCCGGATAGTCGGAGGGCGCCTGACCGCAGATTCCTATGTACTTGCCGGCATCGTGACAAGACTTGACCGCCATCCGGATCAGCTCTTTGATAGCCGGGTTGCGCTCGTCGAAAAGGCTGGCTACCAGGGCGGAGTCGCGATCCAGTGCCAGGGAGAGCTGGGCCAGGTCGTTCGATCCGATCGAGAATCCATCGAAGAACTCCAGAAACTGGGAAGCGAGCAGGGCGTTGGACGGTATCTCGCACATCATGATGATCCGTAGCCCGTCCTCCCCGCGACGCAGGCCGTTGCGAGCCATTACCTCCACCACGCTCGAAGCCTCTTCCACGGTGCGGACGAATGGAACCATGACCTCGATGTTGTCGAGGCCCAGTTCGTTCCGTACCCGCCGGAGCGCCTCGCACTCGAGCGCGAACACATCGGCGAACTCCGAGGACCGGTAACGTGAAGCTCCGCGAAACCCGAGCATGGGGTTCTCCTCGGTGGGCTCGTACCGGCTCCCGCCGAGCAGATGGGCGTACTCGTTCGACTTGAAGTCGGACAGGCGGACGATCACCGGCTTGGGATGGAAGCCGAGAGTCAACGTCGCAATCCCCTCCATCAGCTTGGTGATGAAGAACGACCGGGGATCCTCGTATCCGGCGATGCGTTCCTCGATGCCCTCCCGGATGTCGCCGGGCACGTCCGGGTAGTCGAGCAACGCCTTCGGGTGGACTCCGATGGCGTTGTTGATGATGAACTCCATCCTGGCCAGCCCCACGCCGTGGTTGGGAATCCGGCTGAACCCGAAGGCGCGGGAGGGATTCCCTACGTTCATCATCACCTTGGTGGGTGGTTCCGGCATGCGATCCAGTTGAACCACCTCGGTCCTGAACGGTACGGCTCCTTCGTAGACCCTCCCGATCTCACCCTGAGCGCACGAGACGGTCACCTCGACGCCGCCCTCCAGCCGTCGGGTGGCGTTCCCGGACCCCACCACAGCTGGAACTCCCAATTCCCGAGCGATGATGGCGGCGTGACAGGTGCGGCCCCCACGGTTGGTCACGATGGCCGCGGCTCGCTGCATCACCGGCTCCCAATCCGGGTCGGTCATGTCCGCGACCAGGACATCACCCTCCTCCACCCGGTTCATCTCCCGGGCGGAGTGGACGACCCTCACAGTGCCGGTTCCGATCCGTTGGCCCACGCTGCGGCCCGTCACCAGCACGGTGCTACTCCCCTCCAGCCGGAACCGGGTGAGAATTCCCTGGCTCTCCCGGCTCCGCACGGTCTCCGGCCGCGCCTGAACGATGTAGATCCGACCGTCATTGGCGTCCTTCGCCCATTCGATGTCCATCGGGCGTCCGTAGTAGTCCTCGATGGCGACCGCCTGGCGGGCCAACTCCTCGATCTCGGTGTCGTCGAGGCAGAACTGCCGCTGGTCGGCCAGCGGCACGTCCTCCACCTCGACCTCGGATCCCCCCGGTTCGCCGAACACCATCTGCTGCGTCTTGGTTCCGAGCGTCCGGGAGATCACCGCCGGCCGCCCGGCGGCCAGATTCCGCTTGGCCACGTAGAACTCGTCGGGGTTTATGCCTCCCTGGACCAGGAGCTCACCCAGCCCGTAGGCGCCCGTGATGAACACCACTCCATCGAACCCGCTCTCCGTGTCGATGGTGAACACGACCCCGGAGGCGGCACTATGCACCATCCTCTGAACGCCTGCGGAGATGGCGACCCGGCCCTCGTCATGGCCGCTCCGAATCCGGTAGTCGAGGGCCCGGTGGCTGAAGAGGGAGGCAAAGACATCCCGAACCGCCCGGACCACCCGGTCGGCGCCCTGCACGCCGAGGTAGGTGTCCTGGAGACCGGCGAAGGAAGCATCCGGTAGGTCCTCGGCGGTGGCAGACGAGCGTACCGCCACCACGGACCCGCCCGGCTCGGCGCCCAGGCTCTCGTAGGCGGCGCCAATCTCATCGACCAGCCGCTCGGGCACCGGCGCACCGGCCATCCAGCGCCGGATGTCCTCTCCGGCGTCGCGTAATGCGACCGGATTACCCGTGCCAACCTCGCGCAACCGGCGGTCGACACGACCCTGCAGTCCCGACTCCGTCATGAACAGCCGGAACGCGTCCACGGTGGTGGCGAAACCGTTGGGCACGACCACGCCTAACGATCCCAGGTTGGAATACATCTCACCGAGCGAGGCGTTCTTGCCCCCCACCAGCGGAATGTCGCGGAGGGATACATCCGCGAACCACCTGATTAGTCCCGACATGAACCGCCTCCCATGGTCGCGGGCCGTTCAACATAGGATCGGCCGGATGTCCCTCCGGTCAGCTGCTCATCCTTCCAGCAGCCCGACCAGACGGCCGGTCAGCCGAGTGGCTTCGTCAACCTTGGTCTGGTACTCACCCAGGTCGCCGGAGCGGAGGGCCGCATCGGCCTCAGCCAGGAGCCGGTCGATAAGGAGGACCGTGGCTTGGAGGTCGACGGTCCCGTCACTCGGCTGGGTCACGGCATCCTCGGACGGCGTATCGACACCGGACCTGTCTACGACCGGCGCCGAGCCGAAGATCTCCGCCAGTGCCGCATCGAGCGTCTCGCTCATGATCGGTGGGGTCTGCTCGCCGAACACCACGACCACCCGCTTGAACTCGGGCAGCAGGACCCCCTCGCCCCTGAGGTAGATGGGCTGGATGAACAGGAGGGACTCCTCGACCGGCACCACCAGTATGTTGCCCCGGATGATCTCCGATCCCTGCTGGCCCAGAAGCGTGAACTGCTGGGAGATGACCGGATCCTGGTCGATCCGGGCGCTCACCTGCTCGAGCCCGTTGATCAGCTCCCCGCGGGGCAGGCGATAGTCGATGATCTTGCCGTACTCTTCGGGACCGCTCTTGGCCACCAGGAAGGCGGTCATGTTGTCCCGGCTGGCCGGGTTGAAGCTCTGCAGTATCAGGTAGGAGAGATCCTCCTCATCCGGCAACCTCATCAGCAGGTAGTAGGGCAGGCTCCGGCGGAGGTCCTTTCTGACCCGGCCGGCCTGATCGAAAGCGTCGCCACGAAGCAGTTCCCTGTCGGATGTGCCGGGCTCGCCCGGAACCTGCCACTTGTCCTCGTCCTGGAAGAAGTCCTGCGGAGCCAGCTGGTGATAGGTGGCGTACATCTCGGACTGGACCCGGAACATGTCCTCGGGATAGCGCAGATGGCTCCGTAGCTCCTCGCTCATCTCGGACGCGTCCGTGAATACCTCAGGGAACACGTTGCGGTAGGCCTGAGTGAGCGGATCGGTGGGTTCGAGAACGTAGAGCGTCATGCTGCCATCCTCGGCGTCGACCACTGCTTTGACCGAATTGCGGATGTAGTTGAAATCGCGAGACAGGTCCGAGGTGATCCCGAGGCGGGCGTCGATTACCGGCGCTGAGTACGGGTACCTGCTGGTGGTCGCATAGAGGTCGACGATCCACACTAGGCGCCCGTCGATCAAAGCCAGGTACGGATCGTTGTCGGCTTGCATAAAGGGTGCCACGCGGGCGAGGCGATCGACCACGTTGCGCACCATCAACACCCTGGATTCCGGAGTTAGCTCGGGCGAGATGAGCGTGTTCAGGTCACCGAACCGCAAGGCCATCGCCAACCGGACCCCGAAGTTGGACAGCTGCACGCCGCCCTCCCCCTCGTAGGTGTTGCGAACCACCGTGTCGTCCTCACCGGAGGGGAAGTCCACCTCCTGCTGGTTGGTCCGGGTGATGACGTAGCTACCCGTCTCGGCCTCCTCGCCGAAATAGATGCGGGGCTGGATGGTCTGCAGCTCGGGCACGATCGACCTCGGTGGAACGTCCCGTACCAGGAAGGCGGGCTCGCCCGTGGTCGGGTTGACATCGTTGGCACGGGAGATCACCTCGCCGAACCCGTGCGTGTACACCAGCTTCTCGTTGACCCATCCCTCCGCCGGAAGATCCTCCGAGTCCAGTTCCCGGGCCGCAACCATCACCTGGGTCAGCTCCCCGTTGATCTCGTACCGGTCGGTATCGACGTTCGATATCTGGTAGTAGGGGCGGATCGCCTGCAGCTGGGAGTAGGCCGACACCAGCACACCGGGGTCCCAGAGCTTCACGTTGCTGATGGTCGCCTGGTTGCCGGCGATGTCCTCGTCGGTTAGGTCGGGAGAGGCCGCGAAGTCACGGGTCTCTACCTGCCCCGTCCCCATCCCGTAGGCATCCAAGGTGTACTCGATGTGATGCTCGATGTAGGGGCGCTCCAGATTGAACTGGTTTGGCTGGACACGGAACCGCTCGATGGCCGCCGGGATGACGCCACCCACCACTACCGACACGATGAGCCAGAGTCCGCCCGCCACCGCCGGGAGAAGCCAACCGGCCTGGCGCATATTCCATAGCAGCAGGGTTGCGCCCAATATCGAGATCGCCATCAACAACGTCAGGGCCGGGCGATGGGCATTGACGTCCGTATAGGAGGCGCCGAATATGGCGCCCCGGGTCGAGTAGAGGAGTTCGTAGGCGTCGAGCCGGTAGGCAACCGCCTTGAGTAACGCCAGGGCTGCCAGCAACACCGACAGATGGGACTTAACCCCCCTAGAGACGAGCGGGAACCGGTTCGGCAGCCGCTGGATACCACCGGTCAAGTAGTGGTATGCCAGCGAGACCAATCCGGTAGCCACCACGAGCTGGATCGACCAGCCCACGATGAGGCGGTAGACCGGTAGGTCGAACACGTAGAAGGACACATTGATCCCGAAGATCGGATCGGTCTTGTCGAACTGCACCTCGTTGAGCCAGACCAGCACGTCCCGCCACCACGACGCTACCGAGACGCCGAGCAGGAGCCCGAGAATCGTCGCCCCGGCCAGGTGGGCGCGGATCCGGCGCGAGAGGACCCATTGGCGGAAGCGCCGGATCACTTCATCGTCCGGGCCTCCGTCCATCACCGGGTCGATCTTGCAACGGGAGACGACCTCTAGGTTTATCCAGATGACGAGAGCGGCCACCGCGAACCCGGCAAGCCCCAGCAGGATACGTGACAGCAGGGTCGTGACCCACACCGACGTGGCGTCGACCGAACTGAACCAGAGATAGTCGGTCCACGCGGTGGCCACGCTGCTCAGCAACATCAGCAGCACGAAGGCGACCACCGCCACAAGGACCAGCCAGCGACTGGAACGGCGGCGAGGCCGCCGGAATGAACCCGGCTCCATTCTTATCATGACTCAGGAGGGTAGCGGGCTACCTCATGCCCGGGCGTCGGAGCGCTGGACTTGTCTCCGTAGCCGGGAGAAGAGTGCCGCCAGCTCATCATCGGACGGCGCCCTACCGGCAGGATCGCTCCTCGTGCGACGGGCGGTTACGAGCGGCGCGCCGGGACCCCGCCGGTTTCCGGCCCGGGCCGGCTCGGAGGGCTCATCAGGACGATCCGCTCGATTCTCGGCTCCGGGTTTTCCGTTCTCCGACTTGCTACCGATGTCCGATTCCGCCCGGAGACGAGCCACTTCCCGGGCCATCTCCACGGCATCCACCTCGACTCGGGCTCGCGCAGCGGGGGTATCGACCAGCCGAACGCTCCGCGTCCCGTCGGCCCAGCCGAGCCGGTTGGCGGGCTCGCTGCCTTGTGCTCCCCGGTCTTCATCGCTGCCGGAGTTCTCAGCCAACTCGGCCTTCGTCGGTACCTCAGGCGGTCTCGAACCGGCCGGAATCACCCGGATCGCGCCGTACGTTCCGGATGCCCACGGCGGGGCTGACTCCTCGACATGCTCGTTCTCCGCCGGGACCTCCACCACCAACCGCTTGGTCGCCGCGGTAGCCGGCTTCGAGTCCTCGCCGGCCTGCGCCTCCACACCGACTCCCCCATCGGCGTCTACATACGAGCTCGCCGTGCTTGCTAGTTCGACCAGCCGGTCGTACTCCACTCTCGCCGTTTGTAGAACGTTCTCGGAGTCCCGCCGGGCCGCGGCCAACTCCCGGATCGCCCGTCGCTCGGCGTCATCGATGATCTGTAGGGCATCACGCTCGGCCTCAGCCCGTAGGTCGGTAACCTCGGAACTCGCCGCCTCCAGCATTTCCGTGGCCGCCTCCCAAGCTACCTGCCGCAATGTGAAGGCCTCGTCCTCCGCCTCGGCCACGATGTGTAGAGCCTGCTGGTGGGCAGTTTCCACGCTGTCGGACACATCGCCCTCGGCCGTGTCACGGATGCGCTGTGCTGCCAGTCGAGCCGATTCCAGGACCTCGTCAATCTCCCGTACAGCCGAGGCGATAGCGCCACTCAACTCCGGCTCGGGTACCCCTCCGCTGTCGTCGCTGATCCCAGGCCGCTCGGACGAGAGCCGGGCTATACGCCTGTTCGCCTCCCGGACGAATGCCCGCACCTCAAGAGGGTCATAACCGAGGAACGTCCTGCTGAAAGTCAGTTCTTCGGTATCCGCGACAAGCGTCTCTCGGTTCATACGTGGATAACTCTACCCCGTGATCCGCATCTTGGGGATAAGTTCCGGCGTAACGGACACGGAGTCAGACCGGTAACCCCCGCACCGCCTCAACCGCCTCCTCGATCGAGGAAACAGCCAGGATCTCGACTCCGTCCCGTCGGGCTGCCACTGCATCCGGGTAGTTCTGCTGAGGCACCAGGATGTACCGGGCCCCGGCGTTCTGGGCGGCGATGACCTTCTGGCGAACGCCTCCAACCGGCCCCACGTGCCCGTCGGACGAGATGGTGCCGGTACCGGCGATGATGTTCCCCCGGACCAGATCCTCTTCCGTGAGCAGGTCGATCAGGCCCAGCGCGTACATCATTCCCGCCGACGGGCCGCCCCCGGAAGTGGCTCGGTCGATGTCGATCTCGAAGGGCAGTTCCATGGGAGGCGTGTAATCGCCCAGGCCAACCCCTACGATCGGGCGACCGGGCTCTTCCGGGTGCTCCGCCAGGGTGACCTCGAGGTCGCGACGCTCGTCCTCTCTCAGGATGCTGAGCACCACGATGTCGCCGATCTCCCTCGAACCAACGGCGTCTGTAGCCTCCTCGAGAGTATTCACCGGCGCGTGGTCCACCCCCACCACCACATCACCGGGTTCGAGGATCCCGGCAGCGGGCCCCTCCTCCAGCACCGACACGACCAGTACCCCGTCCTCGGCGCGCACGACCGGCACCTCCAGGTAGTCGAGCGCCGCCAGTATGGCGCTGTCCACGGAGTCGTCCATCATCTCAAGGTTCCTCTCCCGATGCTCCTCGGGCGTGACTCCCTCCGGACGGATCAGCTCTCGCGGCACCACGTCAACACCGGGATCCAGCCAGGCTTCCGCCAAGGCATACGGGTTCACCTCCTGGAGGCTGACCGTCAACAGGTAGAGGTCCCCGTTCAGCGGATGGACTCTGGGACCGCCCTCGACGCTCACATAGTCGACCACCTCGCCGATCGGTCCGGGCCACATGGCGTAATAAGGTACCGTGACGAACCACAGGAGCCCGGCCACCACCGCCGAACAGACCAGCCCAACCGCTGCGGCCAGCGGCCAGGAACGATCGGTGGGTTGCCGGGAGTCCTCGCTCACGGCATGCTCCACACGACTCGAGGAAGTCTCGGGAAGGTTTTCCATAGGGGCCTGATCGAGATTACCCACCGGCCCTGCATACCGGATCATCAACCCCCGGTAGCCTTTCACCCAGCCCCGGTCCACCCGAGGAGAGCCCCGGTCGCGTTCCGACGGTCATGAAACCCAGTCCGGCCCGATCAAGTCTAAATCCCAGTCAACACCGAGGAGCCACCATGAGCTACCAGCCCGAGGTCCTTTCCGCCCGGATCATCCCGCTCGGGAACATTGACGCCCGCGTCGCCACCGCCGTCCGGATCGCGGCCTTTGCCTTGCTGACCGCGGCATGTGCCCAGATCCGGATCGAGCTGGGATTCACGCCCGTTCCGGTCACGGGTCAGACGTTCGCCGTGCTCCTGACCGGCGCGGTTCTCGGAGCTCGGGAGGGGGCCGCCAGCCAGTTCCTATACGTCGCCCTCGGGGCGATCGGGCTTCCGTTCTATGCAGGCGGGTCAGGAGGCTGGGAAGTAGCCACAGGAGCGACCGGCGGGTACCTGGTGGGGTTCATTCTGGCCGCCTACGTAACGGGTTACCTCGCCGAGCAACGCCACGACCGCCGCTTCGCCACCTCGGTCGGCACCTTCCTGACCGGCAACCTCATTATCTACGCCCTGGGCGTAGCCTGGCTCATGTACACGTTCTCCTGGGGCCTTGTGGAGGGCGTCGAGAAGGGAATGGCCCCCTTCCTGATCGGCGACACCATCAAGATCGTGTTGGCCGCCGGGGCCACCCCAATCGCCTGGAAACTGGTAGGACGACCGGACGGCTGATCAGCGGTCAGGAGTCAGTGGTCAGTAGCCAAGAGCCAATGGTTAGAGAGAGTTCGTGCGATCGGACGCAATCCCAGCCCTAACTGGCCACCGGCCATGGACCACAGGCCACTACTACGAGCCCGGGGACCAGGCTTCTCCCTCGGGCCAGACTTCCTTCTTCCAGATGGGGGCGCGGGACTTGAGCTCGTCGATCAGGTAGCGAGCGGCTTCGAACGCTTCGGCGCGGTGGGCACAGGCCACGGCGACCACCACCGAGGCCTCGGTCAGCTCAACCCGACCGACCCGGTGCTCAACCACCACCCCGTTCACGGGCCAGCGAGCCGCGGCCTCTTGGACGATCTCCTCGATCCTGGTGATTACATGAGTCTCGTAGGCTTCGTATTCCAGGTGGGTGATCCCCTGCCTGCCGGGGGAATGGTCCCGCACCGTGCCCAGGAAGAGGGCGATGGCCCCGCTCGGCGGGCTGCCTACCTCGCGGACCAGAGCACCCGGATCGATGGGTCGATCAGAGACCCTTACCCGGCATCGAGCCCGCTCCGGCGGCTGCTGAGATTCCATGAGCCGGAGTCTATGGGAACAACAGACCGACCGTGGTCAGTGGTCAGTGGTCAGTGGTCAGTGGACAGTGGACAGTACGATTAACCATTGGACATAGATCTTTCCCGCCGTACTGGCCACAAGCCACTGGCCACTGAAATAGGAGGGCGCAATGACGGATCGCAACCTCCTTGACGAGCTCATGAAGCTGCTCAACCGGCCGGGCCCCGTCAACTGGGCCCTGGCCGAACAACTCGCCGGCCATGTCTCGGGCGGCCCCGAGCCAATCGATCCTTGGGTAGCAGACGAATACCTGGAACTCGCCCGCCTGGCCCAATTGAAGGTCCCCGTAGCCACCGGCCTGGCCACCGATCCGACTCTCGAGCCTGTCCTGGTCGGCCGGCAGGAATGGGCCCGGCTTCACCTCCGCTCCTTCCGCTACCTGGTCGATCCGATGGCAGACCGCCTGGACGGGATGGAATCCGGGCCGTTCGGAGCGCTGATGAAACCCCTCGGTCCGGTGCTACTCGGCATGAACGCGGGTGCGTTGGTAGGAATGCTGAGCACGCAGGCGCTCGGCTCGTTCGATGCGGGAATACCGGTGGTCGAGCCGGTAGGGATCACCTTCCATGTTCCTAACATCGAAGGCTTCGCGGCAGAGCACAGCCTCGACCCTCGCCAACTCAGGTTGTGGGTGGCGTTCCACGAGTCGGTCCACGAGGCACTACTCGGTCGGTCGTGGGTGCGACCCCATCTGATCGACCTGTTCGGATCGCTGGTCACTTCGATGGAACTCGACACCGGCGCGCTCGGTGTCTGGCAGGAGGCGCTCACCGACCCGGCTCGCCTAGAGGAAGCGTTCGCCCAACCGGGCGGAATGAACGCGCTGTTCGTCGGCGGTGTGAACGAGACGCTGCTAGAGGAGGCCCACGCCGCCATGACGATGGTCGAGGGGTACGGCGCCTATCTGGTCGAACAGGCCTCGACCGGGTTGCTTCCAGAGCTTGCGACCATCCGATCCGCCATGGCCGAACGGCTGGCGAGCCGCCAGGATCGGTCCGAAGCCGCCGGCACGCTCCGGACGACCTCATCGGCAGGAGTCCAGGGCACGGGCACCGAGTTCTGTGCCGAGGTTGGTACACGGTGGGGGCCGGAAGCGGTGCAGAGGATCTGGGACAGCCCTAGCAACCTACCCTCTCGACAGGAGCTTGATGACGTGACAGGCTGGGCGGCGAGGGTCCTGCTGGACGACCCCTTTTCCGGCTGAGGACTTGCGTACTGCCGATAGTATTGCTCTGGTTCGAACAAGACGAGGAGTGATATGGCCATACAAATAGGACAGCCGGCACCGGCGTTCTCCTTACCGGACACCAACAATGAGCAGGTCACCGTGGAGTCCCTGCGCGGCAACAAGACCTTGCTGGTGTTCATCCCGTTCCCTTTCACCGGGGTTTGCACGGACGAGCTCTGCGAGCTGCAGGAGAACCTAGGACAGCTGGAGAAGCTCGGAGCCAACGTGGTCGCCATCACCTGCGATACCCGGTTCAGCAACGAGGCGTGGGCCAAGCAGGAAGGGATCGAGTATCCGGTGCTTAGCGACTACTGGCCGCACGGGGAGACTTCCAAGGCCTACGGCGTCTTCAGCGACTCCTTTGGCGCGGCGATGCGCTCCACTTTCGTCCTGAACGCGCGCGGGATCGTGACCGACATGATCCGATCGGAGGAGATCCTGGTCGCCCGGCAGTTCGAGGACTACCTGACCGCCCTTTCGAACTGATCTAGAGGTCAGTGGCTAGTTGTTGGTTTAGAACTATTTTCCAACCGGCCACTGGCAACCATCAACTAGCGACCACCAGGACGCGACCGAACGCCGAAACTCCGGGGTAGGAGCGCCGGTTACCAGCCGGTATGGAGACGCTAGGTCTCGGTGCCGGAAGTCGTCGTGTTGGAGTCGGAGATCGTCGTGGTGGGTGCTGCTTCGTCCTGCTCCTCGGTGCGGCCCTCTTCGATTCCCTTACGGAACTCGCGAGCCGAACTGCCCAGCGAACGCGCCAGTTCCGGAAGCTTCCTGGCGCCGAACAGGAGCAGGATTACCACGAGGATAATGATGATCTCGCCACCCTGGATCTTGGGAATCATCCGTCGTCTCCCTTCCCTTGGACCCCATGATAACAGCGAGGCCCGGTCAACACCTTCAGCACTCCGACGGAACGCGCGCACCACCACCGGTGGTGGCTACCCTGCCCAGGCCCTCCACGCGTCGAGGGCGTCATCGATGGCGGCCTCTTCGACACCGAGCGCAGCGGCGGCCTGCGGGATCAGTTCCGCGTCGGGCGGAGACACTTGGTTCTCGACCTCGTACGCGGTCCGGTAGTCGTTGTACCTGCGGAGGACATCCATCTGCTCGTCCGTCGGTAGCAGCGACCAATCCTTCTCGATGGTCTCGTCCACGATCTGGTGGTTGGAGTAATCACCCTTGGTCGCTTCGCCGGCCCGTTCCCAGTCGCCGTAGGGCGCATCGGTCCATCTCCCGAGCGTGGCAATGCCTTCTGGGAAGCGAACGAAGTGGATCACCAGGGCTTGATACTCGCGTGAGAGCCTGTACTCGGTGGCCAGCCGGGTGCCCAACCGCGCCAACTGGTCCTTGGTCGAACCGGCCTCCACAGAGACCGTCAGCCAGAGCTGGACCGGGTCGGAGGACTCTCCGCTGTCGATGATGCTGTACTCGACATCGGCAGCCACCGGCAACGTGGTCGTGGTCGAGGCCGCAACGGTGGTCGTGGTAGCACCGGTGGTAGTCGTGGTAGCCGATGTGGTAGCCGTCGTATCGGCCGCGGTGGTAGTGGTGGTGGTAGCCGCCGTGGTCGCCACCGTGATGGTCGGAAGGTCTATACCGGCGCCCACGCCGATGATGTCGACAATGCGGTCCACCGCTCCGTTGAAACGCTCGAACGACACGATGAAGCCGGACAGCGCCGCCCGGCGCCGCTCTCCCGTATCAGGCGATCTCAGCCCGGCCAGCGCTTCCACAGCGGCATCCGCCATCTCCCCGGACGCCACCCAGGCCGTCTGATGCTCCACCGGGAGGCCGAATTCGGTGGGCGGCTCCACCAACCCCATAGCGTCACGTAGCTGCCGGGCCCGGTCCCTGATGCCCACCAAGGCCGCCTCCGTATCGCCGAACTCGACGCCGGTGACCGATCGATTGTCCCAGTCGTTGTTGGCCGCTCGCATGTCCAGCGCCACCTGGCCGCTGGCCACGGCGATGTTCCGGATCTCTTCGAGATAGGAAAGAACAGTCGGGCCGGGAAACTCCTCTTGGAGAACTGTGGTGGTCGTGGTCGGCGTGGTGGCGTCCACCGGTGTCGCTGGGGTGGTGGTCGTGGTCAGCTCTACCACCGGCGTCGTATCGGACACCTCGGTGTCAGGGGGGACTACCTCGGGATCGTCGGAACACGCCACAAGAGCCACCACGAAGGCACATAGGAGCAACAGTGCACGGTTCCGGGCAAAGGAAACAATGGGGGAAGGTGTCATCCCCTTACTGTAACTGCCGGCCCGTGGAATTGGGAAATACTCAGGAGACGGCCCGCTGCAGAGCCTCGGCGGCCCGCTGCTTGCGGATCTTTCTCCGTTCCCGCTCTGACAAGCCACCCCAGATGCCGAACTTTTCCCCTCTGGTTACGGCATACTCGAGGCAGTCGACACGCACCTGGCATTCGGCACAGATCTGCTTGGCAGTCCGAGTCGACGCGCCGCGGTCCGGAAAGAAGAGGTCGTGATGAGCCCCGAGACAGTTGGCGTATTCTTTCCAACCGACTTGCTCGACGGCAAGAGCATCAATGAGTTCGGGCCGCAATCTCCACCCCAACTTACACACGCGCAATTACGACATTGTAATATAGTTGGCGCACGCGGCGGACGTCAAGCCGCACCAGGCTCGTAGCGCTCGTGCCGGGCGCGCTAGCCGCACATTGGAGAAGCCAAGAGCCGGTAAGGTAGCGCCATGCTCAACCTGAGGCGCGCCCGGCGGCGCCCGGCCCGGCGGACGCCCTGGATCGTGTCCATCTACCGGACCGACACCGGCAAGAAGTATGCCATGGCGATCAGCGGCGTTTTCCTGCTGCTGTTCGTGCTGGGGCACATGATCGGGAACCTCCATGTCTTCGAGGGCGCGCATGGAGGCACCTTTCGCATCGATGAGTACGGCGAGGCTTTGCGTGATCTGGGCGAACCCTTGTTCCCCCGCACCCTCGTCCTCTGGGCGTTCCTCCGGGTTCCCCTGATGGCCGCCTTCTTGATCCACATCCATGCCGCCGTTGCCCTGACCCGTAGTAATCGGGCCGCCAGGGAGACCAAGTACCAGTCGCCGCGGGATTACCTGGCCGCCGGTTACGCCAGCCGGACCATGCGCTGGAGCGGCGTAATCGTGCTCCTCTTCCTCGCATGGCATCTGGCAGACCTGACCATCGGCGTGGAAGCTGTCAACCCCGAGTTCGTGCGCGGGTCCGTCTACCACAACCTGGTCTCGAGCCTGAGCCGCTGGCCGGTGTGGATACTTTACGTAGCAGCTCAGGTAGCTCTGGCTTTCCACATCTGGCACGGGGCGTGGAGCCTGTTCCAGAGCCTGGGCATCAACAATCCCCGCTTCAACCGCTTCCGCCGGACATTCGCCCATGCCTTCGCAACGGTGGTGGTGGCCGGGTTCCTTGCCGTGCCGGCCGGCGTCGCCTTGGGCGTCGTCTCGTAAGGAAGGGCCGGACCTACCGCATGCTGGACGCCAGGATACCGTCGGGGGCGATCAACGAACAATGGGACAACCACCGGACCTCGATAAGCCTGGTGAGCCCGGCCAATAAGCGGCGCTTCACCATCATCGTGGTCGGAACCGGCCTGGCTGGAGCCTCAGCGGCCGCCACCCTGGCCGAACTCGGCTACCGGGTCAAGGCGTATACCTTCCACGACTCGGCCCGCCGGGCGCATTCCATCGCTGCCCAGGGAGGAATCAACGCCGCCAAGAACTACCCCAACGACGGTGATTCGATCCACCGGCTGTTTTACGACACCGTGAAGGGCGGCGACTACCGGTCGCGCGAGTCCAACGTCTACAGGCTCGCCCAGCTCTCGGTGGAAATCATCGATCAATGCGCCGCCCAGGGCGTTCCCTTCGCCCGAGAATACGGGGGGCTTCTGGCGAACCGTTCCTTCGGCGGGGCTCAGGTATCCCGCACCTTCTACGCCCGGGGCCAGACCGGCCAGCAACTCCTGCTCGGGGCGTACCAGGCGATGATGCGCCAGGTCGACCGCGGCGCCGTGGAGCTGCACACCCAGACCGAGATGCTGGACGTGGTGGTGAAGGACGGCCGAGCCGTGGGCATTGTCACTCGCGATCTGGTCAGCGGGGAGATCGCTTCCCATCCGGGGCACGCCGTGCTCCTGGCCACGGGCGGCTACAGCAACGTCTTCTACCTCTCCACCAACGCGATGAAATCCAATGTGACCGCGGTGTGGCGCGCCCATCGCAAGGGGGCACTGTTCGCCAACCCCTGCTACACGCAGATCCATCCCACCTGCATTCCTGCCTCGGACGAGTTCCAGTCCAAACTCACCTTGATGTCCGAGTCGTTGCGCAACGACGGACGGATCTGGGTTCCGGTCCGGGCAGGCGACACCCGGCCGCCGGATGACATCGAGGAGGCCGACCGGGACTATTACCTGGAGCGGCGCTACCCGGCCTTCGGCAACCTGGTACCCCGCGATGTGGCCTCCCGGGCCGCCAAGGTCGAGGTGGACAGAGGTAAAGGGGTCGGGCCGCTCGCCAACGGGGTGTACCTGGACTTCGAGGACGCCCTACGGCGATTGGGAGAGAGCACCGTCCGGGAACGGTACGGCAACCTCTTCGACATGTACCACCGCATCACCGGTGAGAGCCCCTACGGGGCGCCCATGCGCATATACCCGGCCATGCATTACACGATGGGCGGTCTCTGGGTGGACTACAACCTTATGACCACCATCCCCGGGCTGTACGCGCTGGGCGAGGCCAACTTCTCCGACCACGGCGCCAACCGTCTTGGAGCGTCCGCCCTGATGCAGGGCTTGGCGGACGGCTATTTCGTCATCCCGTATACGCTGGGCGACTACCTGGCGCCTCATCTGGGAGAGGGCCTGGTCCCGAGCGACGATCCGGCATTCGTCGAGACGGAGAGGCAGGTCACCGCCGGGACCGAGCGCTACCTGTCCATCAGGGGCTCGCGGTCGGTGGACTGGTTCCACCGGGAACTGGGAAAGGTGCTATGGGAACACTGTGGCATGGAGCGGAGCGCTGATGGATTGCGCCGAGCTATCTCGGACATCGACTCCCTCAAGGAGGACTTCGACCGGGACCTGCGGGTTCTGGGCACGAGCAGCACCCTCAACCAGTCGCTCGAGAAGGCGGGCCGGGTAGATGATTTCTTGCAGCTCGCTCGGCTGATGTGTGTGGACGCCTTGCACCGCGAGGAGTCCTGCGGCGGCCACTTCCGGGTCGAACACCAGACCGATGAGGGCGAGGCCAGGCGGGACGATGACAACTTCTCCTACGTGGCAGCCTGGGGCTGGACCGACGGTAACGAGCCCGTCCCGGCACAGGAGCAGCTGACCTTCGAGCACGTCAAGCCGACCCAGCGCAGCTACAAGTAGGAGAGACCGGATGCATCTGACGTTGCGTGTTTGGCGACAGGACGGTCCCGGAGTGGAGGGCCGGTTCGAGACATACGAAGCCGCCGGCATCCACGAGGACATGTCGTTCCTCGAGATGCTCGACCTGGTCAACGAGCGGCTCGTCACCGGGGGCCGTGATCCGATCGCCTTCGATCATGACTGCAGGGAGGGCATCTGCGGATCGTGCGGCATGATGATCGACGGCCGAGCGCACGGACCGCAGGGGAGAACCGCGACCTGCCAACTCCACATGCGGGAGTTCTCGGACGGCGACACCATCGTGATCGAGCCCTGGCGGGCCACCTCCTTCCCGATCGTTCGCGACCTGGTGGTGGACCGTGGGACCTTCGATCGGATCATCGAGGCAGGGGGCTACATCAGCGCCCCGACCGGATCTGCGCCCGAGGCCAACCTGACACCGGTCCCGAAGGAGACATCTGACGCAGCTATGGATGCGGCGGCCTGTATCGGATGCGGGGCCTGCGTGGCCGCCTGTCCCAACGGAGCGGCCCAACTCTTCACCGCCGCCAAGGTCGCCCACCTCAACCTGTTGCCTCAAGGCCAGCCGGAGCGCTGGATGCGAGTCGAGCGTATGGTGGAGACCATGGAGGAGTACTTCGGCTCCTGCACCAACCATGGGGAATGCGAGCCTGCATGTCCCAAGGAGATCTCTCTGGATAACATCGCACTGATGAACCGCGACTACCTGCTGTCTAAGATGCGCAACCGCCGGTTAGGAGGGCAACGGTGACGGGGGATCATGGAGGTAGCGCCGGCGGTGGCTAGGTTCCTAAGCGCCGAGTGGGCCGAGCAGGTGACCGCAGCGGTGCATGACCATCCCGGCTTCGGGACTGCCGTGGAGGGCATCGAGTTCTCCGTCCAGTTCGAGATCGATCAAGTCCCTGACGGGGCTGTCGCCCGGTACTACCTCGACGTGGCCAGCGATGATGCCTCCCTGGCAATCGGAACACTCGGGCAGGCGGACCTCACTGTGAGGACGGACTACACCACGGCGGCAGCCATCTCTCAGGGGACGCTGAAGATCCAGAGCGCATTCTTTAGCGGGAAGCTGGCCATCTCGGGCAATGTAGCCAAGCTGCTACTGAACCAGCGAGCACTGGATCAGCTGGCGGATGCCGTCTCGGGGCTCGAGGTGGAGTACTGAACTAGTTTCTAGTCTCGCAACTAACAACTACCAACTACTAGCGGTTGACGCGGTCCTTGAGGGCCTTGGAAGGCTTGAAAGCAGGGGATCTGGTAGCTGGAATCTCGACCGTCTCTCCCGTCCGGGGATTGCGACCGGTCCTGGCCTTACGTTGCCTGACTTCGAACGCGCCGAACCCGGTGATCCGGACGTCTGCTCCCTCCCGGAGCGCTCCCGCGATGGTCTCGAACACCACGTTGACACTCGCCATGGCCCGGCTCCGGGACGTTCCGGTCTCGTAGGCAACCACGTCTGCCAGATCACGCTTGTTCATCTTGCTCCCTCATTGCCGGGCAATACGAGTCGAACACCAAGGCCGACCGTGACTATAGGCGGAGGCGATGATCGCTGGTAGGGGCATAGCCGGGGCCGCGGCGGCTACCTCAGGCGCGCAGGATCGTTTCCATCTCCTCGACCTTGTCGCGCACCGCCACAGCCGCGGCGTGAAGACCTGCTCGTTCCGTGGCGGTGATGTCGAGTTCTACGACTTCCTCCACACCGGCGGCGCCGAGACGGGCCGGAACACCCAGGTATAGGTCCGACAACCCGTACTCCCCTGTCAGCCATGCGCATACCGGCGTCACCCTGCCCTCGTCGTCAAGGATCGCCCTGGCCATGAGCGCCGCCGCCGAAGATGGAGCGTAGAACGCGCTCCCGGTCTTCAGGTAGGCGACGATTTCCGCCCCGCCACCCCGGGTCCGCTCCACCAGCGTATCGATCTCATCCTGAGCGAGGATCTCGGGTAGGGGCTTCCCGTCCACGAAGCATTGGGACGGCACGGGGACCATGGTGGCACCGTGGCTACCGAGAGTCAGAGCCTCGACCGAGAAGATGTCCACCTCGAGGCGCTCCGCGATGAAGTGGGCGAGGCGGGACGAGTCCAGAACGCCCGCCTGCCCAATCACCCGGTGGCGAGGCAGGCCGCTCACGTCGGCTGCCAGGAGGGTCATCTGATCCAGCGGGTTGGTCACCACGATGATGGTCACATCCGGGGACCGATCCACCAGCTCTCTGGTGACCTGCCGGACGATCTTGGCGTTAACCGCGAGGAGGTCCATGCGGGACATGCCCGGCTTGCGGGCCAGCCCGGCCGTGATGATGCCGACATCGCTCCCTGCCGTCTCTTCGTAGCCGTTGGAACCGATCACCCGGGTGCGGTACCGCTCGACGGGACGCGACTGGTTCATGTCCAGCGCCAGACCCTGGGGCAGGCCCTCCACGATGTCGGTCATCACCACCTCTTCGGCGATGTCCATGGCCGCCAGCCGCTGCACGGTTGTCGAACCGTACTTTCCGGCGCCTATGACCGTGATCTTCTTCGATAGGGGGCTAGTCACGTCCGGTACTCCCTGGTCGGATCCGACTAATGGTCTGTCAGCGAAACAACCAGGCGTGCTCTGGCGGTCATCGGCGTCCCGTCGCGGCGTTCCGCTTCCTCAACGTACCGCTGCGGGCACGCCTCGTCAGCGGGCCTTGCGAGGAACACCGCTGCCGACGCCAGACCACACCGCCATTCCACAGACAGACCACTAGATCCTACATGTAGGCGCGGATATGGCTCGGCGCCCGGCGGGTCCCGCTCATGGCGGCGTAGCGTTCGATGATCGGCATCCGCTCCACCAACGCTGCGGCGAATTCGGAAGTCAGGACCTCGGTGGAATACTTCATCAGCCGGGCCAGGTCGTAGGTGACGATCCGATCCCCTATCACCGCTTCCAGGCTGGCTTCGATCAGATCGGCGGCCCCCCTCCACCCCATGTAGCGGAGCATGTTGGCGCCTGACAGGATCACCGAGCCCGGATTGACCTTGTCCAGGCCTGCGTACTTGGGAGCGGTACCGTGGGTGGCTTCGAACACGGCATGGCCCGTGGCGTAGTTGATGTTCCCGCCCGGCGCCAAGCCGATGCCCCCCACCTGGGCGGCCAGAGCGTCCGACAGGTAGTCGCCGTTCAGGTTGGTGGTGGCGATGACGTCATAGTTGGCGGGACGGGTCAGCACCTGCTGCAACATAGCGTCCGCGATCACGTCCTGGATCAGGATCTTGTCACCCGGCTCTCCCCCGCACTCGTCCCAGGTGACGGCCTCTTTAGGGAACTCCTCCCGGGCTACCTCGTAACCCCAGTTCCGGAAGGCGCCCTCCGTGAACTTCATGATGTTGCCCTTGTGGACGAGGGTGACGGATCGCCGCCCGAACGTAATGGCGTACTGGATCGCGGCACGCACCAGGCGTTTGGAGCCGACCTCCGATATGGGTTTGAGGCCCACGCCCGAATCGGGCCTTATCTTCCAGCCGAACTCATCTGCCAGGAACGCGATCAGCCTTCCGGCCTCCTCGCTGGCCTCCTCCACCTCCATGCCGGCGTATACATCCTCGGTGTTCTCCCGGAAGATGACCATGTCCACCAGGTGCGGGGTGCGGATCGGGGAAGGAATGCCCCGGTACCATCGAACCGGCCGGAGGCAGGCGTACAGGTCGAGGGTCTGGCGGATCGTGACGTTCAACGACCGGATCCCACCCCCGACCGGAGTGGTGAGGGGGCCCTTGATCCCCACGATGTATTCCTGGAAGGTCTCGATCGTCTCGTCCGGGAGCCACTCGCCGCTCCTCTTGAAGGATGTCTCGCCGGCGTAGACCTCGTGCCAGGCTACCCGACGACCTCCCCCGTAGACGTGCTCGACCGCGGCATCGAAAACCTGCCTGGCGGCTCGCCAGATGTCAGGTCCGATCCCATCGCCCTCGATGAAGGGAACGATCGGCTCATCGGGAACCTCCAGCCCCGCTTCTCCCATAGTGATGCGGCCCGGCATGGCAACTCCCGTCTGTGCTCAGTTCCTCATTCTCAAACACGTTGAGCCTAGTGTCGGTCGTGATGCCACCGGTATCCTGCGGGTATGTCCCGCCTCCTGCATCTGGTCGAGTTGGGCATCCCCCTCCGCCACCGCTTCTCTAGCTCACTGGCGGCCATCTCGGAACGCCGGGTCGTCCTGGTGGGGATCACCGAGGACGGGATCACCGGCTGGGGGGAGGCGGCGCCTTATCCCGCTTACACACCCGAGACCGCAGAGGACGTCTGGAAAGCCCTGACCAGCGGCGCCGGCGTATTCGGCGGTCAACGCTCCGAACTTCCCGTCACCGCGGGCGCCGCTCTCGGGCAGGCCCTGGCAGACCTGGCCGCCCGGCGGACTCGGATCCCGCTGTGGTCCTATCTGGGCGGGTCCGGCGAGCCGTCGACGGCCTGCGCAGCCATCGGGCTCCAGGAGTCATCCGACCTGATGGTCAGCCGGGTCGAACGGATGATCGAAGCCGGCGCCAGCCAGGTGAAGATCAAGATCGAACCCGGGAGGGATATTGCTCCGCTCCGGGCGGTTCGTGAGCGGTTCCCCGGTCTGGCGGTCGCTGCGGACGCCAACGGGAGTTACCGGTCGGACGATCCGTCGCTGGCGGAGTTCGACGACCTGGGTCTCGCCTACCTGGAGCAACCGTTGCCGGCCCATGACTTGGCCGGGCATGCCGCGCTCCGGAGGCGGTGGGCAACACCCGTATGCCTCGACGAGCCGGCCACGACCGCGGATGCGGTCGAGCGGATCATCGAGCAGGAGGCGGCCGACCTCGTGAGCCTCAAACCCGGGATCCTCGGCCCGGCGCCGACGCTGCGGACGATCGAGATGCTCTCTTCGGCCGGCGTGGGCGTCAAGATCGGTGGTCTGGTGGAGACATCGGTGGGACGGGCCCACGCCTTGGCCCTGGCCTCCCGGCCTTCGGTTACGTACACCGACCTGATCCCTCCCCTGTGGCTGCTCGCCGCCGACCCGTCCCCTCACTCATGGGATGTCGTGGACGGCACGCTGTTCCCGCTCGACGAGCAGGGATTGGAGGTCAGGACCGGCTACCCGCCTGTATCGGACTGCGTCAAGCGCTCGGCCGACTTCGCCGCCTAGCCGGGAAACCGACCGCCGGGCAGGACTCTCCAGCCAACGATTCGCAGCCCCATCGAAAAATCAGCCGGAGCATCTACTTACAATCAGCCGGGCGTGCTCTGCCCGACGTTGCTCCTAGCGCGCTCTCATCCCGGATGCGACCGCGGTGTTGTGCATGAGCATCGCAACCGTCATGGGACCGACCCCGCCCGGTACCGGGGTGATGGCAGCCGCCACCTCCACCACCTCCTCGAATTTGACGTCCCCCACCAGTGAGCCCGACTCGGTGCGGTTGATGCCGACGTCTATCACCACGGCTCCCTCGCGCACGTACCGGCCGGTCACCATCTCCGCTCGGCCGACCGCCACCACCAGGATGTCGGCGCCGCGGGTAACGCCGGCCAGGTCCTTCGTGCGAGAGTGGGCGATCGTGACCGTGGCGTCGGCGCCGCGTGCCGCCATGAGCAGCGCCAAGGGCCGCCCCACCAGGAAGGACCGTCCCACCACCACTACGTTCGCGCCCCGGAGCGGGATGTCGTAGTGCTGGAGGATGCGGAGGCATCCGCTCGGCGTGCAAGGGGCGAACACGGGACGATCCAGGACGATCATCCCGAGGTTGGTGGGATGGAGGCCGTCCACATCCTTGGCCGGATCGATCTCGATCGTGGCGCTCTGGTCGGCCAACCCTGACGGGAGCGGGAGCTGGAGCAGGATGCCGTCGATAGAAGGATCATCGTTGAGGCGCCGGATCAGGCCCACCACCCGGTCCTGGGCCGCGTCGCCGGCAAGTTCATGATGGACGGAACGGATGCCTACTTCGGCTGCCCGCCTGCGCTTCGAACGAACGTAGGCAGCGGAGGCCGGGTCCTCTCCCACCAGGACGGTCGCCAGGGTGGTCTCCTTACCCCGGTCGCGCAGGGCGGCCACCCGTTCGGCGGTCTCATCCAGCACCGCTCGCGCCACTGCCTTGCCATCGAGGACCTTTGCGCTCATGTCATGCCCCTTCTCAGTGCCGGAATCGTCGCTGGCCGGTGAAGATCATCGACAGCCCGAGCCGATCGGCCGCCTCGACAACCGCCCGGTCGTTAACCGAGCCGCCGGGCTGGATGATCAACTCTACGCCCCCTGCTGCGGCCGCCTCTATCCCGTCGGGGAACGGGAAGAACCCATCCGAGGCGCACACCCCGCCCGCCGCCCGTCCGGAAGCCTTGCCGACCGCGATCTCTACCGCTCCCACCCGGTCCTGCTGCCCGCCGCCGATGCCCCAGGCGGTGCCGCTCCTGGCCAGGACAGCTGCATTGGAAGCGACGTGGGCGGCCACCCGCCACGCGAATGCAGCATCCTCGACCAGATGGCCGGGATCGCGCCGGCTCACCACGCGCCATCCCGACCTGTCCCACAACTCGGGCGGTACACCCTGCACCAACCAGACCCCTTCGATCCGGCGTACCGTCCGGGTAGGACGCCGCGGGGTGGGAGCCTCGAGGATCCGGGTACCGGCCCGCTTAGCCCGGAGCCGCTCCACCACGCCCCCGCCGTAACCGGGCGCGATGATGACATCCGCTTGCGGCGCCCCGGCCATAGCCCCCGCCGTGTCGATATCCACCGGCCGGTTCAGGGCCACCACCCCGCCGAAGGCAGCCCTCTCGTCACACGCCAGCGCACTCCGGTAGGCGCGGACCGGATGCTCCCCGATGGCGGCGCCACATGGCCCGGCATGCTTGATGATGGCCGCCGCCGGCTGATCGCCCAGGTCGTGGACCAGTGCCCAGGCCGCTCCGGCATCCAGGAGGTTGAGGTAGCTCAGTGACACACCACCGTGCTGGACCACTGCGTTCCACCAGTCCTCGGCATCATCAGGTCCGCCGGGAGTTCCGATACGCCGGTAGCTCGCGGCCGGCTGATCTGGGTTCTCCCCGTAGCGGAGCGCTCCGGCCCGCTCCAACGAGAGGTGCAGGCTCGGCGGGAGGAGTGCTTCCCCGTCGCGCTCGTCGAGCCAACTCACGATCGCTCCGTCGTAGGCGGCCGTGCGGGCGAAGGCCTTCCGTGCGAGGGTTCGGCGCGTCGCGCCCGACAGCCATCCTCCGGAGCGGATCTCGTCGAGAACTGCCGGGTAGTCCGAAGGGTCGCATACCACCCCGACATGGCGATGGTTCTTGGCCGCCGCCCGGATCAAGGCGGGACCGCCGATGTCGATGGTCTCCACACCGGGCCTGGTTTCGAACGGGTAGAGGTTGACCACCACCAGGTCGATCGGCTCGATCCCGTACCGATCCATGTCGGCCCGGTGGGCTGGGTCCGATCGATCGGCCAGGATGCCTCCGTGGATCTTCGGGTGGAGCGTGACCACCCGGTGGCCCAGCATGGCCGGAGAGCCGGTGTGATCGGCCAGGTCGGCGACCTCGAGTCCCACCGTTGCCAGGGCCGCAGCGGTGCCGCCGCTCGCCAGCACCTGCCATCCGGCATCGACGAGCCCGGTGGCGAATTCGACCAGCCCGGTCTTATCGGACACCGACAAGAGCGCTCGGCGGTTCAAGCTCGGTACCCGCAGGATCGGAAGGGTGAGCGTGAGATCGGTTTCAGCAAGCCGGCATCCGGATCATCAAAGACCGGCGACCACTTCCACCATGTGCCGGCCGGCCTCCGAGGGGCTCTCCCCCACCCGCACACCGGCTGCGCTAAGGGTCTCGATCTTGGCGGCGGCGGTCCCCTTCCCGCCCGAGACGATGGCGCCGGCATGGCCCATCTTCTTGCCGGGCGGAGCAGTGATCCCGGCGATGTAGGCGACCGCCGGCTTGGTCATGTGCTCGGCGACGAAAGCGGCCGCCTCCTCCTCCGCTGAGCCGCCGATCTCCCCGATCATCATCACCGCCGCGGTCTCGGGATCCTCCTCGAACGCGGCCAGGCAGTCGGTGAAGGAGGTCCCGGGAACCGGATCACCGCCGATTCCCACACAGGTGGTAACCCCGATCCCGGCCTGCTTCAGCTCGTAGAGGGCCTGGTAGGTCAGGGTGCCCGAGCGGCTGACGAGGCCCACCGGGCCGCCGGACAGGGCGATGTCGCCGGCGGTGATGCCGACATTGGCCTTGCCGGGGCTGATCAGACCGGGGCAGTTGGGGCCGATCACGCGGACTTCGGGGTGGTCGCGCCGTAGCTTGGCGCAGAGCCAGGCCTCATCCTTGGCGGGGACACCCTCGGTGATCACCACCACCAGGGTCACGCCTCCCTCGGCCGCCTCCACCACGGCACTCCTCACGTACGGGGCGGGAACGAACACGCAGGAAACGTCGGCGCCCGTGGCCTCGACGGCGGCGCCGACCGTGGCGAACACGGGGATGCCCTCCACCGAGGCGCCGGCCTTGGACGGGTTGGTGCCGGCCACCACCCGCGTGCCGTAGGCGCGGTTCCGGAGCGCATGGAAGCGGCCGGCGCGGCCGGTCAGCCCCTGGTAGACCACCCGGCTGTGCTCGTCCAGCCAGATGCTCATCTGCTCCCCGCAATCGCCACTGCCCGGGCGGCGCCCCCGGACATCGATCCGGCCATCATCAGCATCTCCGAGAGCCGTGGCGCCACCATCGCCCGGCCCTGGTCGGCGTTGGTGCCGTCGAGCCGTAGAACGATGGGGGCTCGCAACTCGACCCGGTCCAGCGCGTCGAGGATGCCCTGGGCCACCACTTCTCCCTGCACGATCCCCCCGAAGATGTTGATGAAGATCGCCTTGACCGCGGGGTCGTTGTTGATGACCCGGAGTGCGGCGGCCATGGTCTCGACATCAGCGCCGCCGCCTATGTCGAGGAAGTTGGCGGCGGCGCCGCCTGCCTGGGCCACCACGTCCACCGTGCTCATCGCCAGCCCCGCGCCGTTGGCGATCACCCCCACCGTTCCATCGAGCCCCACGTATTGCAGGCCCAAGGCATGGGCGGAGGCCTCGCGCTCGTCCCTGGGTTGGGTGGCGTCGTAAGCGCGGTACTCGGGGTGGCGGAACACGGAGTTGTCGTCCAAGGTCACCTTGGCATCGAGGACTCGTACCCGTCCCTCCGGCGTCAGGACCAGGGGATTGATCTCGACCAGATCGGCATCGCCCTCCACGAAGGCCTCGTAGAGCTCGAGCAGCACCTCCACGAGCTCGTCGGTTGCCGTCTCATCCAGCCGGGCGGCTAGGACCCAGGTTCGGGCATCTGCTTCCTCAAAACCCTCGACAGGATCCACCCATATCTTGGCGATGCTGCTGGGATCCGATGCTGCCACCGCCTCGATGTCGACCCCGCCCCGGGCGGACAACATGCCCAGATAGCGGCGGGCGGAACGGTCCAGAGTGAAGCTGGCGTAGTACTCGACGGCGATCTGGGCGGCTTCCTCGATAAGCACGCAACCCACCGTATGGCCCCCGATGTCCATGCCGAGGATGGCGTCGGCGGCGGTTGCCACTTCCTCCGCGTCCCCGGCCAAGCGGATGCCGCCGGCCTTGCCCCGGCCTCCGATGTGGACCTGAGCCTTCACCACGACCGGATAGCCGATCCGATCCGCAATCTCACGCGCCTCGGGAACCCCTCGGGCTACAAGACCGGGCGATACGGGAAGCCCGTGACGGCTGAAGAATTGCTTTCCTTGGTACTCGAGCAGATCCACGGACCGTGATTCTATCCGCGTGCCGGACGGCCTCTATCAGGATCGGCGGCCATCATGCCCACCGATCCTCCGTTGGCCGTCCATGGTCTGACGGTGCGAAGACCGTCAGACCCTGATCACGTCGAGTTCGTCCAATAACGGGAAGCCTTCATCCGTAGTCTCGCCCGCCAGTACCACAAGATCCTCAGCGAGGCCGGGATCGGCCTGGTGATGCAGAACCTCACGGACAAACCGATCACGCGATATCCATGCCGGTCGACGGGCAACCGGCACCAATTCGGCGACCGGACGTGCCCGAACCGTGACCGTGATCCGTTGGCCCTCGGCGACGCTCTCCAAGAGCGCTCCGATGTGTTTGAGGAACTCCCTGGAGGTAACTTCTCTCATGCGACCTCTAGGTTCTCAGCGGGAGCGGACGTTGGACTCCACCCATCCGGTCACCTCGGCCAGAGGGGTTCCGGGCGTGAAGATCGCCGCTATGCCCTGGGCCTGGAGTATCTCTGCATCGCGTTCGGGAACTATCCCACCGCCGAAGACCACGATGTCGTCCGCGTCCCGCTCCCTTAGCAAAGCCACGACCGCGGGGAAGAGGGTCATGTGGGCACCGGAGAGGGCAGAGAGGCCGATGGCATTCACATCCTCCTGGATGGCGGTCTCCACGATCTGGGCCGGTGTCTGGTGGAGTCCCGTATAGATGACCTCGTTGCCCGCGTCCCGGAGCGCCCGGGCCACCACTTTGGCGCCCCGGTCATGACCGTCCAGGCCGGGCTTGGCGACCAGGATGCGTAGGGGCATGCGAGCTCGGCCGCCCGTCACTTCCCGGAGGCGCCGGAGGGCAGGAGCATGGCTCGTTTCCGCTCGATGTCGTTGACCATCTCCCGGAACGAACCCGCGAAGCTGCTCACACCGTCCCGCTCCAGCTTGGCCGCCACGTCGTCGTAGTCGACCCCCACCGCATCGAGATCCTCCAGCACCATCACCCCGTCCGCCATCTGGTTGATGCCGAGCACCTCCGGGTTATCGGGCCCGTGGTCCTGGTAGGCGGCGATGGCCGACTCCGGCAAGGTGTTGACCGTCTCCGGCGCCACCAGCGTGTCGATGTACAGCGTGTCGGAGTAGGCCGGGTTCTTGGTGGAGGTTGACGCCCAGAGGGGCTTCTGCGCGTTCGCGCCTACCCGGCGGAGCCGGAACCAGCGGTCGGACGAGAACGCCCGCAGGAACTCGAGGTAGGCAACTCGAGCGTTGGCCACTGCAGTCCGGCCAGCCAACGCGCCCGCCTCCGGGGTACCGATCCGGGCGAGGCGCTTGTCCACCTCGGTGTCGAAGCGGGAGACGAAGAACGAGGCCACCGAGTTGACGGATGCCGGGTTGCCGCCCGCCTCCCGGAACCGTTCCAGGCCGTTCATGTAGGCATCGATCACGGCCAGGTAGCGCTCCAGCGAGAAGATGAGCGTGACGTTCACCGATATGCCTTCCGCGATGGCCGCCTCTATAGCGGTAAGGCCTACCCGGGTCGCCGGTATCTTGATGAGTAGGTTGGGCCGGTCGACCCGCTTCACCCAGTCGCGGGCCTCGGCGACCGTGGCCTCCGCCTCGTGAGCCAGCTCCGGTGACACCTCGACCGACACGAATCCGTCCAGACCACCGGAGCGGCGATGGGTGGGCGCCATGACATCGCACGCCCGGCGGATGTCCCGCGTGACCAGCGCCG
>JAGWAN010000028.1:31116-31525 GCA_021296345.1 Acidimicrobiia bacterium | reverse complement strand
GGGTCACCGATGTGCATACCCTATTCCCCGATCTTCCAAGAGGACGACAGCAGGGAGTGAACGAATGAACCAGATGAGAACCGGGTCCGGCGGCCCGCCTATTCCTCCACCTTCCATCGGTGACGTGCAGGAGGCGGCCGGTCGTATCAGCGACGTGGCCTTGCGCACCCCGCTCCTCAGGTACAGGACCATGGAGCCTGGAGAACCCATCTGGATCAAGGCGGAATGCCTCCAGCCTGCCGGGTCATTCAAGCTACGGGGAGTGTTGAACTGGGCCCGTTCGCTGTCCGGCGCCGAGCTGGAGAGGGGGCTCAGCACGCAGAGCGCGGGTAATACCGCCCAGGCCCTCGGGTACGTGGCCCGCCTTCTCGGGGTGCCGGCAAGGAGCCTCCTGCCGGACAGCGCTCCG
>JAGWAN010000028.1:0-31024 GCA_021296345.1 Acidimicrobiia bacterium | reverse complement strand
ACAGCTACCTCAACCCGTGGGGTGACCCCTCGATGCTGGCGGGCTCCGGAACGATCGGTCTCGAGATACTCGACGAGCTCTCCGAACTGACAGCCGTCTACATCCCCGTGGGCGGCGGCGGGCTGGTGGCGGCGATCGGCAGCGTGATCAAGGAGTTGCGTCCGGCCGTCGAGGTGGTGGGAGTGCAGAGCACGGCCTGTCCCTCGCTGGGAGCGGCCATGGAGGCTGGAAGGCCCACATGGGTGCAGGCGGGGGAGACGATCTGCGATGGCACGGCGGTGCCGGTGGTGGTCGACGAGATGTACCCGTTGGTGAGTTCGGTGGTGGACAGGGTCCTGGCGGTCTCCGAGGACGACGTGCGTGCGGCCATCGCCAGCCTGGCCTTGGGGAACAAGCTGGTCGTGGAGGGCTCCGGTGCCATGTCCCTGGCGGCGGCCCTCGGAGAGCGGAGGGACGGCCCGGTCGCGTGCATATTGAGCGGCGGCAGTATCGGTGCCGACCGCCTGGCGGAGATCCTTACGGCCCGGGCCGGGTGATGATCGCCGGTCTTCGATCATGCCGGTAACCGCCCGGCCTTCGAGCGACCTGACGCGCCGAGATCCTGGGAGGATGATCCGCAGATGATCAGGCGCCAGAGGCCTTCTCCCCTCTATTACGAAGCGAGCCCCAACAACCGTCCCACTTTGGAGGTGGAGCCGGGCGAGGTGTTCGAGGTGGTCACCCAGATGAACCGGGGTCCTGACATCTCGGTAGTGCCTGACGAACTTCGGGATGAGTGGTCGAGGCACCATTCCTACGAGGTTGAGCGTGCCAA
Source organism: Acidimicrobiia bacterium (assembly GCA_021296345.1). Lineage (GTDB taxonomy): Bacteria > Actinomycetota > Acidimicrobiia > Spongiisociales > Spongiisociaceae > Spongiisocius. Next base: position 30,210 of record JAGWAN010000028.1, on the reverse strand, counting down.
CCCGTCATCGGGGGCCATCTCGGTGCGCGGCGCCGAGCCGGGAATGGCGATAGAAGTCTTGATCGAGGACATGGAACTGGCGCCGGTCGGGTACACCACGTTCGCGGGGACCAACCGGCTTTTTCCGAGCACACCCGTCACGCAGTCGGGCCGCGCCGCGGCGCGTGTCGTTCGGATACGTGACGGTCAGGTGATCTGGGATCGAGGCCTGACCATCCCTGCCCGGCCAATGGTGGGGATGGTCGCTGTGGCACCCGCCCACGAAGCCCAGTCGACGGTGCGGGTCGGCCACTGGGGCGGCAACATGGACGTTCAGGAGGTCGGGCCGGGAGCCAGGGTGCGCCTGGTCGTCAACGTCCCCGGTGCTCTGCTGCACATCGGCGATGTTCACGCGGTGCAGGGCGATGGCGAGATATCGGGCACCGGTATCGAGACCAGTGCCCTGCTGCGGCTGAGGGTCGAGTTGATGAATCGGCCGCCCGAGATGACCTGGCCCCGGATCATCACCCTCGATCGCATCTTCGCGGTGGGGGCCGACCGCCCGGCGGAAAGGGCCTTCAGGGTGGCGGTGACCGAGTTGATCCGCTGGCTCCATGCCGACTACGGGCTCGAACCCCGGGAAGCCGTCCTGCTGCTGAGCCAGATCCTGGAAGCGCGTGCCACCCAGGTGGTGAACCCGACGATCACCTACGTCGCAGGTGTCAGGCGGGAACTCCTCCGGGGGCTCCTCTGAAACCGGGAGGGCGGCTGGGGCTACCTGTACCTGCTCGACGGTCAGGGTCACCCCGTCAGGCGGTGAGACCGACCTCTACGGGATGGTCGTGACGCTGATTGCTCCACCGTGCCGGGAGGATGCTGAGAGGGAGCCTCGGCGTTCGCGGCGGACGGCGATGCCTGCCGTGTTGCTGTACGGATCGGCGCCTGGTGGACTAAGTTTAGTGGACTAAGGCAGTGGGAAGGGTGAACATGCGGGTTGTGAACATGCACGAGGCGAAGACCCATCTCTCTCGGCTCGTGAAGGCCGCGGCCGGGGGCGAGCCGTTCGTCATCGCGCGTGCGGGCAAGCCGCTCGTGAAGGTGGTGGCTCTGGACGCGCCAGAGCCCGCGCGCGCCCAGAGGACCGGGTTCCTGTCCGGTGTCTCAGTGCCTGATGACTTCGACCGGATGGGTGGAGCCGAGATCATCGAACTGTTCGAGGGCGGAAGGTGAGCCTTCTGCTCGACACACATGTGTTGCTCTGGGCCTCAGCTACTCCGGACCGGCTGAAGCCCGAGGTCCGCAGGATGATCGAGGACATGTCGCAGCAGATCCTCTACAGCGCGGCGTCCATCTGGGAGGTCGCCATCAAGGGCGGCTTGGGCCGGGCGGACTTACAGGTCGATCCGCGCCTGCTGCGGCGAGGTCTGCTGGAACACGGCTACGACGAACTGGCGGTGACCGGTGTTCACGCAGCCGCCGTGGACCAGTTACCGCCCATTCACAAGGATCCCTTCGATCGGCTCCTGGTTGCCCAAGCGCAGATCGAGGCCGTCACTCTGCTGACCGCGGACAGGATCGTGGCGCGGTACCCCGGTCCCATCCGGTTGATCTGAGCCCCATGGCCCGAACCGCCCCGAGCGGTTGCTGTTGGCTTGCAGGTCGAACAGGAAGCGTTCGTACGGCCATCGCCGGCCTGGCCTTGGGGAACAAGCTAGTGGTGGAGGGCTCGGGCGCCATGTCGGTGGCGGCGGCGCTGGGCGAGCGGAGGGACGGCCCGGTCGTGTGCATATTGACCGGCGACAGTATTGGCGCCGACCGCCTGGCGGAGAAACTCACTGCCCGATCCGGATAGGGTGGAGGTGTGACTTCGAAGCTGTGGCTGATCGGGATGATGAGTTCCGGGAAGACCAAGGTGGGCCGGAGGCTATCCGAACGTAGTGGGTTCCCCTTGGTGGATACGGACGATCAGATCGTGGAGCAAGCCGGAATGACCATTCCGCAGATCTTCGCTACGCACGGCGAGCCGGCCTTCCGGTCCATGGAGTCCGAGGAGGTGGCGCGGATCGCCGGGCGCAGCGAACGGCTGGTGGTGGCCACCGGTGGTGGCGCCATCCTCGACAAGGCGAACCGCACCTTGATGCGCGAGACCGGACTGGTGGTCTGGCTCAAACCCTCGATCGCTTCCCTGATCGCCAAGGGCAAGACCAAGAACCGCCCCCTGCTGCTGGGCCATGCCGACCTGGCCTCCCGCTACACCGAGATCTGGGAGGCTCGCAAACACCTATATGAGGAAGCCGCCCACATGAGCATCCCCATGGACGGGAAGACCCGTAGACAGGCCGCCGAGGAGATCTGGAGACTCTGGCAAGCGCCCTGATCGTCGCCTTCAGACGAGGGGAGGGGAGGCGGTCGGGTGGGTGTACTCGGTCGCCAGCAGCGCCTTACCCGAACGGCTGAGCAGAGCGGCCGCCACCCCCACCAGCGTGATGGCGCCGCCGCCCACATGGACCAGGGTCACGCCTTCCCCTAGGAAGAACCAGGCCATGGCGGCTGCCAGGAAAGGCATCGGCAGGCTCATGAGCGGCGGGACGTTCGCCGGCACCCAACGCAGGCTCCAGAAGAGCAGCATGGCGCCGATCGCTCCCGGCACGGCCACTACTGCCGCCACGTTGAGCATGTCCGCGCCGGACAGGTTCCAGACATCGGCGCGGGTGACGAAGCAGAACAGGGACACGAACAGGGTGCTGGATGCCAGCATGCCCACCGTCAGCGGGATGGTGTCCATGGTTCCGCGGGCCCGCTTCACGCTCACGAACTGGAGTGACCAGCAGAGGACCGACAAGGTGCCCAAGGCGATTCCCAACGGGTGGCCTCCGGGGCCTATCGATCCTCCAAGGATCACCAGCGCGGACCCGAGCATTGCCACGAGCGTCCAGAGACGGAAGCGCAGCCCGGGACGTTCCCCGAACATGGGGATCGCCCACAATGCGATCAGGACCGGGTTGAGCATCGTCAGCAACGAGATGTCCACCACCGAAGTGAACTTGACGGCAGTCATGAACATGGTCATGGAGGCGGCGTTGAGGAAGCCGGCCCAGACGGGAAGCCTCCACTCGCGGCCCCGCGGGAAGGCGAGATCGAGGCGCCCGGCCAGCGCGACCGCGGCGAAGGTCACCACGATCCCGATCCAGGACCGCCAGAACGCGAACACCGGACCGCTCGTCGATGAGGCCTGGATGAACACGGGTGCGGTGCTGAAGGCCACCGTCGAAATGCCGAGCAGGAGCAACGGCCGGCGCCTTCCCAGCTCGTGTAGCTGCCCGATTGTCGCCGAGGGTTTCAACACCCGCGCGGCATGCGAACCCGAGTTGCTCCAGATCGCCGTTCCATAGTGTCGGAAGGATATCGCTCCGTCCCTCGATGGTCGCCGCTTTCAGCTCGGTCCGGGGCGGAGTAAGGGTGGAGCGCGATCACTCCGCGGCTTCGATCAGCGACACGTCATAGGGATGGAGGGAACGGTCGGCGGTCACCAGGGCCAGGGATTCGAGCTGCGCCTGGGCGACCAGCATCCGGTCGAAGGGGTCGCGGTGGTGCGGCGGGAGGGAGGCTGCGTGCTCGGCATGCCGTGCCGAGATCGATAGGGCTTCGAACCCCTCGGCCTCGAGGCCGGCGGTCAATCCGTCCGGGAAGGAGACCTTGCCGAGAGCCTTCTTGATCCCGAGTTCCCACGGCGTGACGGCTGAAAAAAACACCTGATCCGCGCGCCCGATGGACTGCCGGCACGTCGGCCCCAGCGATGGGTGCGCCTCCAGCCACCAGAGGGCCACGTGGCTGTCGACCAGCAGTCTCAAGCCATCCCGCCCTCGGCCGATTGGGCGAACATCGCGTTGACGTCCTCATCGGGTCCGACGACATCGCCCTGGTAACTGACCCTGCCGGCCCATGCGCCCGGTCGGCGATCGGGGCGTGGCGGTGGCCAGGCGATGATCTTGGCGACAGGTTGCCCGTTCCGGGCGACGATGACCTCGCCGCCTTTCTGGACCTTGCGGATCAACTCCGACAACCGGGACTTGGCTTCATGAGTGTTCACGATCGTGGCCATGGACTTAGCTTAGCCAGACCAAACTAAGTAAACGCTCGACCTGGATCTCAAGCCGGGTATCGGGCCAACTGGACATTTCTCGGTACCCTCCTAATCTCGTCACGTCGGAGGGAGCGGTATGCGCAAGATGCGGATGAACCAGGCGATCGCCACGGCGCTGGCCGATGAGATGCGCAGCAACCCCGATGTCGTGATGTTCGGTGAGGACATCGCAGTGGCTGAAGGGCCCTTCAAGACCTCGGCCGGGCTCCTCAAGGAGTTCGGGCCCTCGCGGGTGCGAGACACGCCGATCTCCGAGATGGGCTTTCTGGGCGCTGCTGTTGGCGCCGCTTCGACCGGGCTCCGTCCGGTGGTGGAGATCATGTTCATCGAGTTCATCGGGGTGGCGCTCGACCAGCTGGTCACCGAGGCGGCCAAGTTCCACTACCTGTCGCGTGGGACGGTCTCGGTGCCGCTCACCGTGCGGGGCTCGATCGGGGCGGGCCTAGGGTTCGGGTGCCAGCATTCCCAGACGCTGGAATCGTGGATGTACAGCACGCCCGGGATCAAGCTGGCCGTTGCCTCCGGCGCCCACAACGCATACGGGCTGCTCCGCGCGGCCATCCGCGACGACAACCCGGTCGTCTTCCTGGAGCCCCGGGCTCGGTATGCCAAACGGGAGCCGGTGCCGACCGGTGAGGACGCCATCATCCCGCTCGGTCGGGCGGCCACCGTCAGGGAAGGGTCCGATGTCACATTGGTGGCTCTGGGAGCGATGGTCCCAGCCGCCCTGCAGGCCGCCGAAGAAGCACCCTGGTCGGCAGAGGTGATCGATCTCCAGACCCTGGTCCCCTACGACAAGGAGACCCTGGCACGGTCGGTCTCGAAGACCGGACGCCTGGTGACGGTGGAGGAGAACCCGCTCACCGGCGGATGGGGAGGCGAGATAACGTCCTTCGTAACAAGCGAACTGTTCGGAGACCTCCAGGCGCCGCCCGTCCGCATCGCGTGCCCGGACATCCACGTGCCGTACGGGAGGGAACTGGAGCAGCGCTACCTTCCCGGTCCCGACTACATCGCCCAACAGGTTGGTTCCCTTCTCGACACCGGAACCCGACCGGCCCACTGGTGGGAGACCCGGGAGGTGGTGGCATGAGCGGCGCAGACGCCTCACTGGACCGGCGCCTCCGCCTCCAATCGGGCCCGGCCGGACGCTACGAGGCCATGTTCGAGATACGGGCTTTCGAGGATCGGGTCCAGGCCATGTTCTTCGAGGGCACCGTCCACGGCACAACCCATACCTGCCAGGGCCAGGAGGCGGTGTCCGTGGGGATCGCGGCGGCAGCCCGTCCCACCGACACGGTGACCTGTACCTACCGCGGCCACGGTCATGCCCTGGCGTTGGGTATGCCCCCGGTCACGGTGCTGGCGGAGATCATGGGACGGAGAGCCGGCTCGGTCGGCGGCGTGGGCGGATCCATGCACCTGTGCGATACGTCCGTCGGCTTGCTCCCGACGTTCGCCATCGTCGGCGCCGGTATCCCTGTAGCGGCCGGCGCCGCCCTGACGGCTCAGGTGAGGGGGACGGACGATGCGGCGATCGCGATCTTCGGGGACGGGGCCACCAACATCGGCGCCTTCCACGAGGGGCTGAACCTGGCCGCCATCTGGAAGCTGCCGGCGGTGTTCGTGTGCGAGAACAACCAGTACGGGGAGTACAGCGCCATCCATCTGACGACCCCGATCGAGAACATCGCCGACCGGGCGGCTTCATACGGCATTCCGGGCCACGTGGTCGACGGCCAGGATGTGGATGTGGTGGCCTCGGCCGTGGGGGAGGCCTTGGAGAGGGCGCGCGCCGGCGGCGGGCCGACCCTGCTCGAGATGAAGACCTACCGCTATGCGGGCCACTCGAGGGCCGACACCGCCCCCTACCGGCCGGAGGGAGAGTTCGACCGCTGGTACGAGCGCGATCCGATCAACACCTACCGGAGCCGCCTCATTGAAGAAGGGGAAGTCACGGCAGAGGAAGCCGGGGAGATCGAGGCTCGGGTCGCCCGCCGCGTCGCTGACGCCGAGGCCACCGCTTCAGCCGATGACCCGGCGACGGTGGACGACATGTTCCGCCACATCTACGCCCCGTAGCAAAGACCTACGCGTGGACGCTGAGGACCCGGCCCGCCCAAGTCGTCGAGCCGGCCACTGGTAGATTGCCCGATACCTGGTACAGGGGGACGGATATCCGTAGCAACGTGAAGATGCCGAAGCTCGGCGAGACCGTCGACGAGGTCCTGGTTCTCGAATGGGCGGTCTCCGTGGGGGACGTCGTTTCCCAGGGCGACACCCTCATGACAGTGGAGACCGACAAGGTGGAGGCCGAGCTTCCCTCCCCGGTATCCGGAACGGTCGTGGAGTTGCTGGTCGAGATCGACGACGAGGTAAGGGTCGGCACACCCGTCTGCACCATCGAGACCTGAGCCGGGTGTTGTCGGCGTCAACGTCGGGGGAGGGGTCGGTGTGGCGTTGTCCGGTTCTATCCGGCCTTTGACGCGGCCGCGGTAGCGCCATCACTTCGGGGGATTGGTCGAATCCCTCAGCACCAGGGTCGTGGGCAGCACTATGCGACGGGGAGGCCGGCCTGGATCCTTGAGACGTTCCAAGGCCAGACGGGCGGCCGAGCTGCCGATCTCCGTCACGTCCCGATCGATCACGGTGATGGGTGGGTTGTGGAGCTGCGACAGGGGCACGTCGTCGCACGAGATCACTGCGATGTCGATTCCTGGTCTGATCGAGAGGCTTCGGAGACTCCTTAGGACTCCGGTCAGGATCTGGTTACCCCCGACGATTAGCGCCGTGGGCGGGGAGGGCATTCGCAAGATTTCGATGGTGGACCTCTCCCCGTACTCGGGGGAGAAACCGATCGGCCGGACCAGATCCTCTGGGCAGGCAAGACCGGATTCTCTGTATGCCTCCCGAAAGGCTTGCACCCGTTGGGCGGAGGGCCTTACGTGCAGGGATCCGGTCAAGAGCGCCACCCGTTCGTGTCCGAGCGACAGGAGATGCCTGGTGGCCTTGCCCATCCCGCTGCCATGGTCGGTCTCGACTATGGAGGCGTCCGGAAGACCGTCCACCTCGCGATCCAGGAGGACGATCGGTCCTCTGAACCTGCGGAGCTCCTCGATCAGATCCCCTCGTGTCTGGTCGGCGAGGGAGACGATCAGAGCGTCCACTTGGCGGTGTCGCAGCAAGCGGGCCATGTCGGCGTCCCGGTCGGCGTCGCTGCTCGAGGTCGTGATCACCGCCGCGTAAGCCAACCGGCTCAGCACGTCTTGGGCGGCGGTGACTATCGAACCGAAGAGGGGGTTGCGCAGGTCCGGGACGATGAAACCGATCGTGCGGCTGCTACCCCTGCGGAGTCCGGCTGCCAGCAAGTTGGGTTCGTAGCCCAGTTCCGCGATCGCCTCAAGCACCCGAGAACGCATGTTCTCGCTGACATCGGGGTGGTCGTTCAACACGCGGGATACAGATGAGAGAGCCACCCCCGCCAGCCGGGCGACCTCCTTGATGGTCGGTCTCGATCCGGACGGAGTCACTGGAGTCCTCTCGCAGCCGGATAGCGGGTAAGCGCATCAGGAACCACGGCGAGCCCAGGCCAAACGAACATACGGTCCGACACTCTAGGGGGCAAGGTGATCTCGCCCGCGCAAAGGTCTAGGAGCCGGACCCGTTGGGGCCCGGCTAAGGCATGTCCGAGGTGTGGGTGCCCGTAGAGGTACGGCGAGTCGGGATCGTCTTGCCGAGGTGAGCCCGAACCAACCGGAAAGCGACGTCACAGGAAGACGGGATGACGCCTCGCGCGGCACCGAGAATGTCCACTAGGTATCCCAGCCGGCCGCGAGCAGGCAAGGAAGACTGACCACTCACGACTGACGACTGACCACTGATCAGGTCATCACCCAGCCACCGTTGATGTCGATGGTGGCACCGGTGACGAACGAGGCTCCGTCCCCGACCAGGAACGAGACCACGTTGGCGATCTCCTCGGGCCGGCAGGATCGACCCACGGGTATCTGGCTCAGGTACAGGGCGCGCTCGGCATCGGTGACATGGCTGGTCATGAAACCCTCCACGAACCCGGGTGCGATCGCGTTGGAGGTGACGCCGTAGGCTCCATAGTTGCGGGCGAAGTTCTTGGTCAGCGAGATCATGGCCGCCTTGGTGGCGTTGTAGACGGCTGAATCCGATACCCCGCCTGTGCGGGCACCCACGCTCGATATGTTGATGATCCGCCCCCAGCCGCGCTCCTTCATGCCCTCGACCAGACCCCGGCAGATGAGGAAGTTGGCGCGCAGGTTCACCGCGATGGTGTAGTCGAAGTCGTCGACGGTGAACTCGGGTATCGGCTTGTGGAAGAAGATGGCGGCGTTGTTGACCAGCACGTCGACCTCGCCGGCCTCTGCAACGAGGCGTTCGCATTCGGCGGGATCGGAAAGGTCGATCTCGATGTAGCGGTCCGAGTCATCGTGCTCGTGCTCGATGATGTCGGCGCCGATCACGCGCAGGCCGTCCTGGCGGAGGACCCGACAGATCGCCGCGCCCATACCACGGGCCGAGCCCGTAACCAGAGCCTTTCTTCTCATCGCGCCTTCATCCTGGTTGCTGGTTCAACCTCCAAAACAACTGGCCACTGGCCACCGGCCCCTAGAAGCGATAGACCTTCTCGGCGTTGCCGGAGAAGAGCGCCGTCTGCTCGGATTCGCTGTAGCCCGCGATCAGCTCGCGGTAGGCGTCGACCACCACGGGGTAGGTGGAGTAGTCCTTGTCGACCGGCCAGTTGGTGCCGAAGAAGCTCTGCTCCACCCCGAACACCTCCAGGCAGCACTCCACCCACGGCCTGATGGTGGCGAGCGTCCACTCCCGCCCGGCCATGTGGTCGCCCATGCCCAGACCGGAGATCTTCATGTAGACATTGTCCATGCCCCTGAACTCGGCGATGCCCTTCTGCCAGTTGTAGAAGTACTCGGCGGTCCGTTCCTGCGGGAAGCCGGCGTGGTCGATCACCAGGTTGATGTTGGGGAACTTCGCTGCCATGGCCGCCGCCTTGTGCATGTTCTCCCAGAAGACGTCCAGGTCGTAGACGAGATCGTACTTCTCCAGCAGGGCGTACCCCCGGTGGAAGTCCGGATCGACCAGGTAGTCACCCTGCGCGAAGTCGCGCAGGCCCCGGAAGTTGGCGTACTCGACGTGGCGTTCGATGGTTGCTTCGACGTCGGGGCTCTGCATGCGGGCGTCCCCGACGATGGCCAGCGGGTAGCCGGTGCGGTCAACCATCCCCTGGAGCCACTTAGTCTCCTCCACCGGGTCCTCGCTGCCGATGGCCGCCTGCACGTGAACCGCCTTGGAGACGCCGGCACCCTCGACTTCGGTCATGAATTGGTCGACCGCGTACTTCTTCATCGACTTGAGAAGAACCGTGTCGCCCAACTGGGGGTGGATGAAGTCGTCCTCCAGCCAGACCCAGGTCAGCGTGGGATGGGGTCGCTCCCAGAAGTGCACGTGCGTGTCCACAAAGCTGACATCACTCATCTTGGCCTCCCCGGGTAGTGGTCTGCGTCGGAAGAATAGTCCGAACGAGATCCCTGGAATCGGGGCCGCGAAGTTCCGGCCTACGGCTGGTGGTCTGCCTCTGATTAGTTTGGTGGTCTGGCGGTTATCGGTGTCCCGTCGCTACGTTTCGATTCGTTGACGTCCCGCTGTGGTTACGCCTTCGTCAGCGGGTCTTGCGAGGAACACCGCTGCCACCGCACTAACACACCGCCATTCCACAGACCGACCACCAGTTTCTTTCGATTAACCTGCGGGCACTCACGTCCGGGGTAGGCCGGTCGTGCTTGCTGGTTCCCCGGCGAAGGCGGGGAACTTTTCAGCGATCAGAGGGAGGATTGATGAGAAAACTCAAGGTGCTGGCGTTTCTGGCGGCCCTATCGCTGGTGGCAGCCGCGTGTGGGGGTGGTGACGACGAACCGGCGGAGACCACCGCCGCCCCTGCGGCTACCGAGGCCACCACGGCTGCCGCCACGGGAACCGATGACGGCGGTACGCCAACGGACGCCGCTCCAACGGCTATGGCGGACATGCCGGCTGTGTGTCAGGGTTATGACGGGACTGGTATCACGATTGGTTATGGGGATCTGACAGCTGGTATTCCGTTCGTGACTCAGGTGTTGGACAATGTGATGGCGGTTGCTGAGGCGTGCAATGTTGAGATCTTGTACGCGGATAACAATTTGGATGGTGAGACGGCTCTTGAGAACGCTCGTACGTTCACCCTGGCTGGGGTGGATGGTGTGATCGAGTTCCAGCTCGACGCGTCGATCGAGGGTGCGATCTGTGACGAGTTGCGGGCGAACGATCCTGATTTGCCTGTGATCGCTATTGATATCGCGCATCCGTCTTGTGCTCTGTTCTTCGGGGCGGATAACGGTCGTGCGGGTGAGCTGGCCGGTCTGGCGCTTGGTGAGTGGGCCCAGGAGAACTGGGGTTGCGAGATCGATATGGTCGTGACGATGGAGTCCTTCGTGGTCGGCCAGGTGAATATCGATCGAGCCAACGGCATGATCCGGGGTATCACTCAGGTGTGTACGGGTCTTGATTACGGCGATTTCGAGAGTTGGTCTCCGGACGCGACGGGGATCGTGACGCGGATTGATGGTGGTGGCACCACCGATGGTGCGTTCCCGAAGGTGTTGGACACGTTCACGGCTAATCCGGGTAAGCGGATCGCGGTGGTGTCCTTGAACGACGATATGGGTTTGGCGGCTTTGGCGGCGGCCCGTGAGTTGGGTATCGAGGACATGGTTGTGTATGCGAGCCAGGGTGCTGACGCGACGATCCATGAGGAGATCCGGAGCAACCCGCAGTACATCGGGTCGACGGGGTACTTCCCGGAGAGTTATGGGACGTATGTGGTACCGGCGATCCTGGCCATGCTGGCCGGCGACCCGGTGCCGGACCCGCTGCACGTGAACCACGTCTTTGTGAGCGCGGACAACATCGACCAGTTCTACCCAGGCTGAGTCGACGGTAGGTAAGAGGGGGCGGCACAAGCGAGCCTTGGTGCCGCCCCCTTCATCTGTTAGGAGCTAGACAAGCTATGGACGAAACGCCGGTCGACAAGGGTGGAGGCGGCTCGCCGGATGCTGCGCCAGCAGTAGGCATCGGCAGCCGGGCCCGTATCGCCCGCATATTCGTGGCGATGCCACCCGAAGTTGTGCTGATCGTGGTCCTGGTGATCCTCGGCGCGATCTTCTGGCAGGGCAGCGAGTTCTTCCTCACCACCCGCAACATGCGCAACGTCCTGCTGTCGGTCTCGGTGCTGGGCATCCTGGCAGCACCTGGCACCTTGCTTCTCATATCGGGCAACTTCGACCTGTCGGTGGCATCGGCTGCAGCCCTGTGCGGCTGCATAGCGGGCATCGTCGCCGAGGAGAACAGCGCCGCCGCCGCGATTTTGGCCGCACTCGGTGTCGGTCTCCTGGCCGGGATATTCAACGGGGTGCTTTCCGCCTACGCGGGTATCGCCTCGATCGTCGTCACCCTGGGTACCTGGCTGGGTTACAGGGGGCTGGCGCGCCTGTTCTCCAATGGCCAGACGATCCGGATGAACGGCAAGGTCGAGTTCATCACCAACGACATCCTCGGTGTACCGGCCCAGATTGTCCTATTCGTCCTGATCAGCGTGCTGGCGTGGTTCGTGGTCCGCTACACGCGCTTCGGTCGATCCGTGTATGCGATCGGGAGCAACCCGACGGCGGCGCGGCTGTCAGGAATCCGCCAGAAGCCGACGATCTTCGTGATGTTCATCGTCAGCGGTCTGCTCGCTGGCCTGGCCGGCCTGATCCTGGCATCACAGTTGGACGCAGCCTCCGGAAATGCCGCTACCGGAGTGGAACTCGAGGTGGTGGCCGCCATCATCCTGGGTGGCGCCAGCCTCTCCGGTGGCCGGGGCACCATACCGGGAACGGTTCTCGGTGTGTTCATACTCGGCATCATGCAGAATGGGCTCACCCTGTTGAGCATCTCGTCGTTCTGGCAGGACGTCGCAACCGGTGTGGTTCTGGTGGCGGCGGTCGGGCTCGACCAGGTGAGGCTGCGTCTTAGCGGATCATGACGACGGAGAACGGAGCGCTGAACCAGAGGCTCGAACTCCGGGCTACCGGACTCCGCAAGAGCTTTGGCGGGGTAGAGGTTCTCCACGGCGTGGACATCGCGGTCGAGGGTGGCGAGGTTCTCGCTCTCCTGGGTGAGAACGGTGCCGGTAAGTCGACCGCCATCAAGATCCTGGCCGGCGACTACAAGCGGGATGCCGGAGTCATCGTCATCGACGGGGAGGAGGCGGACATCCGCAGCCCGCGCGACGCAGGCGCCTACGGGCTCCGGGTCATCTACCAGGAGTTCTCGGACGCGCCGGATCTCACGGTGGCCGAGAACCTCTCCTTGGGACGGTTGCCGCGCAATCGTTTCGGTCTGGTCGACTGGTCCCGCGTACGTCGCGACGCGAGGCGGATTCTAGAAAAACTCGGTATCGAACTGCCCATCCGGACCCTCGTGGGCAACCTCGGCGTGGCCGAGCGCCAGGTGCTGGAGATCGCCCGGGCCCTGGCCGGGAGTGCCCGCCTCCTCATCCTGGACGAGCCGACCTCGGCGCTGACCCTCGAGGAGACGGATGCACTCTTCGCCTTCATAGAACGTCTGAAGGCTCAGGGCGTGGCCATCATCTACATAACTCACCGGCTCGACGAGGTGGAGCGGATCGCCGATACCGTGCTGGTCTTCCGGGACGGAGACGCGGTCGCCGAGGGGCCGGTCAGCGAGTTCGGCCGCAAGGAGATGGTCGAGGCCATGGTCGGCCACGAGTTGGTCGAGGAGGTCGCCTCCCTGCGCGGGGAGGACCACGACATCGGTGAGGCCGTCCTGACCATCGAGGGTGCCACGTCGGAAGGGGTCTTCCGAGATGTGGACCTGGAAGTGCGGGAGGGGGAGATACTCTCCCTCTTCGGGAGGATTGGCTGCGGAGCGTTGGAACTGGCCGAGGCGGTCTTCGGCCTCCGGGAGATGACCGGCGGTTCCATGCGCGTGGGCGAACAGAGTGGCCAACCCACCTCACCCAAGGATGCCATCGCCCGCTTCGGGGTCGGGTTCGTCCCGATCGACCGCAAGATCGACGGGTTGCTAACCGTGCTGAACGTGGCCGAGAACCTGAGCGTGGCGTCGTGGCCCTGGATGACCACGGCCGGTCTGCTTCCCCCCAGAGCCACCGCCAAGGTGTTCGAGAGGTGGTACGAGACCCTTGACATCAGGGGTAAGGGAGGCGCCACCCAGAGCGTCGACACCCTGTCCGGAGGCAACCAGCAGAAGGTCGTCCTGGGCCGCTGGCTGGAGCGTGAGTCGAGGTTGCTGGTGCTGGCCGAGCCGACGCGCGGGGTGGACGTGGGCGCCCGAGCGCAGATATATCACGTGCTGCGAAGGTTCGCCGACAAGGGAATTGCGGTGCTCATCGTCACTTCGGACATCGAGGAAGTGGTCAGGATCTCCGACACCATCGTGGTCATGTCACGAGGCCGGGTAGTGGCCCGCCACCGGGCAAGTGATGTGGACCGGGCCCAACTCATCCGCCAGGCCGCCGAGGACACTGTAGAAGCTGCCGCTGCCGGGTAACCGGAGCCTCCCCCTGCGGATGGTCGTTGCTTCCCCGAGGCGGAGGGTGTGCTCCAACCCGATGCTCACGGCGGGATTGACGTGCCTGTCAACCATCCGTTCTCCGGGTCGTAGCCTGCGGCAGTGGATGCCGGTCTCGGGGAGGTGCAGTGGTGAGCCCAATCCCGCGTGACATGGAGGTTCCATACGGAGTCGAGACCGAGAGGTTCAGGATCCGGCCGATAACGATCCATGACACCATCAAGGACTATGACGCGGTGATGACCAGCGTCGATTTCTTACGGGGCTGCCTCTTCAGTTCTCCCGATTGGCCGAGCCATGACCTGACGCTGATCCAGGACATGATCGATCTGGCTTGGCACCAGAAGGAGGGCCAACTCCGTCGATCCTTCGCCTTCGCGGTGATGAGCGTCGACGAGAGCGTACAACTCGGTTGTCTCTACATCGACCCACCATCCAAGGATGGGCTTGACGCGGAGGTATCGATGTGGGTTCGAGCGAGCGAGGTGGACACCGGACTCGATGCGGAACTCTACGAGACGGTCCGCCGCTGGGTTGATGACGAGTGGCCGTTCGACCGTGTGGCCTACCCGGGCCGGGAGTACACCCGGGAGGAGTGGGACGCTCTTCCCTGATCCGCTTTAGTTGACCGGGAACGCCGGTCTAGAGGGGTTGCGGAGCCCGACCGGCGGCCCACTTGTTCGACCCTGAGCGTGCGATCGGAGGAGCGGCGGTCTGGGGAAACTGCCTTCTCACTTCTTCGAACCGTATCATCGCGGTCGACAGTGACGCGTCGTCGTGGTGTCACTTCCGCTCGAAGGAGATACAGGTGACCGAGGTGGTTGGTGTGATCGGGCTCGGGGTCATGGGCTCCGCCATGGCGGCCAACTTGGTTGCCGCCGGTCACACGGTCGTAGGGTTCGACATCGACCCGCGGCGACGATCGTCCGCAGCCGAAGCAGGGGTCCGGATCGAGGACTCTGCAGGAGCCGTGGGAGCTACCTCCGAGATCGTCATTTTCTCATTGCCCACCCTGGAGGCCCTTGCCGACGTTGCCGCCCAGGTGGCGGCCCAAGCCCAGGAGGGACTGCTCTGCCTGGAGACAGGGACTTTCCCCCTCGCAGCTAAGACGGAGGCCGGGGATGTCCTGGCGGCGTCCGGAATCGAACTTGTGGATGCCCCACTCTCGGGAACCGGGCTCCAGGCGACCGATGGCACCCTGGTGGTGTTCGCGTCCGGGAGTCGCGAGGGTTTCGAGCGGGCCCGACCGGTGTTCACGGCTATCGGCCGGTCGAACCACTACCTGGGGGAGTTCGGGAACGGGTCGAGGATGAAGTACATCGCCAACTTGCTGGTCGTGGTGCATAGCCTGGTTGCGGCGGAGGCCCATGTTCTGGGTATGGCGGCCGGAATGGACTCGGCGACCGTGCAGCGAGTGGCCGAGGACAGTACCGGCTCCTCGAAGATGCTCGAGATCAGGGGTCCGATGATGGTGATCGATGATTACCCGGCAGCAGGTCGCCTCGACATCCTCCTCAAGGACGCCGAGATCATCAAGGACTTCGCGAGAAGTTCTGGCGCGCCTACGCCGCTGCTTGACGCAGCAATCGACGTTTACCGTCAGGCCAGCGCCGCTGGGATGGGGGACTTCGATGCCGCCGTCCTCTGTCGCCATCTGGAAAGCGAGGCCGGTCTCGAAAGGTGATCGGGTCCACTCCCCGGCCTAGGCGACGTAACTCCGCCGGCGGGGGCTCGGACCCTCGAGCCGGCCCAGGACTCATCTTCGAGGCTGCTGTTGACGGCGTCGACACCAACGAGCGGCATCTTGTCAAGCGGTGGCCCTGCTCGAAGCCACTCGTTACGATCAGGTGTTGATCGGCATCACGTCGTGACCGAGAGCCGTATGGAGGTCCCCGAATGACCGGCGTTGTCCAGACCGTCACCGGGGCCATCGCGCCGGAGGAACTCGGGGTGACGATGCCGCATGAGCATCTGCTGCTGCTCAACCCCTCGTTCGTGGAACCGTTGGAGGCCTCGGAGCGCCACCGGGCTCACGAGCCGGTGTCGGAGCGGAACATCGAGTGGGTGCGGCAGTACTGGACCTCCAACGTCGACAACCTGCAGCTCTACGACGAGGAGACCGCCCGGGAGGAGGCCTCTTGGTACTACCGAGCGGGAGGAGACTCGATCGTGGATCCCACGACTCGGTACATCGCCCGCGACCCCCGGGCCCTGGTGCGGATCTCCCGGGGCAGTGGGGTCCGGATCGTGGTCGGGACCGGGTTCTACGTCGCTGAGACCCATCCTCCGGACATGGGTGCCCGCTCGGCGGCAGATCTGTCGGCCGAGATGATCGGCGAACTCACCGAGGGTATCGACCACACCGGGGTGCGGGCCGGGTTTATCGGCGAGATCGGTTGCTTCTGGCCGCTGCGCGACGACGAGCGGAAGGTCCTCCGAGGCGCTGCGATGGCCTCCATCGAGACCGGCGCCGCCGTGATGGTCCATCCGGGCCGCCATCCCGACGCCCCGGCCGAGATCGTGTCGGTCCTCACCGAGGTAGGGATGCCGACGGACAAGATCATCATGGCCCACATGGAACGGACCATCCTGGAGGCCGAAGCGGTGCTCCGGTTCGCGGAGAGCGGCTGCTACATGGAGTACGACCTGTTCGGCGCCGAGACCTCCATGTTCCCCACCGTGGCGGAGCAGACGCCGGCCGGCCTCGTTCCCAGCCGGCCGCCGGGGCTGTCCATGATCAGCGACGCCCAGCGGCTCGACAGGCTGGATCTGCTGATCGGGCACGGCTACGCGGAGAGGCTTCTGATCTCCATGGACATCTGCACTAAGCACCGGCTTCACCGCTACGGCGGGCACGGCTACGACCACATCCTCGAGAACATCGTCCCTTGGATGAGGCGCAGGAGCACGAACGAGGAGGTTCTGCAGCTCCTCCTGGTGGAGAACCCCCGTCGGGTGTTCACCATGCACGGGCACTGACGCGAGACCATGGCGAAGCTCAAGGCCGGCGTGATCGGGGCGGGATCCTGGGCCGTTGCCTCGCACATCCCCAACCTCGTGCAGCGATCTGACGAGGTGGAGCTCGTGAGTGTGGCCCGTCCCGACCGCGAGTTGCTCGACTGGGTGGCCCGTGAGTTCGGATTCCGGGTAGCCGCCACCGACTACCGCGAGGTGCTCGATCAGCAGCTCGACATCTGCGTGATCTCGAGTCCCAACCGGTTCCACTACGAGCACGCCAAGGCCGCCATGGAGTCCGGCGCTCACGTGCTGGTGGAGAAACCGTTCACCGTCGATCCTTCAGAGGCCTGGGAGCTGGTGGACACTGCCGAGCGTCTCGACAGGCATCTGTTGCTGGCGCTGGGATGGAACTACAGGCCTATGGTCCGCCGGGCCAAGGAACTCATGGACGGGGGCGGCGGCCTGGGCGATGTGGAGAGCATCATGATCGACATGTCCTCGGCCGCCCGGGATCTGCTGGCCGTCGGCGCTCCGTACGAGGCCGGATCGTCGGTGGCGACCGCCCGGCCCGACACCTACATGGACCCCACCGTGTCCGGTGGGGGCTACGCGCAGGCCCAGCTCTCGCACGCTCTCGGGCTGGCGTTCTGGCTGGCCGAGGACGTACGCGCCGTCGAAGCGTTCGCCTTCATGTCTGCACCCCTCCAAGCGCCGGTGGAACTACACGACGCCATCAGCGTCCGTTTCTCGAACGGAGGGATCGCCACCGTCTCGGGAAGCTCCTGCCACCTCGGCTACGACGGCAACAAGCACGCGCTGGCGGTCCGGATCATCGGATCGGAGGCGATGGTGTCGGTGGATGTGGGCCGTGAGTTGGTGTATTGGTACCGAGGGGGTGATGATGCGGTCCGGCTCGATCTGGATGAGCATGCCGGGGACTATGACTGCGACGGACCGGTGCACGCGCTGGTCGATCTGGCACTCGGCAGGGACGTCCGGAATTGCTCTCCAGGGCATGTGGGAGCGCGGGCCGTTGAGGTCACCGAGGCGGCCTACCGCAGTGCCCGGACCGGCGAGGTAGCCGGGGTGGCTCGCCGATGACATCCCGTACGGCGCTGGTCACCGGAACCGCCCAGGGCATCGGGCGGGCCATCGCCGGTGAACTGGCGGCCACCGGCCTCCGGGTGGTGGGTGTCGACATCAAGCCTCATGCGAATGCCGCTCTCGCCGACGGGATCGTGGCCGACCTGAGCCGCATCGACGAGTGCCTGCGGGTGGTCTCCGAGGCCGGCAAGGTAGATGTCCTGGTCAACAATGCGGCGATCCTCGTCCAGGAACCGTTCGAGACGTTCGACCTGGGCGACTACGAGCACGTGATGGCCGTGAACCTGCGAGCGCCGTTCCTGCTGGGCCGCGAACTGGGCCCGCTGATGGCGGCCCGGGGATGGGGTCGGATCGTCAACATATCGAGCATCGGCGCCCGCACGGGCGGTCTGGCCGACTCGTCGGTCTACTCGGCCGCCAAGGCCGGTCTCATTGCCTTCACCAAGAACTTCGCCCGAAACCTCGGGCCAAGGGGTGTCACGGCCAACGCCATCACGCCAGGGGCCATCCTGACCCCGATGGCTGCCGGTATCTTCGAGCGCGATCCCTCCATCGAACCCAGGATCACCGCGGACATCCCCCTGCGACGCTTCGCCCAGCCGGACGAGGTGGCGACGGTGGTGGCCTTCCTAGCCTCCGACGCGGCCGCTTACGTCAACGGCGCCACCATCGACGTAAACGGCGGCTGGGTCATGACCTGAGACAGCGCCCCCTCGCCGGCGATCTGTTCCACTAGAGGCACCCGACCGATGATTCAGGGCCAATGTACCGATCCAGGCCGCGTTCCTCCAGCCATGTGCTACCATGTAGCACATGGAGAGAATCGGTGTACGTGAGTTGCGGCAGCACGCCAGCAGGTGGCTACGGCGGGTAGCTGACGGTGAGTGTTACGAAATAGCGGTTCGGGGGGTCCCAGTGGCGCGGCTAGGTCCTCCTGCGCCGGATGGCGGTGTCCTGGAACGACTCGCCTCGGAAGGATTGGCTGACCCGCCTTCGGAAGGCCTCTCAGCGGCGCTTGATAGGCTCGGTCTGCCGATCGAAGGGAGTCCGGTCAGCGAACGCCTTGCCGCGCTACGCCGGGACGAGCGGTGAGATGTTGGTTTCTCGATACATCGGCCTTCGTGAAGCTACTGATCGTCGAGCCCGAGTCGGCCGAGCTACGCCGGTGGATACGTGGCCGCAACCTCGCCTCGTCGGACTTGTTACGTACCGAAGCTCGGCGCTCTGTCGTGGGCGAGCCCGCCGACGTACGTAGGCACTGTGAGAAGCTACTTGCGGAGATTCCCATGATCCGGCTCGTGCCTGCCGTTCTTGACCGTGCAGGTGAGCTTCCGGGCCAGGGGCTCCGCTCGCTCGACGCTATACATCTGGCTTGCGCACTGCGGCTGGGCGACGACCTCTCCGGGATCGTCAGCTACGACGCGCGACAGTTGGCCGCCGCCGAAGGGCTCGGTATCCCGACAAGTTCGCCAGGCGCCGCTCGCTGACCTGGCATCTGTCCTCGACTGCCGGTGCCCACGGCGATTTCGCACCACCTTCCAGACGGGCACGGGTGAAACCTGTCTCCGGCTAAACGGCATCGTTGGTAATGGGGGCTAACGTCGTCTGCGGACGATCCCCGGGGCCGACGTCCGGCAGCGGCTACTTGGCGGATGGGAGTGCGTAAGGGTGCGAGCCAACGAGAATATCCGGTATGAGCCCGAGGACGCGTGCCCGCTCCCGGCAGCGGCCGGTGTTGCGATTCAAGGTGTCATGCTCATCCTGTCCACGGCGGTGGTCATCGTGGCGGTTATCGCCGGGTCAGCCGGCCAGCACGACACCTACCTGGAGTGGGCGGTGTTCGCGGCCCTGCTGGTGGGCGGGCTCACCACGGCCCTCCAGGCGGGCCGGATCGGCCGGTTGGGCACCGGACACCTCGTCATGGCTCTCGTTTCGCCGAGCTACATAGCGGTCTCTCTTCTGGCGCTGTCCAGAGGGGGCCGGCATTGTTGGCCAGCTTGCTCGCCGTAGCGGCCTTGATCCAATTCGCGCTGGCAGGATGGCTCTCCTCGCTGCGGGTTCTGATCACCCCGGTGGTCTCCGGCACGGTGCTGATGCTGATCGCAGCCACCATCCTGCCTGTAGCGTTCGACAGGTTGGATGAAGTTCCGTCCGGCGCGCCGCCCGCGGCCGGAGTGGTCATCGCCGCCGTCACGCTGGCGGTGACCGCCGGGCTGATCCTGCGTGGTGCGGGCGCCTGGCGGCTCTGGACCTCGCTCATCGGGATCGGGACCGGTTGCGCGGTGGCGGCGCTGATGGGGAGCTACGACTTCCGGCCGGTCCTCGACGCGCCCTGGCTCGGACTCCCCGAAATCCAGTTGCCCGGACTCGACTTGACTCCGGGTGCGGATTTCTGGGCCCTCGTTACGGTCTTCGTGATCATCAGCGTTGTGGTCGGAATCAAGGACATCGGTGACGCCTTGGTCATCCAGCAAGTGTCGCGGCGGCGACCTCGGACCAGCGACTTCCGGATGATTCAGGGACTCCTGAACGGCAACGGGGCGGGCTCGCTGCCGTCTGCGATCACCGGGATCCCTCCCATGTCCCGTGGGTTCGGCGACGACCGCGGGCCTTGCCAATTTCACCGGGGTGGCCTCCCGCCGGGTCGGGTACTTGATGGGTGCGATCCTGGCGGCATTGGCGTTCCTGCCCAAGCTGGTGGCCTTCCTGCTGACCATTCCCAGGCCCGTCATGGGGCTTACCTGCTCGTTCTGATGGGAATGCTATTCGTGGAGGGCATACGGACGATGCTCCGCGAAGGCCTCGATCACCGGAAGTCCCTCGTGGTGGCGCTGGCGTTCTCGATCGGCGTCGGCATGGACGGGCGCGGCGTCTTCAGTGACCTGCTGGGGGAGACGTGGGGCGCCTCGCTGGACTCCGGTATGACGCTGGGAGCGCTGGTCGCCCTCGCCCTCACCCTCTTCATCGAAGCCACCGGTCGCCGCCGGGCTCGTCTCGAGGTCTCGCTGGATATGACCGCTCTGCCCGAGATAGATCGTTACCTCACCACGGTGGCCTCCGGAAGGGTGGAACGCGGCCTCGACCGATCTGCTGCGGGCCGCCGGCGAGGAAACGCTGTCGAGCCTGTTACAACCCGCAGACCCGCAACCTGCCGCTGACGTTCCGCCCCGTCTGGTCATAGCGGCCCGTCCCGATCACGGAGCTGTCGAGATGGACTACATCACCGTCTATGTAGAGGACAACCTGGAGGACCGGCTTTCCTATCTCCACGAACGGGGCCACCTACCGGACGAGCGGGAGGTCTCCTTCCGCCTCTTGCTGCACTACGCCTCCTCCATTCGCCACCGCAAGTACTACGGCGCGGAGATAGTGACCGTACGGGTCGAGGCCTAGGGGTCCCTGTTCGGCGCGGACTCCGGAGTCATTTCACGGGCAACAGCAGCGGCGTAGGCCTCGTTCCCGATGTTGTCCAGATGCCAGGTCACCGTTGGGAGGTCCGGAAACCGGAACGTGCTTTGCTTCCTCCCACTTTGCATAACCGGTGGAATCTCGAACGTCGCGGGGTCGGTGGACAGGCCGGTGCCGAGAGCCTTCACGAGAGCCTCCTTCAAGGTCCAGAAGTCGAGGAACAGATCGGTTCGATCTCTACCCTCCGCAGTCGTGAAGGCGGCCTGTTCCGTCTCGGTGAAGACCGTCTCGATAAGCCGATCCATGTGCCGCCGAGGCTGCCGCTCCTCGACATCGATCCCCAGACGGCCCAGAGGGGCGACCGCTATCAACCCATGATCACCGCTGTGGCTGATGTTGAAGCTGATCGCAGCCGGGACGCCATCGACCATAGCAAAGGGCTTCCCGTGATCGTCGGCGCCGAACGTGATCCGTTCGTTGCGGCACGCCAGCCGGCTCGCCAGCACTGCGCGGAGGGCTGCCCGGCATAGGGAAAACCGCCGCCCGGGGCCGTGGATCCGGAATCTCCGCAGCCGCCGCCGCTCCGCTGCGTCCAGCCAGGCGAGCGATTCCGCTTCGTGATCGGCATGCGGCCTCAGGTCGACATGGAAGATGGTCGTGTCGCCGAACGTTCTGTAGGGCCGCCACCAGGACCCGCCGGTACGGGGTTCGGTCACATCACTCTCTTAGAGAGCCTCGGGCACCGATCTCCAGAACATCGGCGAGCACCAAACGGACCTCCACCTCGTGGTCCCCTGATCCGGCCCGGGCATGCGGGAGGGTGATGACCATCCTCTGGTCCCGGCGTATATAGAAGCCGGTGAGCGGGCCGAGCCTGTCGACGGGGGTATTGGTGTGGCCCTCGCCTATCGATGGATTGGCCAGGGTTGCGCCGGTCAGATCGACCGGATGCCCGTTGATGGTCAGCGAGCCGATCGCTGTGATGTACTTGGATTGCGGGTGCGGGTTGTGCAGCTCCAAGCTCAGCGATCCGTTACGGATCCGGCCCGAGTCCTCCACGACCACCAGATCTCCCGCCTGCAAGCGCTCCACGAGTTGCCTTAGCATCATCCAGCTGTCGGCCCTCTCGCCCTCCGAGAACCCATCGATGATCCGGGCAAGACGCTCGACGGCGTGGTCCGCCATGGTCTTGCCCCACTCCCGGCTGGCGGTGAAGCGAGGGTTGGCGGCGTAGATGCCGACATGTTCGGCCTCCGGATCGTCCTCGAGGGTGGCGAGATCGACGGTATGGGGATGGAACTCCATCAGGTAAGAGGTCTCCACCTTGGCGCCGTGGTCGTGGATGTCGCCCTCCATGCCGGCGTTGAGCTCGTTCCACACCGTGGTGAGGGCGTTCACGTCCGGGAACTCGTCCATCAGCCGATCCGTCTCCTCCCGGAGCACATGGAGATGGTCGAGCGCCCCGTGCCCGGAGAAGACGACGATCTCCTTGAAGCCGCCTTCGGCGAGCTGGCGGAGTATCGGTCGGACGACCGACCGGAGGACAGTGACATCGACCACGATGCCATGGGGGAGCGGTAGCACGCCCGACGCCAGCCAGAGGGGAGGGAGTACCACGCCGCCGGTGACCGCGGCCGTCCGGTGGCAGAGGTTGTCGGCGGTCAGCATGTCCACGCCCAGCGGGAGGTGCGGCCCGTGGTACTCGACACACCCGACCGGAAGGAAGACGATGGGGGTCTCCTCCAACACCTGCCGCATCCGGGCCGGGCGCACGAACTCGTAGGCGGTGGGGTCGAGGGAAGGATCGGCCACAGGCGTATCCTAGGGTACCGAAGAAGGAGCGTCCTACACCTGACTACACATTGTGGTGTATGATCCAAGGATGACTCGGACCAATATCGACATCGACGATGACCTCGTCAACCGCGCCATGCGTACGTTCGGAATGCGCACCAAGCGCGAAGCGGTGCATCTCGCCTTGGAACGCCTCCTCGGGGGCGGACCGATGAGCCTTGAGGAGCAGTTGGACATGGAGGGCGTCGGCTGGGACGGAGACCTGGACGCCTTGCGCTCGAACCGGTTCGGCGGCTGGGACGAGGGTGCTGATAGCTGACACGTCCGCCTGGATCGAGTTCCTGAGAGCGACCGGGTCTTTCCCTGCGGGACGTTTGCGGCAGGCCATCTCCACAAAGGAGGTGATCGTCATCGACGCGATCCTGCTGGAGGTGATGGCCGGCGCCCGCCGCGATGCCGTAGCGCGCACGCAGCGACTGCTCGAAGCGCAGCACATGGAGGCATTGTCCTCCAAGCTCGACTGGCTGGATGCCGCAACCATCTACCGCGAGCTCAGATGGCGCGGAGTGACGGTTCGCTCGCAGATCGACGCCTTGATCGCGGCGGTGGCCATCCGCCTCGATGTGCCCGTGCTGCACCATGACCGCGACTTCGGATACATCGCCAGGCACACACCCCTCCGGACGGTCGAGACCTGAACCTGCCGGGGAGTCTCTGTCGTGGCGCGTAACGTGTCGGAGACGGAACAGGAGGATTGGAAGATGGCATCACCACCACGGGCGATGGTTACGGGAGCGGCGAGCGGAATCGGGGAGGCCGCAGCCCGGCGCCTGCTGGAAGAAGGGTGCTCTGTGATCGCCGTCGATATCAACGAGTCGGGTCTCGATCAGATCGTTGCCGCCGGCGCGGAGCCATTCGTAGCCGACCTGGCCGACCTCGACGATCGGGCGAGGGTCGCCGCGGCGGGGCAGGGGATCGACTATCTGGTCAACGCGGCAGGGATCATCCGCCTCAAGCCACTGCCCGATTTCACCGTCGAAGACTGGCGTGAGATCTTCACCGTCAACGCCGAGGCGATCTTCTTCCTTTGCCAGGGCATCGGGCCGACCATGCCTCCGGGCAGCGCCATCGTCAACCTCTCCTCCAGTTCCGCCAAGCTGTCCAACACGGTGGAGGCTGCGGTCTACGGCGCCTCGAAGACCACCATCCTGTCGATAACCCGCTCCTTCGCCTACGGGCTCGCAAAGATCCCGGTTCGGGTCAACGCGGTGTGCCCGGCCATCATCGACACGCCGATGCAGGACAAGGTGCTCGAGATGGTGGCGCCTCTGCGGGGCATGACCGTGGAGGAGTTGACCGAGGCCCGCAACGCCTCCGTGCCTCTGGGGAGAACGGCAGCGCCGGAGGAACTGGCCGGCCTCATATGGTTCCTTCTGGGCGAGAAACCCGGCTACATGACCGGCCAAGCTGTCAACTACGGAGGAGGCTACGTCACATGGTGATCGAGGACCTGCGGCGGATCCACCACGTCGGAATCACGGTCCGGGATGTGGGCCGGTCATTGGAGTTCTGGCGCTCGTTCCTGGGCATTGAGGAGCGTTGGCGGCAGATCCTCGACGCTCCCTACCTCGGCCGCGTGACCGGCTATCCCGGTGTCAACATTGACGCCGCCATCATCGACCTCCCCGGCGGCGCCGTGCTCGAGATCCTCAATTACCTGGTCGATGACAAGAACCCCAACCCTCCGGAGACCGCCAATCCCGGCAACGTCCACGTCTGCATCGAGGTTGACGACATCGAGGAGATGTGGGACCGGGCCGTCCGGAGCGGCGCGACTCCCATCAGCCCCGGCCCGGTGCAAGTGACCGCCGGGCCCAACACCGGCGTGAAGGCCTGCTATCTGCGCGATCCGGACGGCATCACCCTGGAGCTGTTCAAGCCGGTCACTAAGAAGTGATCTGTCTGTAAAACGACCTGGCGTGCTCTGCTTGCCATCGACGCCCTTCGCTGCGTTCCGCTTCCTCAACGTACCGCTGCGGGTACGCCTCGTCAGCGGGCCTTGCAAAGGACGCCGCTGGCCGGCGCATATCACGCCGCCGTTTCACAGACCGACCACCGGGTTCGGTAGCATCGCACGACTACGAGCAGGCGAGTCTTCAGGAGACTTATGAAGGTTGCAAAAGTCGAAGCCATCCCGGTCAGCTACCCCGAGCCGAACGACTTCAACGCCATCCGCCACCTCTGCTTGGTGAAGCTGACCACCGACGACGGGACGGTGGGGTGGGGCGAGTCGGTCACCATGTGGCCGGAGTCGAGCTTCGCCACGGCGTCGATCATCGAAGGCATGGCGGATCTGGTGATCGGTAAGAACCCTGTCCACAACGACGTGATCTTCCGCTCCCTGAAGGACCGGGCCTGGTGGTACGGCTACGAGGGGGGTATCGCCAGCTTCGCGATCGCCGCGCTCGACATCGCCCTGTGGGACTTGAAGGGTAAGGCCCTCGGGGCCAGTGTTCTTGACCTGTTGGGTGGGCCGGTTCACGAACGGTTGCCGGGCATCGCTTCGTCCCACGCCCACTACGAGTCGATCCCGGACATGGCGGAGGAGGCCGTCGAGTGGCTGTCCACCGGTCTCCAGGGAGTCAAAGTGGGCTTCGGGAAGCGGGGCAAGGCCCACCTCGGGTTCGAGCACGACCGGGACGTCGAGTACGTGCGGCAGATGAGAGAGGCCATCGGACCCGATAGGAGCCTCATGATCGACCTGGGATGGGTGATCAAGTGGGATGTGATGACCGCCATCAAGCGGACCCAGGCCTTCGACGAGTACGACATCGACTGGATCGAGGAACCCCTGGGTGACTGGGACCCCGAGGGCTACGCCAACCTCCGATCCAAGACCAAGACCCTGATCGCCTACGGCGAGAAGGAGTGGACGCTGCGGGGTTTCGAGCGCGTCCTGGCGACCGGTACGGTCGACGTGGTCGGGTGCGATCCCGGCCGGGCGGAGGGCATAACCGGGTTCAAGAGGATGGCCGACCGGGTCGAACACCACCGGCGGCAGGCCAACGCCCATGCCTGGTCGTCGTCGATAGTCACGGCGGCCAGCCTGGCCGTGAGCTTCAGCAGCAGCGCGTGCAAGGTGTTCGAGTTCAAACCGCTCGAGAACCCGATGCAACACGATCTGGTGGCCGAGCCTTTCGACCACGAGGCCGGCTGGGTGTACCCGCCGTCGGGCCCGGGCCTCGGAATCGAAGTCGACGAGAAGGTCGTGGATCGTTACCGCACCCAACGGGTGCTGGGCTAGACCACCGAGAACGAAGGAGGGAACATGGCGTGGAATGTCGCTTCCGGGCTCGAGGGGCAAGGCGTGATAGTCACGGGAGCGGCCGGTGGGATCGGGCGGGCCACGGCCGAGGCCTTCGCGACCGCCGGGGCACGGGTGATGGCCGTCGACCTCCATCAGGCAGCAGCGGACGAGGTGGTCGAAGGGATGGAGGGCGAGGGTCACGTCGCCGCGGGCATCGATCTGAGGGACCTGGATGCTCATGGCGCCCTGATCGCCCGGGCCTACGAAGAGCTGGGCGGCCTCAAGGCACTGGCCCATCTGGCGGCGGTGCTGTCCCGCCAGGACTCCGTGGGGGACGTGACCGAAGCCGACTGGGACTTCCAGTTGGACACCAACCTCAAGGCCGGCTTCTTCCTGTGCCGGGCGGCGGCCGACGCTATGATCGAAGCCGGCGGGGGAGGGAGCATCACGCTCTTCTCGTCCCAAGGATGGTGGACCGGCGGCTTCGGAGGGTCGGTCGTCTACTGCGCATCCAAGGGAGGGATCGTTTCGATGACAAGGGGCCTGGCCCGCACCTACGGTCCTCACCAGATCCGGGTCAACGCCATCGCTCCCGGCCTGGTCGACACCCCCATGCTCATGGACGATCTGTCCCCCGAGGTCTTCGAAGCCCTCAAGGAGGCAACCCCGCTGAAGCGGGTCGCCGATCCGTCGGAACTCGGAGGAGTGGTGGTGTTCCTGGCCAGCGATCACGCCTCCTACGTGAGCGGCGCAACCCTCAATGTCAGCGGCGGCTTCCTGATGTACTGAGCCACGCTAGCGGGTGGCCGTTGGGCTAGGTCTCCGATCGTGCGGTCGCTCTGAACGGTGCGAGAGCGGTGTCCACCACCGGCCAATTGCCATACCGAGCCAACTACAACGCCTGAGCCTCGCTCCAGCCCTTCCGCGCACCCTGCCACTAGCCCTGATTATTCATGTCCACAGCACACCGATTCCGCATCAGGCCACTTCAACCTCGTCATTGCTAGGCGGACACCCCCTCACCTTGGGGGTGAAGCCACCTCAGGAAGAAGTGAGGCTCTCCAATGGTTATAACCCCAGGTCAGCCCACCCGAAAGCCACTGCTTTCTCCCCTTCAAACCCCGACCGTGAATGATCGGGGTTACGCTTAGTTTCCCGCGTCCTCCGCGGACGATGCCTCCATCGGGATGACCAGTTGCGGCTCGTTATCACCTTCGAGAACCCAAACGGTGTTACCGGTGGACGTCAGGAACTCGTACTGGCGGTACCGGAGCAGGCTTGGCGTCAACGACTGATCGACCAGCCGGTTCGCCTCCGCGATGCCCTTCGCTCGTTCGATCTCGGCGTTGGCGACACCCTCGGCAGCAATCTGAGCCGTTTCGGCATCGATCTCGGCCTGGTCCTTACGGAATTCGGCCTCTCGAGCTGCCTGTTCCGCTACCAACTTCCGGTCGATCCCGGATTGCAACTCCGCCGACCGGGCCGACATCGATCGTATCTGCACCGCACGGATCGCCACACCCACACCGAACTCGTCGACTCGGGTTGTGATACCGACTCTGGCACAGTCGCCTATCGCCTCACGCTGTGACGTCCTTGCCTCCTCGAACGCGACCGCGGCGATGCAATCACGGATCACGTCACGGCTAACCGGCCGCAGCAGATCGAGCCTGATCCGGTCCAGCGTCCGGTACTGGCGGTATGCCGCGATGGCTGAGTCACCTGTCAGGTCCAGAGCCCACAGCACCGACGCCTCCACGTCGACGACAGCATTATCGGCGGTGATCGCCTCGACAGCGTCCGGTCCGCCCCTCTCACCCTCACCGACGGTGTTCGAGTATGTGCTCTCCTGCTGCAATCCAGGTATCTGCGAAACCGAAGCCAGCGGGTTCTTAAGGTGGAAGCCTTCCTGGAACGCCCTGGTCGGTTTCCCGAAGAAGACTTCAACACCTGCGTGATTGGCCTGGACGACCGTGAACAGGCCGGTGGCTAGCACTATCACACCTGCTACGAGCGCCACAGCCGACGCCCATCCGGCAATCGTCGCGACCCCCTGAGCATCTCTGATCTCGTATTCGTTGGTCGCCGTTCGCACCCTGCGCCGTGCCGCTAGCCAGCCGAATAGCCCGGCGATGGCGACCAGCACGAGTACACCGGCGATGATCGCTCTTATCATTGGGTTTCCTTTCGTTACGACCGCTCGGGGGAGGAGTCGTCCTATATCTTCGGGACTTTGCCCGGTTGACTATGGCGGGCTCGTGACCGCACCGGGGTTTCGTACTTTCACTGTGCGGCCAGGAGGTGGCAAGGTCAATCCCCCTGATCGCAAGACTATCGCCATCCGTTGCGTATACGCGCCGGGTCCCCCGTGGGTGTGGCCGTGTAGTCCGGGGATGGTCGGCTCGGGTGCAGCTGACCATGAACTGCGGCGGCCCTTGTCGTTCGATGGAGCCGAGGCCGGCGGTGCTCGAATGGCCGGCACACGCTTCGGGTTGGCGGATTCTTGAGCCGGGTTCTCCGGCGCGATTCCCCGGACCGCCCGCAGCGGCGCGAGGTTGAGGGACTTCGGTCGCGAGGTTCTGGTGACCGGGCGCCGGCTCCCCGGTCTTCTTCCTGGTGTCACGTCGTCTCCGCCTTCTATCCGTCTGCGATGGGTGTTACGGTGTGTAATACAGAGAAGGAGTTCTAGACGTGGGCACTAGGACGGTTCGCCTCAATGCTGCTTGCGAGTTGAAGCTGGAAGAAGTCTGCAAGAGGACCGGGTTATCGGTTTCGGAGGTACTACGCCGAGGTATCGAGGCATACGCCGCTTCGGTCGACCAGTCGGCTGAGACCCCGTACGAGGTCTTCAGTCGCCTAGACCTGGGTCCGGGCGGATATGCTGTTGCGCCGGCCCGTGAGGCGAAGCAGGCAGTGGCCAGAGTCATCAGGCGGAAACACAACCGGTGACCCTGATCGATGCCGGCCCCCTGGTAGCACTTTTCGACCCATCCGACGATGCGCATGCCGGATGTGTTGATCTACTCAGTACGATCCACGAGCCGATCCTTACGACCTCATGCGTGCTAACCGAGGTTTTCCATTTGCTGTCACCTGATAGCAGGGGTGCCCGCGCCCTGATGGCCTTCGTCGGCAAAGGAGGCCTTCGAATTCGCGAGCTAGACCGTGAGGACCTGATGAGAGCCTTCGAGTTGATGGTCAAGTACGCTGATGCTCCCATGGATCTGGCCGATGCCTCGCTCGTAGCGATAGCCGAGAAACTAGATCTCCGAAGGATCTTCACAATGGACCGTAACGACTTCTCGTTCTATCGGATCCGTCTCGGTCATCGCCATACCGAGTTCGAGGTTCTAAGCCCTCCCTGATCATCCAGCCTCCGGGGATCCCGCGCGCTTATGCCACCTCGTAGTCGAGGGCGTAGGAGTGCTGCCCTTCTTCGTTGTGGATCTCCAGCGTTCCCGAGATTCCGGCCAGTTCCCCGGTGCCGGAGTCGGGCACGATCGTCACCTCGAGTCGGCCGTCGCCCCGGTTCATCAACCCACTGTGTTGGAGCACGAACGAACCCGACTTTCCGCCCACCGAGCCCGTGAAGTGCTCGATGGCCACGTAGCCCGCCGAACCGGGAGTAGCGGTGACGGCTGCGATCATCTGTGCTTCTGAGGCACCGGCCATGTCGCCGGAGAACACCTTGCGCACCACGTTCCGGTTTAGCTTCAGATCGTCCTGTTCCAGGAACGGGGGCTCGGCCTCGATGCTGACGTCCATAGGTCCGCGGGCGGTGGGCATGACAACCTCTCCTGTCGTCTCGGTAGGTGGTCGGTCAGTGGTCAGTGGTCAGTGG
>JAGWAN010000027.1 GCA_021296345.1 Acidimicrobiia bacterium | reverse complement strand
TCCACCTTCGGACAGTTCGCGGATCGGGCCGAATTACCCACGGTGGTGTAGGACGGAGAAGCCTGCATCTACATCGGCCCGGAGACCGTAGATCCCGGCCCGGTCCGGATGACGCTGGACAACCGGAGTGATACACGGGCCCGTATTGACATCCTCCGCTTCCCCGAGGGCAAGACCTTCGAGGACTTGGTCGCCTATGTCGAGAGTGGCGAGGCAGATGCCAACCAGGACTCCCCGGACTGGGTGGACCAGACCCGCAAGATTCGCGCTCCCGCCAACCAGTTGATGGGGGCCAATCGCACCCTGTTCGACAACACCTACGGCATCCTCTGTTATATAGGAGAAGCGGAACCCTTCGAGATCCAGGCGGTCGCCACCTTCGAAGTGGTTGGTGGCTAGTTACCAACCGCTATCGGGGGATCACCGGGAGGATGAGGCGGCTTCGGTGCTGTGCGTCGTGGAAGACGGTCTGGTGAGCTGACCGGAAGCCGGTTTCGCGGCCGATGTCACCTCCCAGGTTGGTGTTGCGGTCGAAGCGGGGGAAGTTGCTGCTCGACACCTCGAGACGGATCCGGTGGCCCGCCTTGAACACCCACGAGACCTCCCACATGTCGATCCGGTACTCGTAGACCTGTCCCGGCTCGATCAGGGAGGGGGACTGGCGGCTCTCCCGGCACCTTGCCCTTACGATCCCTTCGGTGACGTTGATGGCCCGGCCGTAGGGCAACACGTCCACCAGGGTGGCGGTGAAGTCGGTGTCGGGCGCCGACGAGGCCGCGGACAGGACCGCTGTGACCCGTCCGGTGCACTCGAGGTCGGATGGGAGCAAATCGCCGGTGTACACCAGCACGTCAGGCCGTTCCTCGACCGTCGACCGGTCACGGGGTCCGCTCTGGTCCACGTACGCCACTTGGCCGCCCATCGTGGGAACCGGGTCGGAAGGGTCATACACGTACGTGTCGGGCGGCTCATCGCCGACCGGTGGTTCCCAACCGAGGCTTCCGTCTCCGTGCCGCGTGTTCGCGGATCCTTGTCCGCGCAGGAACAAATCCCGGTATTCGGTGCGCGCCAGCGGCCACTCGTACTCCCCCCGCCAAACGTTGTCACCACACACGAAGAGTTGGAGCGGCGCCTCGTCGTCGACGCCGGTGGCGATTCCCTTGAGGCGCCGGTCGTACCAGTGGCGGTGCAGGGCGAAGATGTCTAGTTCGGCATCCGGACCGAACTGGACATCCTGGCCCCAGTCGGCCACTCCGATACGGGTGTGGGTCCAAGGACCACACATGATCTTGGTCCGAGCCCGAGCCTCGGTCCGGGCATACCGTGTCCAGTTCTCGAACGCCTCGAACATGTGACGCACTGTGCAGTCCCACCATCCGGTCAGAAAGTACGCGGGCGCCTCGATCGTCCCGTACCTGCCGTTCACGATCCGCCTCTTCCAGTAGGCGTCGTAGGTCTTGTGGTCGAGGATCTCCTTCCATATCTTCACGTCGTCGTACTCGTCGAACGCCGAATAAAGAGGCATCCGCTCGTAGAGGTACGAGAGGTCACCGGGGGACTCACCGGCCTTGCCACCACCCACCCCCATCGTTCCACCAGGCAGGCCGGCCAGCATGGCCATCCCTTGCGCGTGGCTGGTCCGCCGACCGATCTGGAGGAAGTGGCTGGCCTGCTGCATCAGGAATGCTCCCTGCTGCCAGAACAGGTCGTAGCCGTCGGGCGTCGCCCCGATCGGCAGGATGGCCTTGAGCCCCTCCGAGGCCAAAGGGGCGGGATGCATCTGGGTGAAGCCCAGGTAGGAGATGCCGAACATGCCGACGTTCCCGTCGCACCACGGTTGACGGATCAGCCATTCCACGGTGTCGTGACCGTCCTCGTCCTGGACGTAGACCTCCCAGACCCCGTCGGAGTCGTAGCGCCCCCGGCAGTCCTGGATGACGACCGCATAGCCGCCCTCTGTGAAGCGTTCCCCCCAGCCGACGTAACCGTTCGGGCGCGCCCCGTCGGTCTCGGGATAGCTCTCCTTGCTGTAGATGGTCCGGGTCAGCAGGACGGGAAACTGATCCCCCGCAGGCGGCAGGTACACATCGGCAGAGAGCAGGGTTCCGTCCCTCATCGGCACCCGCACATCGAGCATGATCCTCTGTCTCATGTCGTCTCCCATACGTTCTCGTAGCCAAGGTTGATTTTCCCGAACGGAGTCGACTTCGCTGTGGAAGTCGCCAACTACCTGTTGACACACCGAACCTCGCTAAGCATCATAAGCGCAAGCGGGCGGCGACCGACGGGCGAGAGACGCGCGGGCCTCCCGACCAAGGGAGGGAATATGCGCAATCGCTGGTGGAAAGGAACACTCCTGCTAGCCACCCTGGCGATGTTGGCGATCGCCTGTGGTGACGCCGAAGAGGAGGCCCCCGCGACCACTCAACCTGTTCAGACGACAACCACTACGGCTGCCGTAGTCGAGGAACCCACGGTAGATCTGAGCGTCCCACCTGACGAGCCCAAGGGAGGCCTCATCAGGATCGGAGCCACCCCGTCCTACGACGACCGTCTGTGGTCGTACGCGGCATCGATCGGGATGGACACGCGGATCGGTCTCGACTTGGAGATCATCCCGTTCGTGAGCATCCCGTACACGCAGTTGCAGACCGACGAGATCGACATGCTGTTCTCGTGCCAGATCTGCTACGGGACGGTCATCGGCGAGTTCCCCGAATACCGGAACTACCTGATCACCAACCAGTACCAGGGCTTCGTGCTCATCGGCAGGGCCGGCGAGGCGGTCGTCTACGAGGATGCGCTCGAGCGATTGGGCGACGAGGAGGCCGCCAAGGCGGAGTTGGCCGAGTCCTTCCGGGGCAAGGAGTTCGTCAAGACCGAGGGGTTCCCCACCACCTTCGAGCGAGGGCTGCTGGAGAACATCGGTCTGAACTTCGACCCCGACGACCCGGGGAACCAGGATGTGGAGTTCAAGTACTACCCGAGCATGGAAGCGATGAACTTCGGCTACCTGAGCGGCGAAGCGGACTACTACACCGGCAACCTCTCTGCCCAGGCCAGGATGCTCTACTCCGAGGAGCTGGCGGGCGAATACGTGGTCGCGGCCCCGTTGGAACTGTTCGGGGCGTCGGCGATCCTCTACTCGACCGAGGGCGTGCGGGCTGACTGGCTCGAGGAGAATCCCGAGACCGTACTGCGCTCCCTGGCTATCTGGTACCGGGCCTCCCGCTACCTGGACGCCTATCCGGAGATCGTGGGCGAATTCGTGGGCGAGGAGGCCAAGGATCAGACCGGTGGCACCAGCCTGGGCGCCTTCGTGACTTCCAGGATCATGACGGAACTCAACTACTTCCCGCTGCTCGATGACGCCAAGGACTACATGTTCACGCCGGGTGAGATCACCTACTTCGGCAACGTGGTCGCCGACAGTTTCGAGTCGGGACGCGAGGAGGGCTACATCGCCGAAGGCGTTGACTGGCAGGACCACGAGGTGCAGGAGGTCTGGTTCAACAGACTCCTCGAACGCGAGGACCTGGTGGCCTGGATCAACGCACCGCTCGGATCCGGTGTCGGCCCCGACGGCGACGTACCGCAGGGCTAGGACTCCCGAACAACTTCAACATCAAGTGTGGCTCCCGGTGTCTCCGGGAGCCACACACTTCGGGATACTTCGATACCGGCGACCGCCCGGTGTGACCAAGCGGTCGGCGCCTGCCGCATGATCCTTCGCTATCCAAGGCTCCGACGCAAGCGGCTCCAGATTTGGCGCCGATCGTTGATGGATTCGGAGATAGCGGTCGTCACGGAGCCGGCAAGGGTGTGGCGTGCGGTTACCAGCTCAGTATCCACGAGCGTCGACGGGCCAAACGCCTTCCACCCCACCGTTGCGAAGGCAGATGATATGGTCGTAGAGGTTGACAGTCGGATCGCAGTTGACCGGTATCAGGCGGACCTGATGACCGAGGGCGGGTAATGGACCCTCGACTGGGGCCAGAACACCGTGCTCGTCAGCAAACCGTTCGTATGAAGCCCGGCCACCCTTTACCATCGGGAGACCGTTTCCCAGTGAGACGGCCTTGAGGCCGGCGTCGACGATCGCTATGTTCGGACGACGGCTCATCACCGTAGCGAGAACGTGGAGGCTCACCTCGAAGTCCCGGAACGGCCCTCCCAGCCGGTCGCGGTTGGCCAGGTAGTCGGCATCCATGAACACGTACGTTCCCGGCTGGATCTCGTTGTAGACCTCGGAGGCCGCCTCGAGGTCGTACGTCCCGGTCCCTCCACCAGTGACGACCTCGCAGCGGATGCCGTGGCGGGCCAGCATGTCGACCGACTCCTTCACCAGCGCGGTGTTCCGCTCTGTGGCGGCTTGGCGGGAAGGATGGTCCCTGATGTGCTGGGCGACCCCGTTGTAGGCCTGGATCCCGACGAATCGGAGGGACGAGGTCGAATCCACCCGCTGGGCCAGTTGCAGAAAAAGCTCCCCCGGTGGCACGCCGGCCCGGTATTCGGCGGTGTTCATCTCCACCATCACGCCGACCGACGAACCGGCCCGGCGGACCGCACGACCCAGATCGTCGAGGTTTCCGGCGTCGTCCACGCAGACGGTGATGGTGGCCTTCTGAGCCAAGCTGGCCAGGCGGCGGAGCTTCCCGGTCCCGACCACTTCGTTGGCCACGACGACATCCCGGATACCGCCCTCCACCATGGCCTCCGCCTCTGAGACCGTCTGCACGCACACTCCAACCGCACCACGCTCCAACTGCATGTGGGCGATGGTGACGCTCTTATGTGTCTTGACGTGAGGGCGTAGCGCTACCCCGGCCGCCCGCGCCGCGGAGGCCATCCGGTCGAGGTTCCGCTCCAGCGCGTCAAGGTCCACCACCAGAGCCGGCGTATCCAGGTCGGCCTCGGCCTGACCGGGTGATGGCAGCCCGGATCGGGTCATCGGTCGCGGAAGGTCGGTCAGCCCTAGCCGACCCCATACAGCCGGGCCGCGTTGTCGCCCAGGTAAGCGTCGATGTCCTCATCGGTCAGTTCCGGCAACCCCGGAGCGATGTTCAGTTCTTTGGCCAGCCTCGGGAAGGACTTGATGTAGGGCACGTCCTCACGGCAGTCGAAGTTGTCGGTGCCCCATAGGCACTTGTCGAGCACCATGAAGTGCTTGGCGTACTTGAGGAACCGCACATTGGTCTCGAGCGGCTGCAGGAACCCCCACCAGCCGGTACCCGCGTACATGTTGGGGTTCTTTAGCATCATCATCACTACTTCTTCGTAGTAGTTCTCCCCGGCGTGCACCACGATGAGCTTCAGCTCGGGGACACGCACCGCCACGTCGTCCAGGAGGAGAGGATGCTGGAGCGCCAGCCGGCCGAACCCGGACCATCCGGTGTGGATCTGGATGATCATGCCCAACTCGGCGGCCTTCTCGTAGATCGGCATGAGCCGCTCGTCGTTCAGGGCGATTCCGTAGCTGGGCGCAGGGGTCATCTTCATGCCGACACCACCCATGGCGGTGATCTCCTCCATCTCCCGGAGGGAAGCGACGCCACCCAGCAGGTCCACGCTGCCCATCGGGATGAGACGTTCGGGGAACTTGGCACACTCCGAGACCACCCACTCGGTAGGGACGTGAGTGTTGAGGCTCGGCACCTTCACCGAGTGGCAGACGGCCATGTCGACCCCCGCCTCGTCCATGATCTCCACCATTTGCTCGGCGTTCGTTCCCTTGGTGAGCCCGGTCTTCGTACCGAGCCCCCGGGCAGCCCATCCCGCCTTGTACATGGCGTCGTCCATAATGTCCTGATCGCCCCAGTGCTCCGGCTTGGACAGCCACACATGCGTATCGATGATCATCCTCGGCCTTCCTGTTGCGTAGCCTCCCGCGCTTCGCGTTACCGTACACCCATACCCCTGTAATCGCCACCGGCCGAGTTGTCCCGGCTACCGCCCGGGACGGTGGCGTCACCTGTCCGGCCAATCCGCCAAGGGCCACGTCAGGCAGCGATACGAGGAGATGGGAATGAGTGCGATACGGGATCTCCGGCCAGGAGTATCGGTCATGATCGACGTCATGACGCCGATGCGGGACGGGGTCGATCTCTCGGCGGATGTCTACCTACCCCGTGGCCGGGGACCCTTCCCCACGCTGCTGTGCCGCACCATCTACGGCAAGCAGAGCGGCGAGGTTTGTACCGACCTGGCCTACGTCCAGGAGTGGGTGCCGCGCTTCCTCGCCGGGCGTTACGCGGCGGTGATGCAGGACTGCCGGGGAAGGTACGACTCGGAGGGCAACTTCGTTCCCTACGTCAACGAGGCCTCGGACGGGGCCGACACGCTCGCCTGGCTGGCCGCCCAGCCCTGGTGCGACGGCAATATCGGCATGTTCGGCCAGTCCTACGTGGCTTTCACCCAACTCCAGGCGGCACTATCGGGCCATCCTTCCTTGAAGGGTGTCCTCCCTGTGGGCAACCAGGAGGACAATTTCGGTTACTTCTTGATGGACGGGGGCGTCCTCCAGCTGCAGAACATCGTGTGGGGTATCAACGGCGGCCGGCGGACCATGAACTGCACCAGCTTCGAGTTCCTGGACGTGGAGAAGCTCTACCGGCACATGCCGCTCAGGGAGACGGTGTCCGGAATCTTCCGGCCCCCCTACTGGACTTTCCTGGACCATCCGACTTTCGACGAATCGTGGCGGAGCTACGGGCTGAAGGACAAGTACGCCATGATCGAGGCGCCCGCCTTTTTCGTCACCGGCTGGTACGACAACTTGTCTCGTGAGGTAATGAAGACGTACGCCGGCCTCAAGCAGGGGGGAGGATCCGCTGCGGCCCGGGACCTGACCCGCATCATCATCGGTCCGTGGGCCCACGATCTCGACCGGGCCGACCGCAACGGCGATATCGACCTGGGGCCGGGAGGGGACTTCGACCTGCCCGGACTGCACATCGACTGGTACGACCGCCGGCTCAAGGGAATCGACAATGGCGTCGATGACCTGCCCCCGGTCAGGATCTATGTCATGGGCGACGCGGAATGGAGGGACGAGAACGAGTGGCCGCCGGCTCGTGCCGAGTACCGCCCCCTCTACCTCCACAGCAGCGGTGACGCCCGCTCGGTAGGGGGAAACGGCAGCCTTTCGTTCGACCCCCCGGCAGGCGAGCCACCCGATCGGTTCGTATACGACCCGGAGGATCCGGTCCCCACCCTCGGCGGATGCGACGTCATCCTCGACAACGCCGGCCCCCGGGACCGGGCACATCTCCAGCGACGCCGGGACATCCTGGTCTTCACCGGGGACCCGCTCGATCACGATCTCGAGGTGACCGGCCCGGTGAGGATGGTCCTCTACGCCGCCAGTTCCGCGCCCGACACCGACTTCACCGCCACCCTGTGCGATGTCCACCCGGACGGCCGCGCCATCATCGTGTGCGAGGGCATCCGCCGGGCTCGCTACCGCGACTCGGTTACCGACCCGGCACTCATGGAACCGGGCACTCCCTACGAGTTCACCATCGACCTGTGGCAGACCAGCCAGGTCTTCAAGACCGGCCACCGGCTCCGGGTGGAGGTGTCGAGCAGCAACTTCCCGCGCTTCGACCGCAACCCCAATATGGGTGGCGAGCTCTGGAACGAGACCTCGATACAGCCCGCCGCCCAGACGGTGTTCCACGACCGGGACCGGCCCAGCCACATGCTCCTACCCATCATCCCCCGTTGAGGACCGCTCGTCTTACCCTCTGGGTACTGGCAGCCGTCGTCGTGTCATCGGGGTGTGACGGCACGGTGACCGACGAGCGTCCGGCGTCGACCACCGCCATCGAGGTCGAGGATCCGACTTCCACCACCGCCAAGGTCGAGGAATGCTCCTGGTGTCCGGTGCCGGACACTTCGGGAACCACGGTGGGGCAACCGGCATCCGCATCGCCCGACCTGATGGATCGCCTGGCGGCCGGGACGGCCGGTACTCCCTTCGCCGGCCTGACCGAGGACAAGGTTCGCTCCGACATCTCCGATATCTGCGGCGCCGGCGAGGGTGGCGCCTCCCGCCGGGGGGCGGCTGCCGAGGCGGCCCGACTCCGGGTGGTCCGGCTTGGGTTGTCCGGATCGGCGCCGGGGACAGCTTCCTACGCGCAACTGCTGGAGACAGAGGCGGAACGGCGCTGCCCCTGACCCTTCGGGCATGGGGAGGGCGTTCCCGGCCGGGACATTTCCGACCGCACCCCAGCCCAGGCAAGCCCTGGGCCAAGCCCAGGACGCCGGCGCCTACCTGATCGCACTGGTGATCGTGAAGAACAAGGCTCAGTACGAGGATCGGAACCCGTCGGTGCCGGAGACGATGCGGGCGCTGCGGGCGATGGAGTCACTCATACGGATCGCCCGCGCTACCTGACCCCCCGCCGGATCCGTGCCACACCCTCCTATGCGCGGGCCGGCGCTCCATAGCCGCCACCGCCGGGGGTGGCGATCTCGAACACGTCGCCGGGGCCGACCTCCGCCTGGGAATTGCCGGCCATCTCCTCCACCCGGCCGTCCGCTCGGAGGATCCGGTTGCGGCCCACCGCTCCGGGCTCGCCGCCATCCACTCCGAAGGGAGCGATCACCCGGCGGGATGACAGGATGTTGACGGTCATCTCCTCGCCGAACCGGACCCGGCGCACGGCGCCGTCGCCGCCCCGGTAACGGCCGGCGCCGCCCGAGCCGTGGCGGACCTCGAAGCTGTCCAGGCGGACGGGGAACCGCCACTCCAGCACTTCAGGATCGGTGAGGCGGGAGTTGGTCATATGCGTGTGCACCACGCTACGCCCGTCCCGGCGGGGCGTGGCTCCCGCTCCGCCGCAGATCGTCTCGTAGTACTGGTAGCGATCGTTGCCCCAGATGAAGTTGTTCATCGTGCCCTGGGATCCGGCCACCACCCCGAGCGCGCCGAACAGCGTATCGACTATCTGCTGGCTGGTCTCCACATTGCCCGCAATCACCGCCGCCGGATATTCGGGGTTGATCATGGAGTTCTCCGGCAGCACGAGGGTGACCGGCTTCAGGCATCCCTCGTTGAGCGGGATGGCGGCGTCGACCAGGCACCGGAACACGTACAGGACCGCGGCATGGGCCACAGCCCGGGGGGCGTTGTAGTTCCCCGGATGGATCCCGCTCGTCCCGGTGAAGTCCACCTTCGCCGAGCGGTTCTCCCGGTCGACGCTGATCTCGACCTGTATCCGGCTTCCGTCGTCCATGGGCCCCACGAACGACGAGTCGGCCAGGGCGTCTATCACCCGGCGCACCGACTCCTCGGCGTTGTCCTGGACATGGACCATGTAGGCGTGCACCACATCCAACCCGTAGTGGTCGATCACTGCCTGCAGCTCTCCGGCGCCCTTCTCGCAGGCCGCCACCTGGGCCTTGAGGTCGGCGATGTTCTGTTCGGGACTCCGGGCCGGATAGGGCCCGCCCGCCAGCAGGTCTCTCAGCTCCCGCTCCAGGAACCTCCCCTCCGACACGAGCGTGAAGTTATCGATGAGGATGCCCTCCTCCTCCACCGTCGTGCTGTCGGCGGGCGCCGAACCGGGCGTGCGGCCTCCGATGTCGGCGTGATGTCCCCGGGACGCCACGTAGAAGATGACCGATCGGCAGGTCTCGTCGAATACCGGCTTGATCACCGTGATGTCCGGCAGGTGGGTACCCCCGTTGTAGGGGGCGTTCATGACGTACACATCCCCGGGCGCCATGTTCCCGGGGCCGCCCCGGTCCCGGATGATCGACTTGATCGACTCGCTCATCGATCCGAGATGGACCGGCATATGGGGGGCGTTGGCGATCAGGTCGCCCTGCGGATCGAACAACGCGCAGGAAAAGTCGAGGCGCTCCTTGATATTCACCGACACCGCGGTGTTCTCGAGCACCAGCCCCATCTGCTCGGCGATGTTCATGAACATGTTGTTGAAGATCTCGAGCCGCACCGGGTCGGCGTCGGTACCGACCGACGCCCGGCGCGGGAGCGGGACCACCCGTTCCATCACCAGGTCGCCCGCGCCGGTGATCTGCGCCTGCCACCCGGGCTCCACCACCAACGTCGAGGTGGGTTCGATGATGACCGCCGGCCCGGTGACCGGGTGATCGGCCGGGATGGATGCCCGGTCGAAGAACGGGGTCGCCACCCAGCGCCCATCCACATAGGTGTCGTACTCCCCGATGGGAACGGGTTCTCCGGCGGCGTCGGGCGCCAGGCCGAGCGGTACCTCGTCGCTATGGCCGACCACCTCCACCTGGATCGACTCCACCTCCAATGGCGTCTCGCGGGAGAGGAAACCGAAGCGAGCCGAGTGCGCCGCCTCGAAACCGTCCACGACCTCGCTCAACGAGCCGCATGCGACCTCCAAGGAGGTATCGGAGCCCCGGTACCTGATCCGCACCCTGCGTACTACTTCCGTGCGCTCCTCCCCCACTCCCTGGGCGCGCATGGCCTGCCGGCCGTCCTCGGCCAGCCCGGCGAAATCCGACTCGAGCCGATCCAGCAGCGCTTGGTCGAGGCTCCCTTCGACGGACAGATCCCGCACCACCCGCACGTCGGCCAGACCGATGCCGAACGCGGAGAGTACTCCGGCGTAGGGATGGCTCAGGACCCGCTCGATTCCGAGGCTGTCGGCCACCCGGCAGGCGTGCTGGCCGGCCGCACCCCCGAAGCAGGCCAGCGTGTAGTCGGCAACGTCGTAGCCCCGCTGCACCGAGATCTTCTTGATGGCGTTGGCCATATTCTCCACCGC
Source organism: Acidimicrobiia bacterium (assembly GCA_021296345.1). Lineage (GTDB taxonomy): Bacteria > Actinomycetota > Acidimicrobiia > Spongiisociales > Spongiisociaceae > Spongiisocius. Next base: position 64,657 of record JAGWAN010000027.1, on the reverse strand, counting down.
TATGGCCAGAAAGCCCTCCGCCACCTCCTCCGGCGGGTGGGGGACGCCGGTCGCCACGGCGATCTCCTCGCCGAGCGCGGTGAACATCGACCGGGTGCGTTCGGAGTCGAGGGGCTGGTCGGCGTCGGCGCCGAACACCCTGGGGAACAGGTCGGCCTGCAGGCGACCCATGATCAGGTTGCAGTCGGTGATCGCCAGGGGACCGCCGTTCCCGTAGCAGGCCGGGCCGGGATCGGCCCCGGCCGAGTCCGGCCCCACCGTCAGACGGCTGCCGTCGAAATGCAGGATGGAGCCGCCTCCGGCCGCCACCGTATGGATGAGCATCATGGGCGCCCGGACCCGTACCCCGGCCACCTCGGTCTCGTAGGTCCGCTCCAACTCGCCCGCATAATGCGAAACGTCGGTGGAGGTACCGCCCATATCGAATCCGATTAGGCGATCGTAGCCAGCCGCCAGGCCGGTGCGGACCATCCCCACCACCCCTCCGGCCGGACCGGAGAGGAGGGCGTCCTTACCCCGGAAGGAATGGGCGCCGGCCAGACCTCCGTTGGACTGCATGAACATGACCCGGGGAGGCACGGCCGAGATGGAGGCCAGCCGGTGCTCGACCTGTTCTATGTAGCGACGCAGGATGGGGGATAGGTAGGCGTCGACCACAGTGGTGTCCCCGCGGGCCACCAGCTTCATCAACGGGCTGACCTCGTGGCTTACGGAGACCTGCGCGAACCCCAGCCGCCGGGCGATAGCGGCCACCCGCCGCTCGTGACGGCGGTGGCGGTAACCGTGCACGAAGAGGATGGCCACCGAGTCGATACCCCGTTCCCGGGCTGCGGCCAGGTCCGCCTCGACCGCCGCCTCGTCCAGCGGGAGGATCACCTCGCCGCGCGGACCCAGCCGCTCATCCACCTCCAGCACCGACTCGTACAGCATCTCGGGCACTTCGATATCGAGCTCGAACAGGTCGGGGCGAGTCTGGTACCCGATGACCAGGGCGTCAGCGAACCCCCTCGTGGTCACCAGCACGGTCGGCTCTCCGCGGCGCTCGAGCAGGGCGTTGGTGGCCACGGTCGTGCCCATCTTCACGGAGTCGATCGGCGCCTCGATGCCGGTCTCCTCCAGCAGCCTCCGAATACCCTCGATGGCCGCGTCGGGGTAGTGGCGGGGACTCTCCGACAGCAGCTTGCCGGTGAGCACCTCTCCGCCCGGGGTCCGGGCCACCACATCGGTGAAGGTACCGCCCCGGTCGATCCAGAATTGCCATCCGCCCGCGTGCCGGGAAGCGGTCTGCTGCTCGGTCACGGCCACAGGACCGAGCGCCCTCCGGGGCTAGCCATGTTCGGCCGGGCGACACTCATCGACCGGCGGCAGGAGTCAGTATGCGCTTGGGGTTCTCGACCAGCATGTTGTGTATCTGCGATTCGGTCACCCCCCGGGTGCGCAGCAACGGTACCGCCCATTCGAGTACGAGCGAGTAGCCGGACCCGCCGTAGCGCTTCCAGAGCATCCGCATACCCACATCCTGAGCCATCACGATCTGGCGGTCATAGCCCTCACGGCAGAGGGCGGCGATGGCGTTGACCCGCTCGATATCGCCGGGCATGCGGCACCCTCCCAGGAACCCGGGCAAGTTGGTGCCTTCGTACCCGAAAGTGTCGTAGGAGATCGTGATACCCCGGTCCAGCAACCTCCGGTGGTAGTCGAGGTGGTCGAGGCTCAGATCGCAGTGGCTCAGGTAGAAGCTGTCCAGATCAGCGCCCTCCTGCTCGATCAGATCGACGTAGGCCTCGCCGACCGTGGCGATACCACCACGGACGGCATCGAAGATGGAGGGATGGATGGTGAATCCCACCCCGGTCCTGATCTGCGCCCGGCAGGCCGCCCGGAGGATCTTCTCCTCCTCCGGGTGGTAGGGCAGGGGATCCTCGGAGCAGGCGCACTCACCGATCGACCCCGCCCTGATCCCGGTACCGTCGATTCCTTCCTCTATCTCGGTCACCATCAGGTCCGCCACCTGGTCGGCGGTCATTCTCCCGACCCAGGGAGGGTGCATAGCGTGCTTGTAGAAGCCGGTGGTGGTAATAATGTTCAGGCCGGTTGCCTCGGCGATCCGCCGGAGGGCCTCCGGATCCCGGCTCAGGCCCACCCCCGTGTTGTCGACCACCGTCCTGCCGCCGTGGGCGGCGAAGTGGCCGAGTTCCTCCGCGGCGATCCCTTCGTCGTTGAGGGAAGAGTTCTGCCGGTTGGGCGCACCTCTACGGAGGGCGCCGAGGATGTCGATGGTGATCGGCGCATCCCAGTGCGGGAAGTCGGAATGGTCCTCGCGGTCGGCGTACAGGGCGGGCTCCCCACCGGAGTACACGTGCTCGTGTAGGGACACGATGCCCAGATCGTTCGGGTGTATCGGTCCGGTGACCGTCTGGATCAAGTTCATATGCCGAGCCTCTTATGGTCCAGCCCTGATCTTATCGGTCGGCGCACCGCGCAGAGTGCGGTCCGGACCTCGTCGAGTGGCTCGACCACACGGCGGAAAACCAGTTGATGGGCCACCTGACCTGGGTTACCATCGACAACAGGGCCGAGGAGTCCGGGAGGCTGGACGTGCTGGCGAACAACGCCGGCCTCATCAGGGCAGCCGGCCTTGTTCGAGTTGACCGAGGCCGACTGGGACATGACGCTCGATGTCAACGCCAAGGGGCTGCTGTTCTGCACGCAGGCACGCCGAGGTCATGCGATCGCCGGGGGACCCGGGGCCCTGGCGACGGCCGATGAGGTGGCCTGGGCAGCCCTGTTCCTTGCCTCGGACACGTCATCCTTCATCACCGGCGTGTCGCTGCACATCGACGGCGGACGCCACCTGGGCAGATGAGGGATCGGTCTAGGGGCGGCGGGAGCGGGCGAGAGTAGGAAGGTCATGACACGGATGAAAGCCATCGTTTTCGGGGACGATCGCAAGATCCGGCTGGAGGAGGTCCCGGTACCCGAGGTGGGACCCGGCGACGTGCTGTTGCGTCCCCACTTCTGCGGGATATGCGGCACCGACCTGCATGCTCCTTCCATGACCGCCCCCTTCCGCGCCGGGGTCGTCATGGGACACGAGTTCTCGGCCGAGGTGGTGGCCACCGGCGAGCAGGTGCAGGGATGGGAACCCGGCACGCGGGTGGCAGTGAACCCCAACGGCAATCTCTGCGGGGCGTGCGGGGCCTGCCGGGAAGCCAGGTTCAACCTGTGCCGCTCGGCCGTCTTCGTAAATGGGATCGGGATCCGGCACGACGGCGGTATGGCGGAGCTGGTAACGGTCGACCCGAATGTACTCCATCGCCTACCCGATCCGGTCAGTTCGGAACAGGGCGCCTTCGTCGAACCGCTGGCCATCGCGATACGGGCAGTGCGACGCTCCCGCTTCCGCCTCGGAAGCTCTGCCGCGGTGATCGGGTCCGGTCCCGTCGGCCTGCTGATGGTCCAAGCCCTCCGGCACGCCGGCGCGTCCACGATCACCGCCATCGAGCTCTCGGCATTCCGGCGCCAGGCGGCCCTAGACCTCGGCGCCGACATCGCGCTCGATCCCCGGACAGAGCCACCGACCGACCTGTTCGGAACCGAACTGGAACCTCCCGAGTTCGTCTTCGAGTGTTCCGGAGCCCAGGGCACCCTCGAACTCGCAGTCGACATCGTCCGCTACGGCGGGCGGGTCACCCTTACGGGTCTCCCCTCGCGCCCCGTCGAGGTGACCGCCACCACGGTGATCGGCAAGGAGGTCGACGTCGTCGGAAGCATCATCTACGTCGAGGAGTTCCCCCTCGCCATCGACCTGCTGGCCAAGGGAGCCTTCGACGTCGAGAGCCTCATCTCCATGGTCCTACCGATAGCCCGCTTCGACGAAGGCTTCGCCGCCCTCGCCAACCCCGTCTCTACGCTGAAGGTGCTACTCCATCCCACGCAGAACTGAACTTGCCCGACGCCGTCGCGCCGGCCGCCGCGCCGTGCGGAACGCGGGGCCGGCTAGGCGGCCGGGTTGGTCTGAAGCTAGTTCCGTCCGGTCCAGCTGACCATGGCGGTCTCGGCGAGACCATGCCACTGGGTGATGCCGTCGCGGAAGGCGCTCCAATGCCCGAAGATGGTGTTGAAGTCATCATTCTCGGCTGCGGTCTCGTCGAAGAGCTCGAACGCGGCATCCTGGGAAGCCTGCATCACGTCTTCGGGGAAGGGCCGCAGCTCGATACCCGACTGGAGAACCGTCTGGAGAGCAGCAGGGTTCTTGGCGTCGTAACGCGCCATCATGGTCGCATTGGCGCTGTACGCGGCCGCCTCGACAATCGCCTGGTACTCCTCGGGCAGCTGGTTCCATTCGTCCAGCGGGATGAAAACGTCGAGCTCGGGGCCCGGCTCCCACCATCCCGGGTAGTAGTAATACGTGGACACGTCATGAAAACCCATGGTCGTATCGTCGTAGGGACCCACCCACTCGGTCGCGTCGATGGCGCCGGTCTGGAGCGCCTGGAAGATCTCACCGCCGGGCAACACCTGTACGGTGACACCGAGCCGCTCCATCACCTTGCCGCCCAGACCGGGGATCCGCATGCGCAGCCCCTGCAAATCGGCCGTGGAGTTGATCTCCTTGTTGAACCAACCGCCCATCTGGACTCCCGTATTGCCGGCCGGGAAGTTGATCACGCCAAAGCGATCCGCATAGAAGTCCTGCATCAGCTGCAAGCCGCCGCCCTCGTACATCCACGCATTCTGCTGCCGGTAGGTGAAACCGAACGGCAGTGCCGTGTTGAAGGCCGTGGCTGGGCTCAGACCCACGTAGTAATACGACGCGGTATGGCCGGCCGGGATGGCCTTCTGCTGGACGTTCTGCAGGACCTCGAGTCCCGGTACCAGCTCGCCTGCCGCTCTCGGCGTGATGGTAAACCGGCCGCCGGTCATGTCCGAGACCCGCTGGGCGAAGTCCACAGCACCTCCGTAGATCGTGTCCAGAGACAGCGGCCAACTGGTCCCCATCTCCCATTCGATCTCGGGGCCGCCCTGGGTCATGACCACCTCCACCGCTTCCTGAGCGGTGTCCGTAGTGGCACCGGCCGTGGTGGCAGGACCCGAAGTCCCCTGGGTAGTGGTGGCCTCGGATTCTCCGGATCCACAGGCGCCGATGGTGGTAAGCAACCCTCCTGCGGCGACAGTCATGCCCGCCTTCTTCAGGAAGTCACGCCGGTCGACCTTTGTCTCCAGAGTCTCTTCCAGTGAGGGTCCTCCTCGGTTATCTCTTGCCACTGCTCCTCCTTCCCGATTGGGGCCGAGCGCCGTCCCAGAGGGTCGTACAGAACCCGTGATACTGGCCTGACGATCGATGGCAAAGTGCAGGTCGGCGCGTAGTGCGCCTTCCCACCAGGTGCCGACGATTCTACCGATCATTCATTGGCTATGACCTGAGAATGTACTGAATACCCCTACAGAGAGGGTCGCCCGGTGACCCGCAACTCCCCGACCAGGTGGTGTACAAGCCGGCGAACCCCGCAAAGCTCGTTTCTCGGCACCCTCCTGGTAGCGCGGTGTTCGGTGGCTGGACTTCCGGGGATGGGCCGACCCGAATCTCGGACTCCTGTTCCGCTCGGGCCGCCTGCTCAGCGACGCAGGACCCGACCGCTTCGGCGGCCGGTCTCGGTGCCGTCGACGACAGTAGGCCCTCCGTTCACCAGCACATGCCGGACGCCGACCGCCGGCCGGTTGGGATCGTCGAGCGTCCCCCGATCCGAGAATTCGTCGGGATCGAAAACGACGACATCCGCCTGCTTGCCCTCGATCAGGCGGCCCCGGTCGCCGAGCCTCATCCGGTCGGCCGGCTGGGCGGTCAGCTTGTACACGGCCTCTTCCAGTGTCAACTCCCGCCTCTCCCTGACCATGGTACGGAAGAAGATTCCCACCCACGTGTAGGCGCCGAGAAACGTCGTGTCGCCGAGGGGACCATCCGTACACAGTGCGGTGGCGTCCGACTCGGTGGTGCAGAGTGGGTGGCGAAAGGTGGAGGCCAGCATGTCGTCGTCGTACGAATGGACGATGAGCAGCGCGCTATGGGGGTCGTCGCCCTCGGCCAGCAGCAGGTCGTACATGGTGTCGTAGGGATCACCGCCGGGGGGCGTCAGGTCGGCGATGCTGTAACCGGCCTTGGCCGGGGAGCCGGTGCTGAGGAACAGGGCGACCCGGTCCCAGCCTCCCAGCCCGAAGGATGAGATGATGCTGTCGTAACGCTTCAGGCGATCCCTGATGGCCGGATCCTTCAGGTAATGCATCAGCCGGGCCGGCCCGTCGTCCATTGCCCAGGAGGGGAGCACCGCGCTCAGGTTGGTGATACCGTGAAGCCGGGTGTGAGCGTCGAACTCGACGTCGAGCCCGCTTCCGTGGGCAGCCTCGACGAGCTCGATACAGCGCTCGAGCGAGCCCTCCGGCCCGCCCCGGCGCGGGATGATGTGTGACAGTTGGAGCCGAACCCCCGTCGCGATCGCGGCGCGCAGCCCTTCCTCGACCGCCTCAACCGCCAACACCTCGCGATTCCGCTCGTGAGTCGCGTACAGCCCACTGTGCCGAGCAGTAACCCGGCATAGCTCGATGAGCTCCTCCTCGGACGCCTCCCGCTCGGCGGGATACTCTAGTCCGGTGGAGAACCCGAACGCTCCAGCGTCGAGACTTTCCTCCAGGAGTCGTGCCATCAGTGCGGTCTCGTCGGCGGTGGCCGGCCGCCTCACGTCGCTCACAGCGGCGAGTCGCAGGTTCCCGTTGGGGACCAGCGTGGCCACGTTGACCGCCGGTCCGGCCTCCTCCAATCGGGCGAGATAGCCCTCCATCGTCGTCCACTCGATCGGGAGAATGTCCTGGTAGCCGTAGATGTTCGCGGTGAAGGCATCGGCCTTCGGACCCAGCGGTGCGCAGCCGTGGCCGCAGTTGCCTACCACCTCGGTGGTGACGCCCTGGAAGATCTGGCTGTGGGCACGGGGATCGATCAGCAGCGTGAAGTCCGAGTGGCTGTGGATATCCACGAAGCCGGGTGCCACGACCATCCCGGTCGCGTCGAGCGATCGCCGGCCTTCGGCCCGGCCCAAATCGCCCATCGCGGCGATCCGATCTCCCGCGATGCCGATGTCGCCCGGGCGGCTCGGCGCGCCGGTACCGTCCACCAACCGACCACCCCGGATCACCAGGTCAAACATCGCCGCCACCATATTCTGACCCGAGGTCGGCGGACCACCTAGACATAGGTGACGGCGAGCTCAGGCACGGGACCAGGATCGGGCCCGTTCCCGGCGTTGCATCTCCCTCGACTGCTCCAGGATGACATCGAACACATCCTCGATCTCGGCCGGATCCAGGCCATGGCGTTCCGCTTCCTCCCGGACGATGTCCAGCAACTCCGCCTCCCGCTCGGGAATGTGGACGGGCATCCCTCGCTGGGCCTTGATCCGGCCCACCCGCATGACCATGAGATGGCGGCGCGCCAGCAGGCGGACCAGGTCGCGGTCGATCATGTCGATGTTGATCCGGACCCGGTTGACGCCCAATGCGTCCATGAGATCGGTGAACATCTCCAGGGTGATCTGATGCGACACCGCGGTGCGGGACGCCATGGGGTCCGGATGGACTTCCACCATCAGCCCGTCGGCGCCGACGCCCTGGGCGGCCAACGACAAGGGTTGGATCCTGGTCCGGGAACCGGCGGCGGCGGAAGGCGCCACGATGACCGGCAGGTGGCTGATCTCCTTGAGGACCGGAATCGAGCTCAGGTCGAGGGTGGCTCGAGTCGACTGCTCGAAGGTGCGGATGCCCCCCTCGCACAGCACCAGCTGGTCATTGCCCTCGGCGAGAACGTACTCAGCCGCCCACAACCACTCGTCCACCGTGGCGGATCCGCCGCGCTCGAGCAGCACCGGCTTCCCCGTCCCACCGATAACGCGTAGCAACTCGAAGTTCTGCATGGAGCGGGGATCGACGTGGATCATGTCAACGTGCGAGGCGACCATCTCGACGTCCTTGGGTTCCAGGGCCTTGGTGACCGTGGGCAGGCCCACCTCGGCCCCCGCGTCGCGCAACAGCTCCAGACCGGGCGCGCCCAGTCCGGGAAACGCGTACGGTGAGGAGCTCGACTCGAATACACCACCGCGAAGTACGGTGGCGCCGGCCTCGGCCACCGTGGTGGCGACCTTCATGATCTGTTCCTCCGACTCGACCGCCCGTGGTCCTGCGATGGTCGGGAACGGGTCGTGGCCGAACCTGGTCTCCCCCACCTCGACGATGGTGTCCGTGGCGGATCCGTTGCGGAGTGCTCTGCGTTCCATGGTGCTCCTCTGGTGTGGATCGCTCCGAACGTCAAAACGCCCGGAGCGGTCGCTCCGGGCCTTGGCTTTTTCTACGACAGGTTCGGTCTAGACGTCACACCAGGCCCGGGCGCCGGGCCCGGTAAAGGCGAAATACGAATACACCTCGGTCGAACTCACGAGCGGCAGGTTACCCCATCAGCCACCGCCCGACAACCCAACCCGATGGTGTGTCAAGAAACCTAGAGTCATGGGACAGCCGGTTCCGGCGTACGGCGCAACGTCGGGCCGCTGATCCTTGCGCGAATCCGTGAATCGGTCGGACTGGTTCGCGACATCCAGGCTTAGGCGCCGATACTTCTACGCGGCAGCGCCGTGGGCTCGGTCGTTGTCGGGCGTCACCACCGGGTTCCGCCTACCCATCCATAGGAAGAGGGCAAGGCCGCCGACCGCGGCGGCCAGGGCGCTCCACTGGCTCCACGTCAGCGCGCCCAGGGTCCGGTCGCCGCCGACGTCCAGGGCAAGCCGGGTGAAATCGATGAGGAAGCGCTGGATGCCGTACCAGATCATCCAGATGGCGAACAACTGGCCATATCGAAGCCGGGCACCGGACCGGAAGACCAGCCAGTAGAGGAAGCCGAAGCAGACCGCGGCGGCCAGCAGGTCATACAGGGCAGCATGGTGGTAGATCCCGCAGAACTCGCCCACGGTCGCCGTCACGCACTCCAAGCGGTCATGCTGGGGCGCCACGTCGTAGCCCGGCCGGATCCCGTATCCGAGCACGAACCGGGTCGGCCCGCCGAGGTGCTCCACGATGGCCAGGTCGCCGATGCGACCCACCACCGTTCCTATGGCCAGGCCGAATGCGGCCACGTCCACGGCAGGTCCCAACCGGAGTCCCAGCCGGTTCGCCCGCCAGACACCGGCCCCGATACCGCCGGCGAAACCGCCCAGGATGGAGTAATTGCCGGCGATATTGATCAGCTCGCCCGGGTCGAACCCGTTCTCCGCCCAGTACGCGGGCAGGGTCAGCCACCGGGCGCCCAGCAGCGCCCCCACCAGAGCCCAGGTCAGAACCGACTGGAACAGGTTGGCATCGAACCCCCGGTCCCGGTAACGAAGGGTGCCGTAATAGGCCCCGGCCAGGAACCCCAGCCCGGCGAAGACGCCGTGGAGCGACATCCGCAGCGGCCCGATCTCGAAGATCGGGATCGGCGGGTAAGAGATGACCGCAAACATCCCGCCAGCCTACCGGCCCTAGAAAGTGGTGGAGGCCCACGGGTTCAGGACCTCCAGTCCCGGGAAGCGCTCGAAGTCTCTGGTGTTGCGGGTCACCAGCACCATGTTGTTGGCTATGGCGGTGGCGCCGATGAGAGCGTCGCTCGCAGGCGCCGGATCGGGCATGTGCGGGGAAGCGGCCAGTCGCGCCACCCTGGCATCAACCGGCAGGATGCGTTGATCGAAGGCCTCGAACACGTCGTTGTCGAGCCAAGCGCGCAGGATCGTGCCCGACGCCGGGTCACGGCGCTCAGCCAGCAACACTCCGAGTTCGAGTTCCTGGATGGTGATGGCCGAGATGTAGGCCAGGTCGTGCTCGACCCGGGCCACCCATGAGGCAACGTCGGGATCGGCTCGGCCGGCTCTGATCTTGCGGGTCTCGGAGACGACAACGGTGTCGAGGACGTACATCAGTCGAGGACAGCAACCTTGGCCGGATCGTCGAGTCTCGGGAACTCCACGTTGACCTCACCGATCCCCGTGGTTCTGCACAGAATGTCGGCGAAGTGCGGCCGGTCCGCGGTCAGTTCCCGGTAGTGCTCGTAACTCAACAGCACATGGGAAGGCCGCCCGCGATCGGTGACATACACGGGGCCGTTCCTGCTGGCCCGCTTCGCCGCGCCGGTCGCCTGGTTGAACTCCCGGCTGCTCATGCTGCGTGCGGGTATAGACACCTCGACCGACCTCCCAATCAGGTAGCAACGTTCCTACGATTTACCAGCCCATTCGGCGGTCGGCCAGTGGTCATTCCATGACGGCGCCAAGCAGTCGTGGACGACCGCACAGATAGCATTGTGGAGGTCTGATCTCTCAGGGATTGCCGGTTCCCGCGAGTCTGGGTAGGTGGTCGGGTCGGGACTGCTCGAAGGCGTCGATAGCATCGAGGTTCCGCATGGTGAGGCCGATGTCGTCGAGGCCCTTCAGGAGCCGGTACTTGGTGAAGGCGTCGATCTCGAAGCCGGTTCGCCAATCACCGGTGGTGACGGTCTGGGCCTCCAGGTCGATGGTGATCACCGAGCCCGGCGTCCCGGTGGCCAGCTCGATTAGCCGGTTCACCTCGGCTTCGGTGAGCACGACCGGCAGTAACCCGATCTTGGTGCAGTTGTTGTAGAAGATGTCGGCGAACGAGGGAGCGATCACCGCTTCGAAGCCCCAGTCCTGGATGCCCCACGGCGCGTGCTCGCGAGATGACCCCGAACCGAAGTTGGGCCCGCTGACCAGGACGCGGGCCTCCTGGTACTCAGGACGGTTCAGGACGAACCCGGGATCGAGATCTCCGTCGGCGGTCCTGGCCCAGTCGTGGAATAGGAACTGCCCGTAGCCGCTCCTCTCGACCCGCTTCAGGAACTGCTTGGGCATGATCTGGTCGGTGTCGCAGTTGTTCCTCGGCAGGGGCGCCATGGAGCCGGTGATGATGCCTATGCGGTCCACTGTCAGATCCAGGTTCGCACGTCGACCAAGTGGCCGGCTACCGCCGCGGCGGCGGCCATCTCGGGGCTGACGAGGTGGGTACGCCCTGCTCGCCCCTGGCGGCCCTCGAAGTTGCGGTTGGAGGTCGAGGCGCAGCGCTCCCCCGGGGCGAGGATGTCGTCGTTCATCCCCAGGCACATGGAGCATCCGGCGTCCCGCCACTCGAACCCGGCTTCCTTGAAGACACGGTCGAGGCCCTCCTCCTCGGCCTGGAGCTTCACCAGCCCTGAACCGGGCACCACCATGGCGCTCACCGACCGAGCCACCGAGCGCCCCTCCACTATCCCCGCCGCCGCTCGCAGGTCCTCGATGCGGGCGTTGGTGCACGACCCGAGGAAGACCCGGTCGACGCGGATGTCGGTGATCGGGGTCCCCGCCGCCAGGTCCATGTATTCCAGGGCCCGGCGGCACCCGGAACGGTCCAGCGGATCGTCGTAGGCGTCCGGATGGGGAACCCGGGCGCTCACAGGCACGGTCTGGGCGGGGTTGGTCCCCCAGGAGACGTGCGGCTCGAGCTCGGCAGCGTCCATCTCGACCTCGCTGTCGAACGAGGCGCCGTCATCGGTGGGAAGGGTGCGCCAGTGATCCAGCGCCGCTTCCCAGTCCCCGGGGGCATGGGGGCGTCCCTCCAGGTACGAGTACGTGGTGTCGTCAGGGGCCACCATGCCGGCCCGGGCCCCTCCCTCGATCGACATGTTGCAGATGGTCATGCGGGCCGCCATCGAGAGGGAACGGATCGTGGAGCCCCGGTACTCGATCACGTGGCCGACTCCGCCGGCCACCCCGATCCTGGCGATGATGGCCAGGATGATGTCCTTGGCGGTCACCCCCGTGGGGAGATCGCCGTCGACCGTCACCGCCATGGCCTTGGGCTTCGCTTGCGGAAGGGTCTGGGTAGCCAGCACGTGCTCCACTTCGGAGGTGCCGATCCCGAAGGCCAGCGCTCCGAACGCGCCGTGGGTGGCGGTGTGGGAGTCGCCGCAGACGATGGTCATGCCGGGCTGGGTGATCCCCTGCTCGGGACCGATGATGTGGACGATGCCCTGGCGGGGATCGTCCAGCCCGTAAAGGGTGATACCGTATTGCTCGCAGTTGGCGATCAGGGCGTCGATCTGCTTCTTCGACAGGGGATCCCTTATCCCGAGGCCGCGGTTGGCGGTCGGGACCCCGTGGTCGATGGTCGCCAGCGTCAGGTCGGGTCGCCGCACGCCTCGTCCGGCGAGTCGCAAGGCGTCGAAGGCCTGCGGGCTGGTCACCTCGTGGACCAGATGCAGATCGATGTAGAGCAACGACGGCTCGCCGGGAGCTTCGTGGGCCACATGGGCGTCCCACACCTTCTGGAAAAGGGTTCGTGGTTGCGCGGTCATTCGCTCGTTCTCCGAGGGGTCTACATTGTAATCGCCTGCCCTTCCAATCCCCACCTAACCTGATGCCGGCCCAAGCCACCGGGGAGGCACCATGACCGATTTTCGCGAGATGACCCCGGACGATTTCCGCCGTCATGGCTACGCGTTGATCGACTGGCTGGCTAGCTACATGGAGCGGGTGGGCGACCTGCCGGTGCAGTCACGACTGGCGCCGGGCGAGATCCGGGACATGCTGCCCGACCACGCCCCGGAGGATCCGGAGGACTTCGAGGAGATCGCCGCCGATCTGGACCGTATCGTCGTTCCCGGATTGACCAACTGGGTCTCCCCCGGGTGGTTCGCATTCTTCCCGGCCGCCACCTCCGGCCCGGGCATTCTCGGCGAGTTGGTCTCGGCCGGCCTCGGCCAGCAGGGCATGCTATGGGCCACCAGCCCGGTATGCACCGAGTTGGAAAACGTGATGGCCGACTGGATGGCGGACCTGCTTGGGCTCCCCGCCCGATGGAAGACCACCGATCAGGGGGGCGGGGTGATGCAGCAGACCGCCTCGGACGCCGTCCATACCGCCCTCGTGGTCGCCCGCGAAGAGGCAGGTAGGTGCGGCGCCGCCGCCGACCGGTGCGTTGCCTACACGTCCTCGCAGGCCCATTCCTCCGTGGAGAAGGGAGCGCGGGTAGCCGGCTACCGCCATGTGCGCCTGATCGATGTGGACGATGCGTACGCCATGCGGATCGACGCCCTGCAGGAGGCGGTTCGTAAGGACCGGGCCGCCGGGCTGGAGCCCGCCTTCGCCTGCTCGGCCGTGGGCACGACAGGTACGACCGCGGTGGACCCGGTCCGCGCCGTGGGCGAGCTGTCCCGCCAAGCCGGGATGTGGCATCACGTGGACGCCGCGTATGCCGGCAACGCCATGCTCTGTCCGGAATTCCGGCACCATCAGGACGGCCTGGAGTTGGCGGACAGCTACACCGTCAACCCCTACAAGTGGACGCCGATGACCTTCGACGGTTCGCTGTTCTACGTGGCCGACCGCCGACCCCTGATCCGCACCCTCTCGATCCTGCCCGAGTACCTGCGCAATACCTCTTCGGAGAGCGGGCAGGTGATCGACTACCGGGACTGGCACGTGGCGCTGGGGCGCCGCTTCCGCTCCCTGAAACTCTGGTTCGTCCTGCGTTACTACGGAGCCGCGGCACTGCGCTCCCGGATACGCGACAGCGTGGCATGGGCCCGCGCTTTTGCCGACCGGCTCGATGAAGACCCTCGTTTCGAGCTGGTGGCCCCCGTACCATTCGCCTTGGTGTGCTTCCGGCACCGGGCCGGCAACCGGGCCACCGAGTCACTGGGGGAGGCGGTCAATCGATCCGGTCATTCTTTCTTGACCCCATCCAGGATGGGGGAGACGGCGTTCCTGCGGGTGTCGATAGGCCAGATGAACACCAGGGAGGAACATGTCGAGCGACTGTGGCGTCTCGTAGGAAAGGAGGCCGCTCCTCTCCTCTAGAGTCCTCGGCGTCTATCGGTTCGGAGGATCATGGAACATTGGAGGCCTGGTGACGTAGTGTGGGAGGAGGCGCCCGCCGAGTACTTCACCGGTGACGTGCTATTCGGGCCCGTGCGAAACGACGGAACGCTGAACATCCTGGCGGTGAGCTTCGAGCCGGGCGCCCGGACCGACTGGCACCACCACCCTGAAGGTCAGGTGCTCTACGTCACGAATGGCGCGGGCCTGGTCCAGAATGACCAGGGAGCCGCCGTCGAGATCTCCACCGGAGACCTCGTCCACGCACCTCCGGGCGAGGTCCACTGGCACGGCGCCCTCCCGGACTCACCGATGACGCACTTATCCCATACTACGGGCGGCGCCACCGTCTGGGAGGACCGCAAAGTGAGCGACCAGGAATACAGGTCGGTGGCCGGCGGGGGTCGCTCACCCGTCGCCGAGTCCGGCTACTGACGCACCCCTAAGTCGGTGGGGGTTGACCCGGGCTAGGGCCGATGATCAGACCCGGGGCCGGTTGACCTCCGGTATGACCGTCTTGCCGTAGGCGTTCAGCGTCGCCTCCCGGTCGTCGTGCATCAGGTAGACCCCGAAGTGGTCCATCCCCAGGTTCCTCAGCAGCTCCAACTTGGCGATGTGGTCGTCCGCCGTTCCGAGCACGCAGAAACGGTCCACGACGGCGTCGGGCACGAAGTCGGTAGACGGGTTACCGGCCCGCCCGTGGTGGGCGTAGTCGTAGCCTTCCCGGGCGGCGATGTAGTCGGCTAGCACCTCAGGGACCATCTCCGGGTTGTCCGAGCCGTAGCGCTTCACCAGGTCGTGGACGTGGTTGCCGACCATGCCCCCGAACCACCGGAGCTGCTCGCGTTGGTGTCCGATGTCGTCGCCCACGTAGGCGGGCGCCACCACGCATACCGCTATCTCGTCAGGATTGCGGCCCGCGTCCACCGCCGCGGCCCGCACAGCCGCCACCGTCCACTCCAGGATCTGGGGATCGGCCAGTTGCAGAATGAACCCGTCGGCGTGGCGTCCGACCGTGGCCAGCGCCTTCGGTCCGTATCCGGCCGCCCACATTGGTAGGTCCCAGCCTTCCGAGATCCACGGTATCCGCAGAGGCGTGCCGTCGTAGTCCACCTCGTCTCCCGCAACCAGGCCCTTGATGACCCCCATAGACTCGGCCATCTTGGCCAGGGTGCGGGGTTTGCGGCCGATGTAGCGGAGGGCCGAGTCGCCCCGTCCCATCCCGCAGATGGTCCGGTCCCCGTACATGTCGTTGAGGGTGGCGAACAGGGAGGCCAGCACCGTCCAGTCCCGGGTGCCGGGGTTGGTTACCATCGGACCCACCACCATGCGTTCGGTCTCGGCCAGCATCCTCGAGTAGATGACGAAGGGCTCCTGCCACAGCACGTGGGAGTCGAAGGTCCAGGCGTGGCTGAATCCGTTGGCCTCAGCCAGCCGGGTGAGCTCTATGACCCGGGAGGCCGGCGGATCGGTCTGGAGCACGACGCCGAAGTCCATGGTCCCTATCCCCTTTCCGGTTCTTCTTGCCTCTTCTAACGATGCTGGGGGAATCCGAGATCAACCCCGCGATGTATGGGGTCCGGCCACCTGGCGATCACGACCTTGGGCCGGGTGTAGAAATGTACTCCTTCGGGGCCGTAGATGGAATGGCCTCCGAAGATGGAGTCCTTCCACCCCCCGAAGGAATAGAACGATAGGGGTACCGGGATCGGGACGTTGATACCGACCATCCCCACCTCGATCTCGGCCTGGAACTTGCGAGCCGCACCGCCGTCGTTGGTGAACACGGCGGTTCCGTTGCCATAGGGGTTCACGTTGACGAGGTCTATGGCCTCCTGGTAGGAGTCGGTGCGCACCACCGAGAGCACCGGTCCGAAGATCTCGTCCCGGTAGATCGACATGTCCTGCGTCACCCCGTCGAACAGGGTGGGGCCGAAGAAGAAACCGTCCTCGTGCCCGTCGCTGGTGAAGCCCCGGCCGTCTTCGAGGATGCGCGCGCCCTCGGCCTCGCCGGTGTCGACGTAGCCGGCCACCCGGTCGCGATGCTCGGCGGTGACCAGCGGACCCATCTGGGCGCCTTCGGAGTCCCCCGGACCCACCACCAACTCCGCGATCCGCTCCCGGACTTTGGGCAGCAGCCGGTCGGCGGCCTCGCCCACCGTGACCACCACCGAGATGGCCATGCACCGCTCGCCGGCCGAGCCGTAACCGGCCGATACCGCCGCATCAGCGGCCAGGTCCATGTCGGCGTCGGGAAGAACGATCATGTGGTTCTTGGCGCCGCCCAGCGCCTGGACCCGCTTGCCGTTCCGGGTTCCCTGCTCGTAGATGTAGCGGGCGATCGGGGTCGAGCCCACGAACGAGACCGCGGCGATGTCCGGGTGGGCAAGGATGGCGTCCACCGCCGCCTTGTCGCCGTGGACGACGTTGAACACCCCTTCGGGTAGGCCCGCCTCGGCCAGCAGCTCCGCGTTGAGCAGGGAGGCGGACGGATCCTTCTCGGACGGCTTGAGCACGAAGGTGTTGCCGCAGGCGATGGCGATGGGGAACATCCACATGGGCACCATCGCGGGGAAGTTGAACGGGGTGATCCCGGCCGCCACCCCCAGCGGTTGGCGCACCGTGTAGGTGTCGACGGCGCTGCTGACCTGCTCCGAGAACTCCCCCTTGATCAGATGGGCGATGTTGCACGCGAACTCCACCACCTCGAGGCCCCGCTGGACCTCGCCCAAGGCGTCGTCGAGGGTCTTCCCATGCTCAGCGGTCAGGATGCGGGCCAGGTCGAGACGGTGCCGGGTGATCAGTTCGCGGTAGGCGAACATGATATTCTGGCGGCGGGTCAGTGAGACCGACCGCCAGTCCTCGAACGCCTTCCGGGCCACACTGACTGCTCGGTCCACCTCGGCGGCGGCGGCGAACGCCACTTCGGCGACCTGGCGCCCCGTGGCAGGATTGAACACCGGACCGGTCCGCTCCGGCTCGCCCTCCCAGGACTTGCCGTCTATCCAATGGGTTATGGTCTTCATCGCCTCGTCCTCGTGGTTTAGGTCCTTGTCTTCACCCTGCCGTGGCACTCAGCGGCTGCGGAGACCCCGGTCAGCGCAGCATCATGGTCGTGCCGCGCCGCAGGTACTCACCGTCGCCCTTGCTCCCGTGGTACCGGCCGTCCTCGATGATGACCTTGCCCTTCGACATGACCGTCTCCACCTTGCCGGTGATTTCCCGGCCTTCGTACGCCGAGTAGTCGACGTCCATGTGGTGGGTCTCCACCGAGATCGTGTGCGTGCGGTCCGGGTCGAGGATCACGATGTCCGCATCGCTCCCAGGCGCGATGGTGCCCTTCTTCGGGAACAGGCCGAACATCTTGGCCGGCGTCGTGGCGGTGATCTCTACGAACCGGTTGGCGTTGATGCGACCGGCTGCGACACCCGCATCGAAGATCAGCTCCATCCGGTTCTCGACCCCGGGCATCCCGTTGGGGATCGCCGCGAAGTTGTCCCGCCCGAGCTGCTTCTGGGTTCCGAACGTGTGGTGGTCGCCCATGCAGAAGGGGCAGTGGTCCGTCGACACCACCTGTAGGTCGTCGGTCGTGAGGCCCCGCCACAACCGCTCCTGGTGTCCTGCCGCCCGGTCGCGCAGCGGCGGCGAGCACACGTACTTGGCGCCTTCGAAGCCCCCTCCGAGGTTGTCCAGATCCAGCAGCAGGTACTGCGGGCAGGTCTCCGCGAACACGTTCCGCCCCTCATCCCGGGCGAGCGTGACCTGTTCGAGGGCTTCGAGAGCCGATAAGTGGACGAAGTAGACCGGAGCTCCCGTGACCTCGGCCAGCCGGATGGCACGGTGGGTCGCCTCGCCCTCCAGCACCGATTTGCGCACGATTCCGTGATGGATCGGATCGGTCTCGCCCCGCTGCAGCGCCTGGTTCACGAACACGTCGATGGCGATGCCGTTCTCGGCGTGCATGGCGATCATCGACCCGTTCTCGGCGGCCTTCTGCATGGCCATCACGATCTCACCGTCGTCGGAGTAGAAGACCCCCGGGTACGCCATGAACATCTTGAACGAGGTGACACCCTCATCCATCAGCATGTCCATCTCCTTGAGGGTCTGCTCGTTGATGTCCCCGGTGATCATGTGGAAGCCGTAGTCGATGGCACACTCCCCCTCGGCCTTGGCCATCCAGCGCTCGAAACCGTCCATGGCGGACTCGCCCTTGGTCTGGACGGCGAAGTCGACGATGGTCGTGGTGCCTCCCCAGGCGGCGGCGCGGCTTCCCGTCTCGAACGTGTCGGCGGCGAAAGTCCCCCCGAACGGAAGTTCCATGTGGGTGTGCACGTCGATGCCGCCCGGTATCACCAACTTTCCTGACGCGTCGATGGTGCGGTCCGCCACCAGGCCCAGGTCGATCCCTCCGGACGCAACGATGGCAACCACCTCCGTGCCCTGGATGAACACGTCGGCCTGCATGGTCTCGGTCGCGGTGACGACGGTGCCATTCTTGATGAGTGCAGTTCCCATGACTTTCCTCCGGATTGGATGGTCTCGGCTGTCAGGCGCCGGTCGCCCGGCGGACAGCGGCATCGAGCATCGCCAGGCCCTCGTCGCATTCCGCCTCGGTGACGGACAGGGGCGGGGCTATGCGCAGCACGTTCCCGTACAGCCCGCCCTTGCCGATGAGGAGTCCCTCGGACTTGGCCTCCTCCATGATCCGGGCGGTCCGGACCGTATCGGGCCGGCGGGTAGCCGGATCGGCCAGCTCGACCCCCAGCATCAGCCCCTTGCCCCGGACCTCCACGATTTCCGCGATGTCGTGGGCCAGATGGTCCAGCCCGCTTCGCAGCTGGGCACCCCTCTTGTGAGCGTTGGACTGGAGGTCGTGGTCTTCCAGCACGTCCAGGCTGGCCAGCGCTGCGCTCGTGGCCAGCGGGTTACCCCCGAAGGTTGAGAGGGCGTTGGCTGGGTACGAGTCCATGATGGCCCGGCGCCCCACCACACCGCCGATGGCCATGCCGTTGCCGAGGCCCTTGGCGAACGTCAGCAGGTCGGGGGTCACGCCGTGGGCCTGGTAACCCCAGAAGTTATCGCCGGTGCGTCCCCATCCCGTCTGCACTTCGTCAGAGATAAACAGCGTTCCCCGTTGGTCGAGTACGTCCTTCAGGGCGCCGAAGAAGCCGTCCGGCGGGGTGACGAACCCGCCCACGCCCTGGATCGGTTCGGCGATCAGCGCGGCGGGGACGCCGGCCACGGCGATGTCCAGCAGATCTCTCAGGTCGTCCACGCACCGAGCGGTGAACTCCTCGTCGGGAAGGTGGCCGAACGGGGAGCGCAGCTTGTAACCGCCGTGGACGTAGGTGACCTGGAAGGGACTGAAGCTGGTACCCGACCACGCCGCGTTACCCGTGACAGCCATGGCGCTGTGGGACTTGCCGTGGTAGCTGCCCCGGATCGCCAGGACCTGGTTGGAGCTGCGGTAGCAGGTGGCGAGCATCAACGCCGTGTCGTTGGCCTCGGATCCGGAGTTGACGAAGAAGACCTTGGCGTCGGGAATGCCTGAGAGCTCGGCGATGCGTTCGGCGAGCTCGATCTGAGCCTCGATCAGGTAGAGGGTGGAGGAGTGGAGCATCTGCTCCGCCTGCGCCTTGATCGCATCCACCACCTCGGGGACTGCGTGGCCGACCATGGTGACCAGGATCCCTCCGAAGAAGTCGAGATACCGGTTGCCCTCGGCATCCATGACATGGCGCCCCGACCCCTCCGCGAGCGAGATCGGCTGGTCGTAATAGAGACCGACCCAGTTGGGAATCACCTCCCGGTGGCGTCTCAGCAGGTCGGCATGGATTCCCACAATTGACCCCCGTGTCGTTTGTGGTACCAGGATAACCGGCCAGGGCCGTAGCGAAGCCGGAATATGCCTGCTACCCGGCCATTGCGAACTGTTGGCTTCGATGGAGTTTGCCCGACATGTCGACACTTATCGAAAAGTTTGACCAAAGGCTTGAAGTCGCCCTCGGCGGGAATCAGGCTGGCTCCTCTTCACGCATGATGCTCTGTGACTTGTGCTCTCAGGGCGCCACTAGGGGGTCGTAGGCGTCGGGGCGACGGTCCCGGTAGAAGGCCCAGGTCTTGCGCACTTCGTCGATCATGTCCATCTCGAGGTCTCGGATCACGAGTTCCTCCTCGGTGTCCGAGCCCGCTTCGCCCACCAGTTGCCCTTTTGGGCCGACGAAGTAGGAGGAGCCGTAGAAGTCGTTGTCGCCGTAGGGTTCGGTGCCGACCCGGTTGATAGCGCCGACGAAGTACTCGTTGGCCACCGCCGAGGCCGGCTGCTCGAGGTTCCATAGGTACATAGACAGGCCGCGGCTGGTAGCCGAGGGATTGAACACGATCTTGGCACCGGCCAGACCCAGGGCCCTCCAGCCCTCCGGGAAGTGGCGGTCGTAGCAGATGTACACGCCGATCCGGCCCACCGCGGTGTCGAACACGGGGTAGCCCAGGTTGCCGGGCCGGAAGTAGAACTTCTCCCAGAACCCGTTGAGGTGCGGGATGTGGGTCTTGCGGTACTTGCCTAGATACGTACCGTCCGCGTCGATCACCGCCGCGGTGTTGTACAGGAAGCCGTCGTCCTCCTTCTCGTAGAGGGGGACGACCAGCACCATTCCGGTCTCCTTGGCCACCTCGATCATCCGTTGCGTGCTCGGACCGTCCGGCACCGCCTCGGCGGTGTCCTTGAAGTCGTCGTCCTGGAGCTGGCAGAAGTAGGGGCCGTTGAACAGTTCCTGGAAGCACATCACCGAGGCGCCCCGGTCGGCCGCCTCGTACGCGTAGTGGGCGCCCTTCTCGACCATCGACTCCCGGTCACCGGTCCATGCAGCCTGAAGGAGCGCTGCCCGAACGATGTTCGCCATAACTTTCTCTCGGCCGGGCGCTTCCCCTGGACAGCCATGGGGCGGTCGGTGGGGACCGTGCCGAGCACGGTCCCACTTATCCGGAAATCGCCGGCGCGGGTTTGCCGACCCTCGGTTGTTTGTCGGGTTGTTCGAGATCTACTCGCCGCCCGGGTTCAGCTCCACGGTGACCCGTCGCCAGCCGTTGCCGACCGTGTCGAGTCCCTCGTCCTCGAGCCCGTCCACCGCGTTCTGTGCGAAGTCGCTCCGGTACGAACCGGCCGGCGGCGCGCCCTGGATGACTCCCTGGCTGGTAGCCACGTCGACGGTCTGCTGCCACAGAGCCGCGTCCATGACGCCGATGCCAAGAGGTGACGGCCAGATGAGGCCATTGATCTCGTTCATCTGCCAGGTCTGGTGGCTGCGTCCCAGGGTTGGTCCGGCAGCGAGCACGATGTCTACGCAGCTGTCGGGATTGTCACGGCAGTGGATCCATCCCCTGAAGCTAGCCCGGAGGAAAGCCTCGACGATGTCGGGATTCTCCTCGGCGTAGGTCTCCGTAACCCATATCGCGTCCTGCAGCATCGCCGTTGCGATCGCCGGATCGTTGAAGTCGATCACCGTGAGGTCGGACGGCTGGTAAAGCTCGCCGGTATCAGGGTTGGTCGCCTCCAGAATCTGGGCGTACTCGTTGTAGATCATCGCCTCGGCGGCGTCGATCTCCCGGTTGAGCAGGGCCTCCATGTCGAAGCTCTGCGCTACCAACTCGCCCACGTTCACGCCGAACTTCTCGATGGCGGCGGTGAGCTCGAACTCGTTGCCGAAACCCCAGTTCCCTACGATCTTGCCTTCCCAATCGCTCGGCGAACTGATACCGGAATCAGCCCACGACACCATCAGCGTTCCCGAACGCTGGAACACCTGGCCGACGTTCACCAGCCCGGCGTCCTCCTCGTTGGATACCAGGGCCTTCGGAACCCATGCGAGACCGAACTCAGCGCCTCCGGTCGCCACGACCTGCTGGGGGACGATCTCGACCGCGCCTTCCAGGATGGTCACGTCCAGTCCCTCGTCGGCGTAGAACCCCTGATCCACCGCCGCGTAGTAACCGGCGAACTGTGCCTGCGCCACCCATTGCAGCTGCAAGTTGATCGGGGTCAGTTCATCGTCCTCAGCCGCGCAGGCACCGGTTATCAGTACCAGAACCGCCAGCGTCGCGGTGAGTGCTCGTAGCCTTCTCATTGCGCCTCCCTTCATGGCGCACCCTGCGCCCGCCTCGTAACGTGCCCTCACCTGCGCAACAAAGCCCGCTCCGTTCCCATGCACGGCGAATGCGCTGCAACGTCGGCTACGAGGTTCCCGAATAATCGCCCTTCGGGAAAGAATCGAAGGATAGAGGGTGCGGTCGGTGCGCTACCCGCAGAAGAGGGTTTATCTGCCGGCTACCGGCCGCGCGCCGGCTGCTACTAGATGTTCAGGCGTTGCGTACCGATACATGCCAGGGGATGACCCGTCGCTCGATCAACACCACGATGTTGTAGAGGGCGATGCCGAATAGGGAGGCCAGCACGATGGCGGCCCAGGCCTCCTCGAACTGCAGAAGTCCCGCCTTGGTCGTGATGTACTGGCCGAGTCGTTCCTGGGAGCCCCCGAAGAACTCCTTGACGATGGCGCCGATGAGGCTGAGCGCGGCGGCAACCTTCAGCGCAGAGAACAGATACGGGGTTGCGTTCGGGAGCTGCAGCTTCCACAGAGTGGTGAGGCGACCGGCCGCGTAGGACTCCATCAACTCGATTCCCGACGCCTCCACCGACAGGAGCCCGCGGACGAGGTTGATCATGACCGGAAAGAACACCAGGACCGCTACGACGAAGATCGAGCCGAAGGGGCTTCGGAGTCCAAACCAGGAGTTGGCGATCGGCGCCAGCACGATGATCGGCGTGGAGTTGGCCGCGACTGCGAAGGGAAGAGCCCCGTCACGCACGAAGCGCCACCGGGCGGCCGCCAGGGCTGTGAGCACCGCGAGAAAGCCGCCCAGCAGGAGGCCGGCCAGCGCGGTGGAGAACGTCCCTGCCCCGGCGGCGAGCAGGTCGGCGGTCTCGGTCGCGAACGTGGCGGTGATCGCCGTGGGCGCCGGGAGGATGAAACCCTTGATGTCGAAGGCTCGGACCAAGCCTTCCCAGATGATCAGCCCGCCAATGAATATCCCGATGGCGGGAAGCCGGAAATAGAGCTTCCGGAGGAGCTCCGTCCGGTTGATCAAGGGTCCTCCACGGCTCTCAGTCCCTCGCGCACGCCGGTGAGCAGATCGAAGAAGCGCTGGTCCTGGCGTGTTGCGTCGGACCGAGGCTCCGGGAGGTCGATGTCAACCACCTCCGTGATCGTCCCCGGACGGGGCGACATGATGACAACACGCGTCGACAGGAAGACCGCCTCGGGAATGGAATGGGTGACAAATACCACCGTCGTCCCCGTCTCGGCCCGGATGCGGAGCAACTCGGACTGCATCCGCTCGCGAGTCATCTCGTCCAGAGCACCGAACGGCTCGTCCATCAGGAGGATGGAGGGATTGAATGCCAGGGCCCTCGCTATGGCTACCCGCTGCTGCATCCCCCCGGACAGCTGCCACGGGTAATGGTTGGCAAACCGGTCGAGTTGGACCAACTCCAGCATGGCGGCCGCCTGCCGCGAGCGCTCGGCTGCGTCCATCCCCATGATCTCCAGAGGCAGTTCCACGTTGGCCTGCACCCTCCGCCACTCCAAAAGGGTGGCGGACTGGAATACCATGCCGTAGTCACGGTCGAGCCGAGCCCGGGACGGTGTCTTGCCGTTGACGGACACCGTGCCGGCGGAGGGCGGGGTGAGATCTCCGATCAGGCGCAGGAGGGTTGACTTTCCGCATCCGGAAGGTCCTATGACGGAGATGAACTCTCCTCGCTCCACAGCCAGGTCAACCCCATGGACTGCCCGAACCTCCTGGTCGGAACCGGGGTTGAACACCTTCCCGACCCCGCGTAGCGAGAGCGCGCTCATGCGACCACCTCCTTCAGGCCCCGACCCCGCGGACCTGTGGCTCGCTGAGGTCCTCCAGTCGCCGGGATGGCGGTATCAGGGTTCTCTCGGCGAGGACCACGATGCCTACGAAGCCGATACCCACCAGCGACGCTACGAGTATCGAGGCGAAGAGCTTCTCGGGGGCTGCTGAGAATGCGGCGGCGAAGTTGAGTATGGCCCGGCCCAGCCCGTCCGGCATGCTGGCGGGGAGTTCGCCGACGATGGCGCCGATGACCGAGGCGGTGGCCGCGATCTTCAGGGCGGGAAACAGGTAGGGCAGGGCCGCGGGCACCTGGAGTTTCCACAGCACCTGGTTAGGAGCGGCCGCGTAGGACCGCATCAACTCCGAGGCGGTTGCATCCGGGCTGCGCAGACCCCGCAGGGTGTTGATGGCGACCGGGAAGAAGGCCAGGTAGGCCGAGACCACCGCCACGACCAGCCACCGGGTGACGTTCAGGCGACCGGCCCACACCACGAGGATCGGGGCGATGGCGAGGATGGGGACCGTCTGGGAAGCAACCACGTGGGGCATGAGACCGCGCTCGGCAAGGGCGGATCGCACGAAAAGAACCCCCAGACCGAACCCCACCGCGCTGCCGAGGAGGAACCCGATGAGCGCGGAACGCCAGGTGAAGAGTGCGGCCCGCAGGAGAACCAGGAGCAGCATGTCGCCCCCCCGCCGCGCCGGACGGAGGAGGGCGAAGACGACGTCCCACGTATGGGGCATCGAACGCTCGTTGGTGCGTACCGGTAGCGCGATGCCGGTACCGGGCCAGACACCGCCCGTTGCGGTGCCCATCCACTTGTAGCCCTCCCACACCGCGACGAGAAAGGCCAGAATCCCGAGAAAGGACACGAGCCGCCGGGCGTTAGGGCTCATCGCATTGCGCGATCGCACCGCCCTCATCGGCGGTGCGGGGCAGGCGTCATCGCAGGCACCTCTCAGCCCTTGAGCCGTGCGCCGGTCACCACCCGCTGCCGGGCCTTCAACGCCCACAGCGCCACGGCGCCGACTATGGCGGTGGCAATGACAGTGCCGGAAACCAACGGTGCGCCTGGCCGGGGCAGGGTCTGGAGACGGGTCCGCAAGGTCACCGGACTATCGAACTCGGCCACCGGCCAGCCCCGCTCGGACGCAACCTCCCGCAGGGCGCGGTCCGGGTTGACTGCTACCGGATGGCCCACCGTCTCCAGCACGGGGAGATCGGTGACGCTGTCGGAGTACGCGTAGCAGCGGTCGAGGCCAAACCGCCACTCTCCGGCTAGCTGCCTGATGGCGTCGGCCTTGGCGGTTCCGCTGGCGTAGAAGGCCAGCTCACCGGCGTAGCAACCCTCGGCGTCAACGGCTGAGCGGGTGGCGATCACATGACCGACCCCGAGGTGGGCGGCCAGCGGTCGCGCCACTTCCTCGGGCGCGATCGACATGATGACGATCTCCCGGCCCGCGCGGCGGTGCTCGTCCATCAGGTCGAGGGCCTCCTCGTAGACCAGCGGCGTCACGACTTCGTCGATGGTTTCCTCGACCAGTTCCCGGATCCGGGAAGCCTCCATGCCTTTGGTCAGGCTCACCAGCCGGTCGCGGAGCTCATCCAGCTTCTCCTGATCCGCTCCGGCCATCCGGTAAACGACCTGGGCCACTGCCGCTCTGAGAAGTGTCCGTCGCCGGAGCAAACCGGCTTTGTGGAGAGGCCGGGCGAACGCCAGGGTGGACGATTTGGCGATGATCGTCTTGTCGAGATCGAAGAAGGCGACACCCGTTCTCACAGCCCTCATCTTACGGCAGAGCGAGGCGGTCCGGCAGCCTGGAGGACCTATTGCAGCCCGGGCCTGGCAGCGAGAACGCGAAAAGATAGGGGTTGCCAGTCCGTTCCTAGTTGGATACGTTAGCTATATGTTTCACATTGCTAATCATTATCAAATAGGCCCAAGAGCGGCCCGACCGGAGGGACAGCGGGCATGGTAGCCATGGCCGTCCACACCCTTCACGACGATGTGCTCGGGATGCTGGCACCGCTCGCGCTGGCATCCTTCCACCCCACGGCACTCGTGCTCGACCTCGATCCGGAGGGCCTTCCGCTGCCAGGTCGCCGAACCCTGGCAAGCCTGGTGGAGGACGGCCCGACGCTGGCCGAGCTGGTCCCGTCCCGGAAGGGGCTGGCGGTACTCCCGCACGGAGGCGTGCATGTCCCCGCAGCCACGGAGGTGGTCAACGCCCTCGTCGAGTCCTGGCCGTGCGTGGTGGTACGGACGCGTAACCCCCTGGACGGCATGCCGTTCGTCCGGATCGCGCCCCTTATCCCCGGCGTGGACACCCGGGTGCCGCCCCGGGTGTGGGTGCGTACCGGAATCGGCAGGGAGAGGCCCGGGCCCGGGCCCGTGGTCGACGCTCCGCCCCGTTCTGCCTTCAACTCCGTGCCGGCGCGCCAGACCCCTACCGGAAGGTGGCTGCGGTCGTGGGCGCCGGTCTGGAGATGGCGATGGCAGTAGTCGAACGCGTTCTCCGGCGGGTGCTCGAGTCCGATGTCGAGCTGAGCCGGGATCACGCCGAGGCCGAGGTGCGCCGGATCATGTCCGTGGAGTCGCCGCTGGCCTCCCCCGGGATCGTGGATGCGGTCGTGGACACCCTCATCGGGATGGGACCGATCGAGCCGCTCTTCCGGGACCCCGCCGTGTCGGACGTGTTCGTCAACGGTCCCGACGAAGTCTGGGTGGAACGTGTAGGGGTCCTGGAGCGCACCGATGTCGCCTTCGCCGACGACGGGGCGATCCTGGCAGCCGTCGAACGCACCATCGCCCCGCTGGGCTTGCGCCTGGACCGCGCGAGTCCCCTGGTGAGCGCCCGCCTTCCCGACGGCAGCCGCCTACACGCGGTCGTCCCGCCGGTGTCGGTCGGAGGTCCGGTCGTTGCCATCCGCCGCTTCACCGCTGTGGCGCCCAACCTGGACACCTTCGTCGACTGGGGCTCGATGACCGATGCCCAGCGCATGGTGCTCGAACAGGCCGTGATCGATCGGAAGAACATCGTGGTCAGCGGCGGGACCGGTACCGGAAAGACCACCTTGCTCAACGCGCTGACGGCGACAGTGCCGGTAGGCGAACGGATCGTGACCATCGAGGACGCCGCCGAGCTGCGTATCTACGGTCACGTGGTCCGGCTCGAAGCCCGGCCTGCCAACGCCGAGGGCCGCGGGCGGGTCACCCTGGCCGACCTGGTACGTACCGCCCTCCGGCTCCGGCCGGACCGCATCATCGTCGGGGAAGTACGAGGCGCCGAGGCCCTCGACATGATCTCGGCCATGAACACCGGCCACGACGGGAGCCTGTCGACCGTCCATGCCAACGGACCCGAAGACGCCCTCTGGCGGATCGAAACGCTGGCCCTGACCGGGAGCGAGGGGGTGGGGGAGACCGCCATCCGGCGCCAACTCCGCTCCGCTGTCGACCTCGTCGTGCACCTGAACCGCAGGAATGCCCGCCGCCGGGTGGAGATGATCGCCGAGGTCGGGCTCGAAGGATGCCGGGAGGCGGCATGCTGATCCTCGGGCTGGTGGCGATCGGTATAGCGCTCCGGCCCCGGCGCTGGTGGGAGTCGCTGGCTCTGGGAGCCCCGGTCGTGTTGCCTTGGTGGGCCGGCCTGGCGGGGATCGCCGCCGGTATCTGGGTGGCCCTCCGCAAGAGCCGCCCCGATCCCTACCAGGAGGTGTCCTACCTGCAAGCCGTGAGCGCTGAACTACGAGCGGGAAGAAGCCTCCGCCAGGCGCTCGTCGATGCCGGCACTCGTGCGCCCGACTTGGACCTGGCCCGGATGTCCCGCCTCTGCCGGTCCGGCCGCCCCATGCTCGAGGTGGCAGAAGCAGCGTCCGAAGCGCTCCCAGGAACCGGCCGCCTGGCGGGAGCCGCGGTGCGGATCGGCGCCGAGAGCGGAGGCCGGGTGTCGGCGGCCTTCGCCACCCTGGCAGGCATCCAAACCGACCGCATCGAACTCCAGCGCGAGATGCGTGCGGCCGGCTCGGCCGCCCGGGCATCCGTTGCGGTGCTGACCGTGCTTCCCATCGGAGGATTGCTGGCCGCGGCAGCCGCCGGAACCCTCTCGGATCTGATGTCGATGGGGAGTGTCGGCCCCATCCTGGTCGGCATCGGGGCCGTCCTCCTCATCGGCGGCGCTTCCGTGACCCTGATCCTGGGGCGGAACCTGTCATGAGCCTCTTCACCATGGTGTCCGTTGCGGTGGTGGTCTACGTCATGGCCGCCATGCAACCCGTCGGTGTGCGTCTCATCGCCGCGACCGGCGCCGCAGTCGGGCTGTCCAACCCGCTGGCCGGGGCCAGCCTCGGCCTGGTCTGGTACTCGCTCCGTCGGCGACGGTCACTCCGATCCGAGCGGTTGGCCCATCGCCGGGCGGAGAAGGAGTTGGAGTTGCTCACCCACTCCATGCTGATCGGCCTCTCGGGTGGCCTGTCGCCGGCCGGAGCGTTGGCTCTGGCCCGCGAGAGCCTTTCCTCGTCACTGGGTCAGGAGGTTGACAAGGTACTCCGCAATGCCGTGAAGGGCGGCCTCACCCCATCCCTGATGAACGCGACCGGCACCGGCGGCCGGCTGTTCCGCCAAGTGGGCGCCGCGCACCTGTCGGGTTCCCCCCTCGAGCTCACCCTGACCGCCCTGGCCACCGAATACCGAGAGGCGGCCCGCTCCTCGGCGGTCGAGAAGGCACGCCGGCTACCGGTGAGGATGATGCTGCCGCTCACGCTCCTGATGCTTCCCGGCCTGCTCATCCTGATGATCGGTCCGCTGGTGCTGCCCCCGCTGGCGCGGCTCCTCGACCCCTTCATGTTGTTCTGAAATGTCACTTCCCCCCGAACCGGCCGGACGCCGGCAGGCCCGCCTACGCGGGAGAAAGGAGACTCATCATGAGTTCAATCATCAACATCGCCCGACGGGCTACCCGGGCTATCGGGGGCGAGGAAGGTCAGGCGACCGTCGAGTACACCCTGGTGGGGATGTGCGCAGCCGGCATGGCTTCGTTGCTCCTGAGCTGGATCAACAAGACCAGCCTCATCGGCAAGTTCTTCGGCTCCGTGGCCAAGAACATCATCGGGCTGCTGGGCTGAGACACGACAGGGGCTCTTCCACAGTGGAGTTCGCTCTGGTCATCCCCCTGATCCTCCTGCTGGTCCTGGCGATCGCTGAGGTAACCGTGGTGGCAAGAACCGCGCTCCAACTGACCGCAGCCGGCCGGGAAGGGGCGAGGATGGCTGCCACCTCGCCCGATCCCGCCCGAGCGATCGAGGCAACCCGCCGTGCGCTCGGAACGGAGCTGGCAGACCGGGCCCGCATCACCGTCCGGCGACCGCCGGTGGTGGGCCGGCCCGCCCGGGTCACTGTGGCAATCGACCATCTGCTGCTTGCGGCGTTGGGTGGGTTCCGGATACCCCTGGAGTCCACCACCGAGATGCGGGTCGAGGCGTGAGAGCAGGCAAGACGGGTTCGGACCGGGGATCGGCCACGTTATTCGCGATCGGGGCGATCGTGCTGGCGCTCGTCCTCATGGCCGGCGTGACCGCGATCGGTCAGGTTCTGATAGCTAGGAACCGGGTGACCGCCGCGGCTGAAGCGGGTGCGCTGGCCGCGGCGCCGGTCACCTTCCGGCCTTTCGGCGCCACCGGATCGGCGATTGACGAGGCGGCGCGGCTTGTCCGCTCCAACGGCGCCACGCTGATCCGGTGCGACTGTCGGCCCGACCCCGGTTACGGCCCGCGGACGGTGACCGTCACCGCCATGGTGAACGTGAACGTCATGGGGTTGCGAGAAACGCTGATCGAAGCCACGGCTCTAGCGGAGTTCCGGCCGGTGGCTTTGCTGGTCGGGCATTAAGCTGCCAGGAATTCCTCCTACTCGGTCGCACTGGAGCATTCCGTCTCGCCTCCGTTCTGGCGCCTTCTCACCGCTCCTACAGCGATACGTAGCTGGGTTGATTGTTGATATCCATGCCGGAAGATGCCCGTAGTTGACTTGCCTTCTTGATGAGACTGATTATCATTATCTATGCTTGAGACCAGAGTGACGATAAGGGAGGGAACTTCGTGTTCCGATGGCTACGCAACTTCGCATGGTTGCTGGCGCTGATGATGGTTTCGGTGGCGTGCGGTTCGGATGACTCCGCGCCGACCACCACCGCAGCCCCGGCGGTAGCAGAAACCGATCCGGAAACAACGGCTACACCGCAGCCTGGCCGGTTAGCAGTGATCGCGACCACCACCATCCTCGGTGACGTGGTGGCGAATGTCGTTGGTGGGGATGTCCAGATCGATGTTCTGCTGCCGCCGGGAGCCGATCCGCATGACTACCAGATCTCGTCCAGCCAGGCGGCCATGCTCTATGACGTTGACCTGGTCGTTACGAACGGGCTTGGTCTGGAAGAGGGCCTGATCGACGTACTGGAAGCAGCCGAAGCCGATGGCGTCAACATCTTGGAGATAGCCAGCCAGCTCGACCCGATCCCGTTCTCCTTCGAGGATGCGCACCATGCTGAGGAAGGCGACGACCACGGCGACGAAGAAGCCGATGAAGAGGGCCACCACGACGAGGAAGCCGATGAAGAGGAAGACGGCGACCACGACGAGGAAGCCGACGACCACGGCGACGAAGAAGCCGATAGGAAGCCGACGACCACGGCGACGAAGAAGCCGATGAAGAGGAAGACGGCGACCACGACGAGGAAGCCGACGACCACGGGGACACGAGCGGCCTTGATCCACACTTCTGGACGGATCCTCTCCGGGTAGCGCAAGCCGCCATGCTGATCGCAGAGGCTCTGGCAGCGATCGAGCCGTCGATTGACTGGGCGGCCCGTGCCGAGGCCTACGCGGCAACGCTCACCGAGCTGGACGCAGAGATTCAGGACATTCTTGCCCCGATTCCAGACGAGAACCGCTTGCTGATCACCAACCATGACTCGCTCGGTTACTTCGCCGACCGGTACGGCTTCGAGATCATCGGGGCGGTGATCCCGGGTGGTGCGACCCTGGCAGATCCCAGTTCGGCCCAGCTCGCCGAACTTGTGGACGAGATCGTCGAGGAAGGGGTGAAGGTGATCTTCGCGGAGACCATCGAGCCCACGGCGCTGGCCGAGGCGGTCGCTGCAGAAGCAGGCACTGACGTGGCCGTCGTCGAGCTCCACACCGGGTCGCTGGGCGAACCCGGAACCACAACCGACAACATCGTCGGGATGCTCAGGGACAACGCCAAGCGAATAGCCGACGCGCTCTCCTAGGAGAGAAGGGTGAACACATTCTCCACGGCAAGTCGGCGCCGCAACCGCCGTTGCGGAGTGGGTGGAGCCTGAACGGATGGAGTGGTTGACGGAACCCTTCGAGCTCGCCTTCCAGCAGAGGGCGATGCTGGGTGGTGCCTTGGCGGCCATCGCCGGGGCCGTCGTCGGGACATGGGTGGTGATCCGGGGGATGACGTTTCTGGGCGACGCCCTCATCCACGGCGTGATCCCGGGGATCACTCTGGCAATCCTGCTCGACTTCAATGTCTTCATCGGAGCTGCGCTCGCCGCGGCTGTCATGATCGCCGGTATCAATCTGGTTCACCGCCAGACCGTCTTCTCGGAGGACACCGGTATCGGACTGCTGTTCGTGGGAATGCTCGGTCTGGGGGTCATCTTCATCTCGCGGGCGCCGTCTTACGGCGGCGGGATAGCGGCGATCCTGTTCGGAGACACTCTGGGTGTCCAGACGTCGGACATCCAGGTGCTGATGGTGGTGACGGGGCTGGTCATCCTCGTCTCGATCCTTTTCTACCGTCCCTTCCTGGTCCTGTCCTTCAACGAGACGAAGGCCACGCTCCTCGGACTGCACCCGTCGTTCACCAACGCCGCCCTTCTGGCGCTCGTGACGCTGTCGATCGTCGGTTCCTACCGCACCGTCGGCACGCTGCTGGCGTTCGGTCTCTTGGTCGGTCCCCCCGCGACGGCCGCGCTGCTCGTACGGCGGGTTCCGGCCATGATGGTCACGAGCGCGGTGATAGGAATTTTCAGCGTCGCGGCCGGACTGCTGGTCAGCTACCACGCCAACACCTCGGGTTCCGCCACCATGGCGATCCTCCCGGTGGTGCTGTTCTTCCTGGTGCTGGCTGCTACCAGCCTGCGAGAAAAAATCGCGTCGAGTCGAGTAGGAGGTGTTGCAGGGTATACGCCTTGATTTTCCCCATCGTTGACTGAACTGGAGAGTCCCGGCCCCGCCTGATCGGAACAGCGCCGGGCCCCGGATCAGGATTTGGTGCCCCTTTGTGAGGGCCACGCTTTCGCGCGTGCTAATCTGCCGCGTATTCGCGTATGTCTAACCGACGGTTAGGTCACGTCGAGCGGAATAGCGGTCAGTGCGAAAGGAGACCCGAATGGGTGCGACACGCACGAGCATCACGGCGACGAAGAGGGCCACGTCCACGACGCGCACGAGTGCGACGACCACGAGCATCATGCCGATGACCACGCGCATGGTGAACACGAGTGCGACACGCACGAGCACCATGGCGACGAAGAGGGCCACGTCCACGATCCCCATGAGTGCGACGGCCACGAGCACCACGGTCACTAAGTAGCGAGCCGACGGCTGGGAATGGAGCGGTAACTCCGTCCAGCCGGACAACCTGAGGAGAGCCGGAGGATTCAGCTCCTCCGGTTTCTCGCGTCCGGGACCGTTGCTAGTTAGATTATGTGACCACTAGTTTTCGACTATAATGATCACTAGTTATCGGCTATCGACTTATCATCGTCGAGAGCGGTGGTCAAGAGACGATGTGCTCCGCTCTTGGAGAGCGGCTCGTTGAAGTTGCCGCACTTGGGCGACTGGACGCAGGACGGACAACCGGAGACGCACCCGCACCGGGAAAGCGCTGCCACCGTGGCCTTCACCAATTCCTCACCGGCCGGATACGCCACCGAAGCGATGCCGGCGCCGCCCTGATAACCCTCATGGATGAAGATGGTGGCGTCACCCGTCTGCGGGTGGTAAGTGATCGAGAGGCCACCGATGTCCGAACGATCACAGATCGCGAATAGCGGGAGCATGGCGATCATGGTGTGCTCCGCAGCGTGAAGCGCCCCGGGCGCTTCACGCCGGTCGATTCCCGCCCGATCCATGACCGATCCGGGCACGGTGAACCAGAATGCTTCGGTCTCGATCTGCGTAGGAGGCAATTCCAGCGGGATGGTCCGCCGGTCGTTGCCTCGATCTCTCATCCAATACTTGCGGCGGTAGCCCAGCACATGAGCCGACACCCTCACCGGACCGAGGAAGCTGCCCATCGCTCCCACCCGACCCTGGTCCGAGACCCCAATCACGTCGAGAGCTTTCTGAACGTGTGGCTCCGTGTAGTAATCCACCCGGGCGCTCCGGACACGGACCTCCAGCCCGGCCACGTCCAGCTCCTCCACCAGGTAGGTCCGGCCCTTGTGCAGGTAGACAGCGCCCTCGTGCACGTCCGAGAAGGCCCGTTCCCAGTCCACCTCGCCGATCACCCGCCGAGTTGTGAGGTCGTAGATCGTGAAAGACCTGGAGTCGGATGAACGGATGCTCCTGCCATGAGCGGGCGATCGGCGGCCCGTCCAGAGCAGCCGGCGGTCCTCGAGTCGCAGATCGCCCTCCCCCACCAGACGAGCCCCCGACTCCCACAGGTCGTCTCCGAAGACGGGGCTATCCCGCCAGCCGAGAGGTAGCTCGTGGGCAGCGCAGCTCAGGTGATAGTCCATAACATCCGGGTTGGTCGGGTTGACGACCGCGGCTTCCGGCGTCCGGCCGAAGAGCTCTTCGGGATGGTGGACGAAGTACTGGTCCAGGGCGTCCTCTCCTGTGACCAGGACCACCAGCGCCATGTCCCGTTCCCGGCCGGCCCGGCCCGACTGCTGCCGGAACGAGGAAATGGTGCCGGGGAACGTGCACAGCAGGGCCGCGTCCAACCCCCCGATGTCGACACCCAGCTCGAGCGCATTGGTGGCGGAGATGCCGACCAGCTCTCCCGAGAAGAGCCGGGCCTCGATGTCCCGCCGGTCCCGGGCCGTGTAGCCGGCCCGATACGGAGATATCCGGTCAGCTGCGGCGCCGAGCCGGCCGGCGGCGTTGACGTGGATCAACTCGGTGGCGCGCCGGCTCCGGCCGAAGGCGATGGTGTGTACACCCCGGCGCACCAGGTCCACGTAAAGATCGGTCGTCTCCGCGATGGAAGATCGGCGGCTGCTCGAGTCCTCCTCCTTGAGCGGCGGGTTCCAGATAGCCACCATCCGTTCGCCGGCAGGAGAGTCGTCGCCGTCCACAAGCGACACCTCCGTCCCGCACAGGCGCTCGGCCAGATCCACCGGGTTGCCGATGGTGGCGGAGGTCAGCACGAAGGTCGGATCGGCGCCGTAGTGGGCGGCGAGGCGGCGCAGACGCCGGATGATGTTGGCCGTGTGGCTGCCAAACATTCCTCGCAGGTAGTGCATCTCGTCGATTACCACGTGACCCAAGCGGGACAGGAAACCCTTCCACAAGCCGTGATTCGGGAGGATCCCGTAATGCAGCATGTCCGGATTGGTCAGGATGACGTTGGCTCGCCTCCGGACCCGGGACCGCTGTTCACGTGGAAGATCGCCGTCGTAGGCGGATACCACCATCTGGGGGAGGCTCAGGGCCTGGATGGAACCGAGCTGGTCCTGGGCGAGCGCCTTGGTCGGGAAGACGAGCAGAGACGTGCTGGTGCGATCCTCGAGCAATCGTTCGGCAATCGGGACCTGGTAGCACAACGTCTTGCCCGACGCGGTGCCGGAGACCACCACCGTGTGGTTCCCGCCCCTGATCAGGCGGATCGCTTGGGCCTGGTGGCCGTAGAGACGGCCGATGCCCCTGCCGGTGAGCCTCTCGGCGAGGGTCGGATCGAGAGGGGGATCCAGATCCTCGAATCGGGCAGGACGAGCTGGGAAGATCCGGGCATGGACCAGGTCGCCCGGGAAGCGGCCGCTCTTCTCCCAACCCGAGACCAGTTCCCGGAAGTCGGTACTAGCCATGGTCCGGATCCTTCGCAGGAAGGTACGGACGGCGACGGGGAGTGGTTGACCCGCGATGCCTCAACCTGGGATTTAGCCGGCTATCGGGCCAGCTGGACACTTTCGGTACCCTCCTCGCAGCCGGGACGAGCCGGCCACGCGACGCCGGCTACTACCTGACTATCGGCACGAGCCGCCGGAATTTCAACCCCTTTGACGCGGGACGTTACGTCAGGCTGGGGAGTCTCTCCGGGAGCATCAGGTTGAGATCGTCCTGGGTAAGCTCGAGTATCTCGTCGGCAAGGTCGTTCATCTCTCGCGAGACGCTGTGCCGATCGGGCGTGGCGATCACGACCCGGGTTCCCATCTCCTGTACTGATCGCACGGCTTCCGCCAGATCGCGATCACCGGAAAATATCACGGCCGTGTCGAATGCCCCGCGGCCGGCCAGCCGGACGATGTCGGAGCACAGCATGGTGTCGACCCCGCGCTGGCGGCGTTCCGGTCGGAAGGTCCACTGCTGCTCGAACTCCTCCATCACCCGGTTCGGATCGAGGTTGAGCGCCGCCGCAGTGCGGGTTACCGCATCGCGGATTCCCTGCTCGAACCACGGCCGGTACTCCACGATGTGACCCAGGCGGAGCTGTATGCCCGGGGTCTGCCCGAGGGCCGAGAAGAAACGGCGCTGACCCTCCGCCAGTTCGTGACCGCTCTCGAACCGGGCGTCGTACCAGTAGGCACGCAGGAACCGTGCCCCCCGCTCGAAGGTCAGATCCTCAAACCACGTGACAACGGCGCCGCTGTCCATCCGCACGTTGCGGGGATTCTCGTCGAGGGCTCGGGCGCCCTCCGCCCTCAGGAAACCGGCGTTCACGAACCCGGCATAGGTTGGTAACGTCATCGAAACCCTTCTTTCAATCGCTAACAGGAATTAAGAACATTAGGCATCGAAGTATTACATGGCGCTCGCCGGCCACACCAGGCCGCTGGCAGCGGGCCCGGATGGACTGCTCGGCGCCCCCCTCAACGATAGCTTCGTGGCTCCCCAATGCTTAACCTTGAAGAGATGCATTTGATCTCCGCGAGCCGCCTCCGGCGCGACAACCTCACCGGAGACCGGCGCCAAGTCGTGGTGGTGCTGGTCATATCGGCGCTCAGCCTGACCTTTCTCAACTTCGGGACGACCAACCCGGCGTGGTTCGTAGCCATGCTGGAAATGCTGGGGGCAGGCGGGTGGGCCGAGCGGGCTCGGGATGCCTTCGAGAGGTCCGACTCGGCCCAGCTCAACCGGTTGCTCTTCTGGGGTGGCGGGCAGATCCTCGCTTACACCCTTCTACCCGTTGCCGCTATCAAGCTGATCCTGAAGGACAGTATCGGGAACTACGGGCTCCGGATCAAGGGCACAGGATCGCATGGCGGCACCTACGCGGTGCTGTTGGCACTGTCGGTTCCCTTCGTGGTGCTCGCCTCCTTCACCGCGGCATTCCAGGCCAAGTACCCGTTCTACGACCTGGCGCCCGGCGAAGGTCTCTGGCCAGGCATGGCGCTCTGGTGGGTGGTCTACGGGTTGCAGTTCGTAGCGCTGGAGTTCTTCTTCCGCGGCTTCATGGTGCACGGCCTCAGCAAGCGCTTCGGCTACCTGTCTGTGTTCGTGATGATGGTCCCGTACAACATGCTTCACTACAGCAAGCCGGTCGCCGAGGCACTGGCAGCCATCCTGGGAGGGGTCATTCTCGGATCGCTGTCGTTGCGGAGCCGCTCCATCTGGTGGGGGGTCGGGGTGCATGTCGGGGTGGCGGCCACCATGGATGTGGCGGCTCTCGCCCACAAGGGCTTCCTGTGGTGAGCGAGCCCGGCGGTAGACCGCTCCTGGTTGCGGCCATGGAAGCAGTCGCGGTCGGGGTCGCCGGGGCCGGGCTGGCCTGGCTGTTCATCGCTTCCCTCCCATCGATACCGGCCGCGCTGGCGGGAGCCGCCGTGGCAGCGGCCGGGCTGAACGGCGCGATCAGCGGCGCAAAAGGTATCTACCAATGGCGCCGGCCACACGGCTGGGTGTGCTGGGGACTGGACTCGACCTGGGGGCTGATCAGCGTGGCAGGCGGGGTGGTGCTGCATCTGATCAACGCCGTCTATCCCTCCTCGTACTTCGATGGCATGAGCCGCCGCACCAACCGGCACGTGTACGAGGGCGGGTTCACCTTCCGGTCCCGGTTCGCCATCACCTTCGGCAACGTGGTCTCGGCCGGCGGGGGCGACACCGGCCTGCGCGGGGAGTCACCGCGGGTGATACGGCGAAAGCGCCTGGTCGAGGTGCACGAGGGGGCCCATGTTCTCCAGAACCGATGGTTCGGTCCCCTGTACGTGCTCGGATACGCCGCCTGGCTCGTACTGGCGGGCGCGGCCGGGCTGGTGGTCGGGCTGGTGATGGATCGGGGCAACTGGCGATCGGTGGTGGAGACCTTCGCCTACTACGACAACCCCTTCGAATACTGGGCATACCGCAAGGACGGTTACTGGCCACCCCGCGGCGCCCATCCCCGCTTCGTCTGGAAGGCCGGGAACCAGCATTACGGTCCGTGAGGCCAGCATCACGGTCCACGGAGAACGCGAAAATCACAGCCGGGGCTCCGCCCGCCGGGCCCTCCCCCTCCGCCACCACCTTGGTGTCAAGCGCGTTCCGCCCTCCCCCCACGGTGGGGACGCCTCGACAATTTGTTCCCTCGCACGGTCCGGCCGACGTCGGATCCGGACCGCAGGTGCTTCAGCCCTGATTCTCCATATGCACGGGCCGGCAGTCCGATACGGCCAGGTCAGAGTGCCCTTCCCTGTCCGCTTCGACGACCAACCGCCCAAGTGAAGAATCATGCTTAACGGTTGATTAACACCATAAAGGGAGGGTGTGACACGAGGGAATCAATGGACGACCGATCCTTTTTCGATCGAGAATGACGCCGCGACGGTACCGGAGCCCACTCCGGACGTGTTGTCCCGTACGGCGAAGATCTCATCAGCACAACCGACCCGATTACACAGACCGTTAAACTTGCATCCCATGGGTATGTTCCGAACGATCAGGTCGGTAGCACGCTTCCGAACCTTCGAAAGTGACCCCGACCTGCGGCGCATGCAATCCGCGGCCAACATCGCCGACCTTCGTCTCATCGCTCGCCGCCGCCTGCCCCGAGGTGTTTTCGACTACGTCGACGGTGCTGCCGAGGATGAGATCACATACCGTCGCAACAGCTCCGACTATCACAACTGGGAGTTCGTCCCCTCCGTGCTCCGGGATGTGACGCACATCGACACCTCCTCCACCCTCCTGGGCCGGCCCCTCCCGATGCCGGTGGTCCTCGCCCCCACCGGCTTCACCCGGATCGTCGATCCCGAGGGCGAGCTGTCGGTGGCTCGGGCCGCGGCCCGCCGTGACATCCCCTATTCCCTGTCCACACTGGGAACCCGCTCCATTGAGGAGGTGGCCGATGCGGGCGCCGGGGGTCGCAACTGGTTCCAGGTATACGTCTGGAAGGACCGGGGGCTGGTTCGCAACATGATCGAGCGAGCGGCCGCGAGCGGCTACGAGGCGCTGTGCGTCACAGTCGACCTGGCGGTGCCGGGCCGCCGGGAACGGGACGTGCGCAACGGGATGACGCTGCCCCCCAAGCTGGGGCTCGACATGCTCCTCGACGGGATACGGAGGCCGTCGTGGACATGGCGTTTCATCACCGCCGAACCGATCACCTTCTCCAATGTGGTGGGCCTCACCGACCATGACGGCAGCTCGGCCGTGGCTCTCGCAAGCCTGGTCCACGACCAGTTCGACGCCGGCCTGTCGTGGTCGGACATCGAATGGTTCCGGTCGATCTGGGAAGGCCCGATCGTCATCAAGGGGATCCAGTCCGTGGCAGACGCCCGCCGGGCAGTCGAGCACGGCGTGGACGCAATCGCCGTCTCGAACCACGGCGGTCGCCAGCTGGAAGGCGCCCCGACACCCATCGGGCTCATCGAGCCGATCGCTCAAGAGGTGGGCGACGCGGCAGAGATCATCTGCGACGGCGGGGTGCGGCGAGGGTCCGACATCCTGAAAGCACTCGCCCTCGGCGCTCGGGCAGTCATGGTGGGCCGCGCCTACTTGTACGGGCTGGGCGCCGGTGGGGAGAAGGGAGTCGACTGGGTGCTTGACTTCTTGGCGGAGACGATGCGTTCTACCATGGCGCTGGCCGGAGTGCGGTCGGTTGGCGAGGTGGGCCGGGATCTCGTGCGACGCCGACCCTAGGGCTGCCGGCCGGCAGACGCCGAGGAGAAAACGCCATGGAGATCGAGGGGCTGGTAGTCGCCGACGAGCTTTACCGGTTCATCACCGAGGAGGCACTCCCCGGCAGCGGCGTGGACGCCGGTGCCTTCTGGAACGGGTTCTCCGACCTGATCAACGAATTCGGTCCGCGGAACCGGGGCCTGCTCGAACAGCGCGCCGAACTCCAGGCCACCATCGACGACTGGCACCGGGCCAACCGGGGTGGGGCGCTGAATGGGGCGGCCTACCGGTCCTTCCTGGAGAAGATCGGCTACATCGAGCCCAGGGCCCCGGAGTTCTCGATCACTACCTCCAACGTGGACCCCGAGATGGCCGATGTGGCCGGACCCCAACTGGTGGTCCCGATCATGAACGCCCGGTTCGCCCTCAACGCCTTGAACGCCCGATGGGGATCCCTCTACGACGCCCTCTACGGGACCGATGTGCTGGGCGATCCGCCCCCGGCAGGTCCATACGAGCCGGCCCGCGGTCGCCTGGTGGTGGCTTGGTGCCGGGGTTTCCTGGACGACGTGGTCCCGCTCTCCGATGGCTCGCACGCCTACGCCACCCGGTACTCCTTGGCGGACGGAGGGTTGCGGGTGCGATTGTCATCGGGCGTCACCACCTGCCTGGCCCACCCGGACCAGCTGGCCGGTTACCAGGGAACCCCCGACTCGCCCGGCGCGGTGCTGCTCCGCAACAACGGTCTTCACATCGCCATCGAGATCGACGCCGAGCATCCCATCGGCGCCCACGATCCGGCCGGGGTGTCGGACATCGTGATGGAAGCGGCGGTCACGACCATCCTCGACCTCGAGGACTCCATCGCCGCTGTCGACGCGGCGGACAAGGCGCTCGCCTACCGCAACCTGCTGGGCCTGACCAGGGGCGATCTCACCGCCGACGTGACCAAGAACGGCCAGACCTTCACCCGTCGGCTGGCACAGGATCGGACCTACACCGCGCCCGACGGATCGGGCTTCACGCTCCCGGGTCTTTCCCTGTTCCTGGCCCGCAACGTGGGACACCTGATGACCACTCCGGCTGTCCTCGACCGAGACGGGAACGAGGCCTACGAAGGTCTGGTGGACGCAATGGTCACCACGCTGGTGGCGTGTCACGACCTGCGGGGGCCGGCTGCCGGGCGCAACTCCCGGACCGGTTCCTTCTACGTGGTCAAACCCAAGATGCACGGATCCGACGAGACGGCCTTCGCCTCCGATGTGTTCGACCATGTGGAGGACGTGCTGGGCCTCCCTCGCGACACCGTCAAGATCGGTCTGATGGACGAGGAGCGCCGCACCACCCTCAACCTGGCCGAATGCATTCGGGCCGCCCGGTCGAGGATCGTCTTCATCAACACCGGCTTCCTCGATCGCACGGCCGACGAGATTCACACCTCCATGGAAGCCGGACCGATGGTGCCCAAGACCCGGATGAAGGCCCAGGGCTGGATCCAGGCCTACGAGGACTGGAACGTGGATGTGGGCATAGCCTGCGGTCTCCGGGGCAGGGCCCAGATCGGCAAGGGGATGTGGGCCGCTCCTGACCTGATGGCGGCCATGCTCGAGGAGAAGGTTGGCCATCCGATGGCCGGCGCAGACTGCGCGTGGGTCCCCTCTCCGACCGCAGCCACCCTCCACGCCACCCACTACCACCGGGTTGACGTGGCCGCCCGCCAGGACGAGATCGCCCGCCGCCCACCCCGCAACCTGGCGGAGCTGCTCGAGATACCGCTGGCCCCCAGGACCGACTGGACACCCGAGGAGATCGCCGCCGAGCTCCGCAACAATGCGCAGGGAATCCTGGGCTACGTGGTGCGGTGGGTCGATCAGGGAATCGGCTGCTCCAAGGTTCTCGACATCAACGACGTAGGGCTCATGGAGGACCGGGCCACCTGCCGAATCTCGTCCCAACACATCGCCAACTGGCTCCACCACGGGGTGGTGGACCGCGATCAGGTCATGGAGACGATGAAGCGGATGGCGGTGGTGGTCGATCGTCAGAACGCCGGCGATCCTGGCTACCGGCCCATGGCACCGGCCTTCGACGGCCCGGCCTTCAAGGCCGCCTGCGACCTGGTTTTTCTCGGGACGAAACAGCCCTCGGGCTATACCGAACCCATCCTGCACGCGAAGCGAGCAGGCCTGAAGCTCCGGTTGGCCGGTGGCTAATCGGCCCGAGGGGGCGCCCGTTTGCGTCACGCCCGACGGCGGGACGGTCCGGCCGTGCCGACGGGCGCCATATACTCCGACATCCCGAGTCGAACAAGAGGTCTGACGTATGTCTTCAGATGCCGTACTGGTGATCGCGCTCATCGCAGGGCTGGCGGCCCTGGTCCTGGCCGCCTACTACGCCCGCGTGGTCATGGCCGCCGATCAGGGCAACGACCGCATGCGGGAGCTTTCCGCAGCCATCCGGGAGGGCGCCAACGCCTTCATGAGGCGTGAGTACACGTGGGTGGCCGTCTTCGTGGTGGTGATGGCGGTCCTCATCTCGGTGGTCCTTCCTTGGGGGGCGCCGTGGGGTTCGATTGCCTACATTTTCGGTGCGGTCCTGTCGGCCGGCGCTGGCTTCGCCGGGATGCGGATCGCCACCGCGGCCAACTCCCGGACTGCCGAGGCGGCCCGGGTCGGCGGGGTGAAGAGCGCCCTGCCGGTGGCCTTCCGCGGGGGCGCTGTGATGGGATTCTGCGTAGCCGGACTGGGCCTGCTGGGAGTGACCATCGGCTATCTCCTGTTCGTCAACGTGCTGAGCATCAGCGACTCGGACCAGTACAACATCATCGCCGCCATCGGCCTGGGAGGGTCGTCCATCGCCCTCTTCGCCAGAGTGGGCGGCGGCATCTACACCAAGGCGGCCGATGTGGGGGCCGATCTGGTGGGGAAGGTCGAGGCGGGCATCCCCGAGGATGACCCCCGGAACCCGGCCGTGATCGCCGACAACGTCGGCGACAATGTAGGAGACGTGGCCGGCATGGGGGCCGACCTCTTCGAGTCCTACGTCGGCTCGATAGTGGCCCCTATCGCCTACGCCGCCATCGTGTTCGCTTCGAGGTCCTTCGCCACCGAGGCAATCATCTTCCCCCTGGCCGTCGCCGCCATCGGGATGTTCGCCGCCATCATCGGCTCCTTCTTCGTGAGGGTGACCGGGGACAACCTGGCCAAGGCCCTGCACCGCGGGAACAACGTGGCGGTGGGACTCACCGTCATCGGCGTTCTGATTCTCACCAACGTGGTGTTCGGGGGATCGAGCGGGGTGGAGAACCCCTTCGGCCTGTCCCTGGCGGTGCTGGTCGGCCTGGCGGTGGGGATCTGCGTGGGCAAGATATCGGAGATATTCACCTCCGACCACTACAAGACCGTAAAGGAGATCGCCCGCCAGTCCGAGACCGGTCCGGCCACGGTGGTGCTGGCCGGAATAGCCGAGGGGATGCGCTCCGCCGCCATCTCGGTGGTGGTGGTCGCCGCCGGGATCGCCGGCGCATACGCGGCCGGGGACTGGGCTATCGGAGACGGCGGCGGGATCTACGGCGTGGCCATAGCGGCCATCGGGGTCCTCTCCACGCTCGGGATCACGGTGGCGGTGGATGCCTACGGGCCGATAGCCGATAACGCCGGGGGTATCGCCGAGATGGCCCATCTGCCGCCCGAGGTGCGGGAAGCAACCGACGAGCTGGACGCGCTGGGCAACACCACCGCCGCACTGGGCAAGGGCTTCGCCATCGGATCGGCAGCGGTTACGGCGCTGGCCCTGTTCGCCGCCTTCACCCAAGCCGTCGGCCTGGACTCCATCGACATCACCAACGTGGGCACGACCGTGGGCTTGTTCCTGGGCGGCATGTTCCCGTTCCTGTTCGCCGCGCTCACCATCAAGGCGGTCGGGAGAGCCGCCTTCCGGATGATCGAAGAGGTGCGGCGGCAGTTCCGCGAGATCCCCGGATTGCTGGCGGGCGATCCGAACGCCCGGCCCGAGTACGCCAAGGCGGTGGACATCGCCACCGGTTCGGCGCTACGGGAGATGGTCATCCCGGGCGCCCTGGCAGTGGCCCTCCCGCTGGTCGTGGGCTTCATCGACGTGGAGGCGCTGGGCGGCCTGCTGGCCGGAGCGCTGGTGACCGGGTTCCTCCTGGCCATCTTCATGGCCAACGCCGGGGGTGCCTGGGACAACGCCAAGAAGCTGATCGAGAGCGGCGCATTCGGGGGCAAGGGCTCGGAGCAGCACAAGGCGGCGGTTATCGGCGACACGGTGGGAGATCCGTTCAAGGACACTGCCGGCCCGGCGATGAACATAGTCATCAAGGTGATGACCATCGTCTCCCTGATCTTCGCCGCCGCATTCATCTGATCTCTCATCACCCTGCTCCG
Source organism: Acidimicrobiia bacterium (assembly GCA_021296345.1). GTDB lineage: Bacteria > Actinomycetota > Acidimicrobiia > Spongiisociales > Spongiisociaceae > Spongiisocius. The sequence continues at coordinate 21,101 of JAGWAN010000027.1, read as the reverse complement.
TGGTGAAACGGGTGCTGCTGGTCCGGCACGGGGAGTCCGAAGCCAACGCCGGCGAGATCTGGCAGGGTGCTACCTCCTCGCCGCTGACCGCCCGGGGCCGGGATCAGGCCGGATCGGCCGCCCCGAGGCTGGCCAACCGGCGGTTCGATCTGGTAGAGAGCTCCGATCTCGAACGGTCCCTTCACACCGCCGAGATAGCGGGATTCCGGCCGCGGGTGGTGGCCGCGTGGCGGGAGGGCGACATCGGCGTCTGGGAGGGCCAGCCCGGCGAATGGGTCCAAACCCACTACGGCCACGATCTGGCCCGGCTTAACGAGGACTACGACCTGCGGATGGGCGAGACCGGCGAGTCGCCCCGCCAGGTGTCCGAGCGGGGCTGGGCGGCGCTGACCGACCTGGTGGGCCGGCTCGAGGAAGGACAGACCGGCCTGGTCTTCACCCACGGCGGCCTCATCGAGTTGTTGCTCTGGCGCCTACTCGGCCTTCCGACAGGGGGTCGCCGGCTCGGGTTCCTGTCCAACACCGCCCTCTGCGAAGTGGCCTTCGACGGTGAAGAGGCGAGCATCCTGCGCTACAACGACGCCGCCCATCTCGGGCCCGTGTCCTTCTGGGCGGGCTACACGCGGGACGGCGGCGGCATCGTGGTCGATCTCATCCGCCACGGTGTGACGCAGGCCAACCTGGAACGGCGGGCCCAGGGGCGTGTCGACAGCGATCTGCACCCCGACGGACAGGAGCAGGCTCGGCGTTTGGCGTCATGGATCGGGAGGGTCGACGAGGTCTTCTCCTCCACGCTCCGAAGGGCGGCGTCCACGGCAGAGATCGCCTTCGGACGCGCACCGGTGCTGGTGGACGAACTCATGGAGATGAGCTTCGGTGAGTGGGAGGGGGAGCTGTGGGAGGAGCTGGAGGCGTCGGGCCGGCTCGGCGGGTATCCCCGGGACCGCCAGGACATCCGGCGGGGCGGCACCGGCGAGACCTGGAAGGAGGTCCAGGATCGGGTGGCCGGGTTCATCAGCGCCCTCGCCGACACCTACAGGGGGCGCCGGGTGGCGGCAGCGTCACACGGAGGGGCCATCAAGGCCTATTCCACCGCCATACTCGGACTCGACTACGCCAGGGCCCGGTTGCTGGGTCCCCTGGAGAACACATCGGTCACCCAGGTGGCCATCGCTCCAGACAGGCATCCGATGCTCACCACCTACAACATCACCCACCACCTGGAGGGCTAGGACGGCGTAGGTCCGGAGCGCGCGTGTTCCCCTGGGTTGGGGGAGTCCTGCTCGTTCCAGGAGCTACTCCATGCGAAGCCACTTAACAGTTTGCTCATATACCTGTGGGAGCATGGGCATGTGAGGGGAATAGATGAACCGGCGGTCGTCGTGGTGGAGGACGATCCCAATATCGCCGGCCTGGTGGACATGTACCTGCGGCGGGACGGCTACCGGGTGTACAAGGCGGCGGACGGCGCCACCGGGTTGGACCGCATAAAGCAGTACCGGCCCGAGTTGGTCATCCTCGACATCGGGCTGCCCGGCGATCTGGACGGTATCCAGCTGTGCCGGGAGCTGCGGGCTACCTCTGATGTCCCCATCATCATGCTCACCGCCCGTGACGGCGAGATCGACCGGATCGTCGGGCTGGAGCTAGGCGCCGACGACTACGTGACCAAGCCATTCTCCCCCCGCGAGCTGGTGGCGCGGATCCGGGCCGTGCTACGGCGCAGCAACCGCGTATCGCTGGCCACCCTGCCCCCGATCCTGGAGATCGGGGAAGCGGAGGTGGACACCGACCGCCGCGAGGTACGCCGGAGGGGCGATCCGGTGCCGGTCACCGCCCGGGAGTTCGATCTGCTCCAGTACTTGGCCGAGAACATGGGAATAGCCCTCTCCCGCCGCCAGCTGTTGGATGGCGTGTGGGGATGGGACTGGGTGGGTGACGAGCGCACGGTGGACGTCCATGTGTTCCAACTCCGCAAGAAGCTCGGCGATGCTCTGACGATTACCACCGTCCGAGGCGTGGGCTACCGGCTGGACTGAGGGAACGGATATGCAACGGCGGTTGTCTATTGCCGTGGTGGGAACGGTTGCTGTGGCCCTGCTGCTGGCCGGAATCGTGACTCTGGCCCTGGTGCGCCAGACCGATCGCCACGCAATCCAGCAAGTGTTGGAGCAGGAGGCTGACGTTCTGGTCAGCCTGATGGTGACTGTCCACGTGGAGGATGACGACGACTCGCACCTGAGTTCGCACCTGAGTTCGCACCTGAGTTCGCACCTGAACCAGGCTGCCGAGAATCTCGATCGCAAGGACGTGACCGTCCTGCTCCTCGAAGACGGAGCATTCGTGGGCGACTTGCCGGAGAATGTGCCAGCCGAGGGCCTGGACCCGTTGGCCTCGGGGGTCGCCGAGTCGACTAGCGGGATAGAGGGCTCCACTGCGTGGGCGGCGGCTGCGGAACGAGCGGGCCCCTTGACAATCGTCGTGGTCCTGACCGACACCGCCGATCAGTTCCTGGCAGCGGTCCTGCGATGGTTGGGAGTGTCAGCGGCGATATCACTGGCTCTGGGAGTAGTTGTGGCCGTGATCCTGGGCCGCCGGATCGCCGGACCGCTCAGCCAGGCCCGTGACGCTACCCGGTTGATCGCGGGCGGCGACCTAAGCGCCCGTGTCCCGGTGGAGGAGGATCGCCGGGACGAGATCAACGACTTGTCGACCTCGATCAACGAGATGGCCGCCTCGCTGGAACGCTCCCAGGACTTGGAACGGCGGTTCCTGATGTCCATCTCCCATGACCTGCGCACTCCGCTCACCTCCATCAGGGGCTACGGAGAGGCCATCGCCGATGGCGCCGCGGACAACCGGGAGCAGGCTGCCGAGGTCATCGTCTCCGAGGCGATTCGCCTGGAACGGCTGGTGGGTGACCTGCTGGACCTGGCTCGACTGGATGCCCGGGAGTTCACGCTCGAGAATCGCCTTACGGACTTGGCCCCCGTGGTGGAAGACGTCTGTGCCGGATTCGCCCAGGTCGCGGCCGATCGAGGCGTTGAGTTGCGGGTGATCAACGAGGAGCCGATCACAGCCTGGTGCGACCCCGTTCGGGTGGCCCAGGTGGTCGCCAACCTGGTTCAGAATGCCCTCAAGTTCGCCGGTTCCCTGGTACAGGTGGAGTCTCGGCCCGAGTATCAGGGAGCAAAGACGTGGGCCGTCATCACGGTGGACGATGATGGTCCCGGTATCAGCCACGAGGACCGGCCCCACCTATTCGAACGCCTCTACGTGGCCCGGCACATGCCCCGGATCGAAGAGGCCGGCTCGGGTTTGGGCCTGACAATCGTGGCCGAACTGATTGAGGTCATGGAAGGCAAGGTGAGCGTGACCGCCCGCCAACCTACCGGCACCCGATTCACCGTGCAGTTCCCAGCGACAGGACGATAGGTCCGCTCCGTGAGCAAGCCCACCAGGATCATCACAGGAGCATTAGTGGCGATCGTCTGTGTGGCCATCGCCGCGGTCGGGTGGTGGAGCCTGCGGGCCGATGGACCCGAGCCGGTCGGTCTGGCGGCGGCCAGGGCTCGCCTGGAGACCGCAGCCGGCGATGAGAGCGCCGGCTCATCGCCATCTGAGTCCGACGACCGTAGCTCGGACTCCACACCGACCACCGAATCCACCGGAACGACACCGAACATCGGACCGGATACTCCCGCCACCACATTGACCACCACGACTGGCGATGACACCCCGTCAACCGACACCGAGACGACTGCTTTGGACACCGAAGCAGCAGGCTTGGCTGGGGAATGGACCGTAGTCACCACCGAAGGGACCGATGGACCGACCGGCGATGCCGCGGTCAGCTTTGCCGGCTACAGGGTGGTGGAGGTGCTGGCGGGCGGTGTCGACGAATCCACCGTGGTGGGTCGCACGGCCGAGGTGGCCGGTGCTATCGAGATAAGTGGCACCGCTCTGGTTGCCGCCACGGTGGAGGTCGAGATGGCCACTCTGCAGACCGACGACAGCCACCGTGACAGCCATGCACGGAAAGCCCTCAACACCGAGGAGTTTCCGCTGGCCCTGTTCACACTCGTAGAACCCGTGGATCTGCCCGTCGGGACACTCGAGGGCGAGAGTTTCTCGGCTTCGGCCGTAGGAGACCCCACGATCAAGGGGGTCACCAACCGCGGCGTGTTCGAGTTGGAGGCGCAACTCGCCGGGGACACCATCGTGGTCGTGGGCTCGGCTGAGGTGATCTTCAGCGACTACGGAGTGACCGCCCCGGCGTCCGTCGCTGTCATCTCGGTCGAGGACCACGGCATCATGGAGTTCCAGCTCTTCTTCACCCGGTGAGCGTCGGGCGGTCATCGTGCAAGTCCGCGCGACGCCCATAACGCCGACGCGGGTCTATGCCGGTCCACGAACGGGTGGTAAGGCTCCCCAAGAAAACCTTATCGCGACCCTGATCCGGGGTTAACGATCGGCTCATGACCGTCCTCAATGGTGGTAGTGCTCAGATAACGGACATCTCCTGGAAGGAGGAAGAATGAGCATTACAGAAAGGAAGGCGCCGGACCGCTGGGGCAACACCCGCCGGACCGGCGCCCGCCCGGGAAAGGGCGTGAGGAAGGTCTTGGTCATCGTCCCTGCGGCGATGGTGGCCTTAGCCCTCTTGCCATTGGGCCAGGCGGGCGGCATGGCAATTGCCGCCCCGGTCTTGGTGATCCCGGATTTCGCGCCATCACTCCCGGCCGGCGGCCAGCAGGCGGCCACTCCGGGAATTGCCCTGTCAACGGGCCAGCCCTCGACCAGCAGCAAAGTGGTGACTACCCTGGCCCCTGCGACGATAGATCACGCCGCCGACTGCGCTGCGAACCACAGCAGCCCGGGTACTGATAACGCCGGTGACTGTGATGGGGACGGTGCTGATCACTCCCACGCGGAAGGTGATGACCATGCCCATCCGGAGGGTGCTGATCATGCGGCCGACTGCGCTGCGAACCACAGCGGCCCAAGCTCCGGCGACGCCACCGACTGCGCCTGACTTCACCCCTAATTACTCCCACCCAGCTTACCGGCGCCGCGGCGGGGATGCGGGTGACCGGTAACCCCCACCCGGTCACGCGCTCGCGAGGGACCACGGAGATGTCTGAACGTCGAGCGTTGCTACTCCTTGGAGGTGTTGTCCTCGTCGGATTCGGGCTTCTCGCAGCAAACGGGAACGACGCCGATAGTCCAGTAACAGTTCCGTTGATGCCCGCCGACACTGCGGTGGGGGGCCCGCCGTCTAACTCGCCCCCGCCGGTGACGACGCGGTCTCATCCGGAAGGGGAGGGGCCGCCGGCGAATACCGATGAAGAGGTGTCGCCGGCGGTGCCCACCCCGCCGGCACTGACCACCCCGCTCGGGGTCCCGGTCCTGGTCATCGGACGCAGCGGCACGGGCTATTTGGTACAGACGCCTTGTGGCAACACCGCAGAGGTCTCCGCCGGCTCGCCGATCGAGAGGGTACGGGTCGTAGTGGATCCGGGCCATGGCGGGAGATGGAATACCGGCGCCACAGGACCCAACGGCCTGGTGGAGAGCGACTTGAACCTGAGGCTCAGCCGCGCCGTTCTGGTCCGGCTGGCCCAACGTGGCATCTCCGCCGCGATCACCCGTACGGCCGACTACGGGATGCTGATCTCTGTCCGCGCCGCATTCGCCGACGCTCTCGGGGCCGACGCGCTGGTCTCGATCCACCACAACGCGCCCACCTGGGGAAGTAGTGACGTCCCGGGTACCGAGGTGTACGTTCAATCCGCGAAAGAGGCGCAGGCCCGAGCCGACTCCGCTCGCCTAGGTGGACTGCTCTACGACGGGATCACCTCAGCGCTGCTCGCCACATTCGACAACATCTCATGGAGCCGCCTTCGCAACGCCGGGGTGCTGCGCGTCCTGCTCCCCTCCGGCGAAGACGCTTACGGCATCGTACGCCTCCCGCGCGTCGCCTCCGCCCTGGTCGAGTACGGGTATCTGTCCAATCCCTCCGAGGCCGAGCTGTTCGCCACCGAGGAATACATCCGGGTCGCCGCCGAAGCCACCGCCGGCGCCATCGACACCTACCTGCACTCCGACCGCCCTGGCACCGGATTCATCCGAGAGCCGCGCCAGTTCCACTCGCACTCGCATCCAGGCTCCGTCCGTTGTGACGATCCCGCCTTGGAATAGGACCACGAAGGTACCCAGGCTTCCTCCCTTCGCCGGTCACTTCTAGTCCCAGATGCTCCAGACAGATTGGTTTCCAGGCAGATCGGCTGAGTAGCGATCCTCGTACTACCGGCAGGACGACCGTCGCCAACCTGGATTCGCTCGCGCAGCCGCTCCTCCGTCACACAGGAACCGCCTCCTTCCCGAGCTCGAATTCCACTCAAGAACGCGAAAATCGCGGCAAGCGGGCTTCGCCCGCCGGGCCCGGCCCCCGCCTCCACCACCGGGCTGTCGGAGCGTTGCCGGCCATGCCGGGGCTGCGGCCGTGGCTCGGCCGGGCGCTCCGAACGCTTCCCTGATCCCTTCGGGCCGGTTCGATCCGATCGGTGTGGCGTCATCAACCGGCGTAGGTGCTTGGCAATATCCAACGTATGGCCTGGATGGGACAGAAAGGGCGTATCGAATCAGAACGCGAAAAACATTGGAGAGCCGGGGCCACGGCCGGCCTCAGCACCCTCCTAGCGGGTCTCCCACACGATCAGCGACGCCCAGTTGTCCACATCGGGGTTTTCCATGTAGTCCTCCAGCACCCCGCGGGCCTCGAAGCCGTTCTCGATCTGGAAACTCAGCGTCCGGTCGTACAGCTCACCGGCGGCCACCTTCGCCACGTACTCGGCGGCCGACAGGCTGTCCTTGTGCTCGGCGTATCCGGGGATCACCCCGCCGGCGATGATGCCCCGCAGGCCGAGGGTCCGGCACACCTCCTTGCGCAGGTCGTACAGGCGGCTGCCGATCCCGCGGCGGCGGTAGCGGGGGTCCACCGAGATGTCGGTGCCGTAGTACCACTCACCGGTGGGATCGTGCCCTGCCTTGTGCTGGCCGGACATGAGGTCCTTCATGCGGTGCTGGGGATTGGAAAGGTCGAAATGGACCCTCACCCCCAGGCCCATGGCGATCGGTGTCTCGCCGTCCAGCACCACGAAGTTCCCCTCGGGGAAGACCTCGGCCAGCTCCACCAGCTCCTGAGCGGTGTAGAGGTCGGCCGGGTTCACGCTGGGAAAGCACCGGAGCTCGATCGCCTCCAGCTCGCCGGCCCATCGGGCCTCCAGGTTCACGTAGCGGAGGTCTTCGATCACCACCAAATTATACTTCCGGTGGTGCCTGACTACTCGAGCCTGTCGCTATGGATGGCGACCTTCGAAGGCGACCTGACCCCCCGCCGGACCCTCGACGGGGATACCTCGGTCGATGTGGCCATCGTGGGAGGAGGCTTCACCGGCCTGTGGACCGCTTACTACCTCACCGAGCGGGACCCTTCGCTCTCGATCCTGGTGATCGAGCGGGAGATCTGCGGCTTCGGCGCCTCCGGGCGCAACGGCGGATGGGCCGTGGGAGAGCTGGCCGCCGGCTTCGAGGCCTACGCCCGCCGCTCCAGCCCGAAGGCGGCAGGCCGTCTCATGGGTCACGTGCACGGCTCGGTCGACGAGATCGGTCGGGTGATCGCAACCGAGGCCATCGAGTGCGGGTTCGCCAAGGGTGGGGTGATCCGGTTCGCCCGCAGCCGCGCCCAGGCGGAGCGCCAGGCGGCCCAGATCGAGACCAATCGCTCCAACGGCATCGGCGAGGACGTCATCCGCTTGCTGGACCCCGAAGAGGTGCGGCGCTTCGCCCGGCCCACCGGCCTCCACGGCGGTATTTTCTACGCGCCCTGCGCGGCGCTCGATCCGGCCCGGCTGGTAAGGGGGCTGGCCCGGGTGGTGGAGCGGCGCGGGGTACGGATCGTGGAGCAGACCGCGGCCACGGCGATCGGAGACGGGTCGGTCACCACCACCGGCGGACGGGTCAGCGCCCCGGTGGTGATCCGGGCCACCGAGGCATACACCCGCGACCTTCCCGGAGAACGACGGACTCTGGTACCGCTCTACTCGCTGATGATCGCCACCGAGCCGCTGGACGCAGCGACCCTTGCCGAGATCGGGCTCGACACCCGGCCGACCTTCGCCGACGACCGCTACGCGGTCATCTACGGGCAGAGGACGGCCGACAACCGGATCGCCTTCGGAGGAAGGGCTATCCCCTACCTGTACGGCTCCCGGATCCACCCGGCCACCGAGAACGACCGGCGATCCCACGATCTCATCAGGAGGGTGCTGGTGGACATCTTCCCGGCGCTCGGCGACGTAGCCATCACCCACGAGTGGGGCGGCGTGCTGGCGGCGCCGCGCAACTGGGTGCCGGCAGTGCGCTACGACCCGCGGACCGGGATGGGTACCGCCGGCGGTTACGTCGGTCAGGGGGTGGCGCCCTCCAACCTGGCCGGCCGCACCTTGGCAGATCTGATCACGGGCACCGATTCCGAGCTGGCCGAGCTCGCCTGGGTGGGAATCGAGTCCCGTCCGTGGGAGCCCGAACCCCTGCGCTGGCTGGGAATCCGGGGCACCCGGGCTGTCATGGGCTGGGCCGACCGCTTCGAATTCGGTACCGAACGTTCCTCCCGCCTCGGCCGCCTGGCCCACGGACTGCTCCGCCGCTAAGCCGATGATCCCCACCGCCGAGACCCTGATCGATATAGGCCGGCGGGCCGGGTTGGCTGCGGTGGGGGTGTGCCGGGCGGAGCCGTTCACAGAGATGGCCGAGACCCTGCGGGAGCGTAGGGAGCGGGGGCTGCACGGCGGGATGCAGTTCACCTACCGCAACCCGGAGCGCTCCACCGACCCGTCGCGCATCCTGCCGGAGGCCGCCTCCCTGGTGGTGGGCGCCCTCGACTTCTGGCGCGGCGAACCACCCCGTCCCGACGACGGTCTCCCCTACGGGCGGGTGGCGGCCTACTCGCGGGAGGACCATTACGCCGCTCTCCGTTCCGCCCTCGATCAGGTGGCGGAGGCGTTGCGGGTGGAGGGCCATCGGGCAGTGGTGGTGGCCGACGAGAACAGCCTGGTCGATCGGGCGGCTGCCTACCGGGCCGCCATCGGCTGGTGGGGGAAGAGCTCCAACATCCTCGTCCCGGGAGCAGGGAGCCTGGTGGTACTGGGCGCGGTGGTGACCGACGCCCTTCTGTGCGACACGGATCCGGCGCCGATGGCCGACGGCTGCGGATCGTGCCGGCAATGCCTCGACGGATGTCCCACCGGCGCCATAGTCGCTCCCGGGGTGGTCGATGCCCGCCGCTGCCTGGCCTGGCTGGTCCAGGAGGCGGGAGTGTTCCGTCCCAAGTTCCGGGTGGCGCTGGGGGACCGGATCTACGGCTGTGACGATTGCGCCGAGGTGTGCCCTCCCAACCGGGTCCGGGTCCGCCTGGACAGCCGGGCACCAGAGAAACCGAACGAGGCCTGGGTGTCCCTGGTCGACCTGCTCGATGCCTCCGACGAGGACCTACTGGCCCGGTTCGGACGCTGGTATATCCCGCGGCGCCAGCCCCGCTACCTGCGGCGCAACGCTCTGGTGGCGCTAGGCAACGTCGGGAATCCGTCCGACCCCCGGGTCCGTTCCGCGGTCGACCAAGCTCTGGCCCACCCCGACCCGCTGGTGCGCGCCCACGCCGTCTGGTGTGCTCGCCGCCTCGGGCTGGGCCTCACCTCGCTACATGGCCGCGAGGACCCGCTGGTCCGAGACGAACTGGACCGCCGGGTTCCGGTTCGTGAACACCTCGTGACTAGTGGTCTGTCTGTGTAATAACGGCGTGCTCTGCTATTCACAGGCAGACCGCTAGCCCACCGCCTCGATGAACGCGTCGGTGTAGCTGATCTCGAAGTCGCCGGTGTCCTGGATCTCCTCCAGCGAACCCACCCCGCCCGGAATCACCGCCGGGTCGGCCACGAAGTCCAGCAACTCCTGCTCCAGACCGTCAAGGGCCGCCGCGTTGGGAGTGGAGTAGTAGTTGTAGTTGGACAGGGCCGCACCGTTCTCCGCATCGAGAATCCAGTTGATGAAGGTGTGGGCCGTGCAAGGGTTGGGAGCGTCGTGCGGGATCGCCATGTTGTCGATCCAGCGCGTGCCGCCCTCCTCCGGCACGAAGTACACGTAGCGGGAGGGGTCGTCGGTCTCCAGGAACTGCGTGAACATATCACCCGAGTAGCCGTGGGCTATCGCCGTCTCGCCGGTCGTCAGCAACTCGTCGGCCGAGTCCGTGTCGAAGGCCGCCACCCGGCCCCGCGCCTCGGAGACCAGCTGCTTGGCCTCCTCCAGCTCGCCGGCGTCAGTAGTGTTGAGCGAGTACCCGAGGTACTTGAGCGCCGCACCCAGGGTCTCCCGCGGGTCGTTCAGCAAGGAGATCCGGCCTGCGTACTGGTCCGCGAAGCTCGGGTCGAAGACAATCGACCAGGACCTCGGGAAGTCCGTTCCCACCACCGCCGTGTCGACGGCCAGGCCGGTGGTCCCCCACTGGTAGGGCACCGAGTAGTCACCGGCGGGGTCGTAGACCAGGTCGCTGAAGTCAGCCGAGACGTTGGTCAGGTTGGGTATGGCGTCCTTGTTGAGGAGCTGGATGTCCTCGCCCGCGATCAGGATGGCGACCATGTAGTCGGAGGGGACGATCAGGTCGTATCCCGAGTTGCCCGCCGAGATGATCGGCTGCATGGCCTCGTTGGAGTCGTAGACGTCCACGGTCATCTCGATGCCGTGCTCGGCCGCGAAGGCGTCCACCAGGTCCGGATCGATGTACTCGGCCCAGTTGTACAGGTTCAGGTCACCATCGGTCTGGCCCACGTCGCAATCCGCGGCGGCGGACTCTCCGCCGTCTTCCGCGCAGGCAGCGGCCAGGAGCGTCATAGCCGCCACCACGGCGAGCAGGCGGCGTGTCGGGGTAGGTCTCATGGCAGCATCGTTCTGTGTTCTCGCTCGTGACTCCGAAGCCCCCGGGCTCACCCCTCTGATTGGCGGCTCGCGTCGAGAAGGCTCAGGGAGATTGTATCGACGCTCCGGCGACAAGGCGGGCGCCGGCGGCGTAATTCTGGTGCCCATCCGATTGCCCGGACGGTTGCCGACCCACCGGCGCGTGGCCGGATAGGCTTTGGACGAGACCGTAGGGTGGAAGGCGAACTTCATGCATGATGTGCTCGTTATCGGTGGAGGCATCGCCGGCCTGACAGCCGCCCGCGATCTGGCTCATGGTGGATACCGGGTTCTCTTGCTAGAGGCACGCGACCGGCTCGGTGGGCGGACATGGTGGAAGCGGTTTGCCGACTCGGGCCACCACGCCGAGATGGGCGGCGCGTGGTTCGACGAGGGGACTCAACACAATATCGCCCGGGAGATCGAACGCTACTCCCTACCCACCGTCCTGAGCCCGGCCGGCCAGGACTTCCGGGTGTCGCTTGGCGGTCGCAGCCTGGCGCGTCCCGACCAGCCCGTACCCCCTGACGTTCGCCCCGATCTGGACAAGGCCCTCGATCACATCGTCGATCAGTCCCGCCGGGTGACGTTCGGATCCGATCTCGACAGCCCGGATCTCCACGATCTGGACATTCCTTTCACCGAGTTGATCGAGCCCTACGCCGACCAGCCCCTCGTCGCCGAATACCTCTCGATGTGGGCCGCCTTCGCGTTCGGTTGCGATCCCGCGGCGGTTTCGGCGCTGCAGGTCCTCACCTGGGTGGCCGGATACGACAACACATGCTGGACGCTCGACGACGCCCCGGCGACGAAGTTCGCCAAGGGAACGGCGAGCCTCGTCGAGGCCCTCGCCGAGGATGGGGGCGCGGATATCGGGTTATCGGCGCCGGTCGCCTCGATCGTCGACGCCGGCGACCATGTCGTGGGGAAGACGACCGGCGGCGAGACCCTTAAAGCCCGCTTCGCTCTGCTGGCCACTCCCGTCAACACCTGGGAGGACATCGAGTTGCCCATACCGGCCGGTTCCCTCAAGAGGAGGTTTGCCGGGGAAGGGCTGGCAGGTCGTGCGGTCAAGCTGCATGCCCTGGTTGACAACGTGCCCGAGTACCTGATGGCTTCGGGCTGGGGCGGCCCGCTCTGCTGGGTCTCGGAGCAGGCCGACTTCGACGGCGGGCGGCTCCTGGTGGGTATAGGTTCGGATGACTCGGCTATCGACGGAACGGATGCGGCGCAGGTCCAGCAGGCAATCCGCCAGTTCGCCCCTGAGGCGACCGTCCGGAAGTGTGATAGCCACAACTGGTCGACCGACCCGTACGCCAAGGGGACGTGGACGACCTACCGCCCGGGACAGCTGGCGCGCTACTACTCCGACTTCTCCGTCCCCCACAGGCGGCTCTACTTCGCCGGATCGGACCTCGCCCGAGGCTGGGCCGGGTTCATGGACGGCGCCATCGAGAGCGGCGCCGAAACTGCGGCAGCCCTCGGGCGACGGCTACGCGAGGACGGCTAGGACCTCGAGCCGGTTCGCCCGCGACAGGCAAGACGTTCTCGCGCTCCGATCTCCCGGCGAAATAGGATTCTCAGACTGCCGGGTGAGGAGTGACGGCACCCGCTGGGCATGGGAGGCTCACATGGCCGAGATAACTGTGTTCGTGGCGCGATCGGTGCGGACGATGGAACCGTCCCTGCCGGTGGCGGAAGCGGTCGCGGTGCGGGACGGTCGCATTGTCGAGGTCGGGACACTCGACACCATGCGGCCGTGGCTGGAAGCCCGTCACCACGAGGTTGACGACACCTTCAAAGACCACTGCATCATGCCGGGCTTTATCGATCCCCACCTGCATCCCTCCATGGCCGCCATGCTGCTGCCCATGCAGTTCATGACCGCAGTGGGGTGGGATCTCCCCTGGGAGGAAATCCGACCCGTGCGTGACGAGGGGCAATTCCGCACACGCTTGGTCGAGATCGACGCCGACCTGGCACCCGGTGACCCGTTGCTCTCCTTCGGCCATCACCCCATATGGCATGGCGACATCGACCGGCGCGCCCTCAACGAGATATCTACGACCCGTCCCATCGTGGTCTGGCATCGCGGCTACCACTCGCTGGTGGTGAACGACGCCTGCTTGCGGTGGATGGATCTGGACGCGGCGGTTGCACGCCGCCACCCCCAGATCGATCTCGAGACGGGCAGGTTCTTCGAAACGGGCCTGGAAGTGGCGTTGCGCCACCTCCGAAGCTTCATCCTGGAGGCGGAGCGGTTCCGTGGTGGGCTCGACCGGATGCGCCAGGTCATCCACCGGGGTGGACATACGACTATTGGCGACGCCGCGTTCGGTTTCTACGGATTCGAGGAGGAATGGTCCCACCTCCAGGCGGTGATGGAACAGCCGGACACCCCATTCCGGATCCAGCTGATGCCCTACACCGCGGGACCGGACGGCAATGCGCGCACCGACCGGCAGTTCCTCGAAGGTGCATTGGCGCATCCATCGCGGAACACCCGCCGCCTGCGGTTCAGCGACCACGTCAAGCTCTTCGCTGACGGCGGGTTCTTCGCAGAGTTGTTGATGCTGAAGCCCCCCGGACACCTCGACGGTCGTCACGGCGAGTGGATCACGCCCCCGGAGAGATTCGAGGAGATTGCCCGGATCCTATGGAACGCCGGACTGAAGATCCATGTGCACTGCAGCGGAGACCTCGGCGTCGAGCTGGCGCTGTCCACCCTGGAGAAGCTGCTGCGGGAACGCCCCCGCTTCGACCATCGCTTCACCTTCGAGCACTTAGGCATCTCGAGTTCGCAACAGGTTGACCGCATCGCGGCGGTCGGGGGCGTCGCCTCGGTCAACGCTTACTACGTTTACGAGCTGTCCGAAGCCTTTGCCGCCCACGCGGTCGGATACGAGCGGGCGTCCCAGATGTCGAGGCTCGGCTCACTGGAGCGAGCAGGAGTGCGCTTCGCCGTCCACTCGGATTTCCCGATGGCGCCGGCGCAACCGCTGAACAACGCCTGGATCGCCGCCAACCGGCTCACCGAGTCCGGTGCGCTGATGGGCCCGAACGAGCGGGCCTCCCTCGACGCCGCCATCAGGGCCATAACCATCAACGCCGCGTACGTGCTCGGGCTCGAGGACGAGATCGGATCGCTGCGCTGGGGCAAGCGAGCAGACTTCACGATCCTCGAGACAGACCCTTACACGGTCGGCGTCGAGTCCCTCCGCGACATCCCCATATGGGGAACGGTCTTCGAAGGCAAGAAGTACGAGACCTGACCCACAGAACCGGGAGCCGACCCTGGCCTCGACCGTCCTCGATGCGTCGGCCTGGACCGCCTCTCGTCTAGACGGACGAGTCGGAGCGCCTTCGCGGGCGGTCCCCCAGGCTCCGGCCGGTCTCCCCGGTCCGGAGGCGTTGGGTGACGAGCGACAGGATCACCAGCACGATCGACGCCGCCAGCATGACGACGGAGACGGCGTTGATGAGCGGGGTTACGCCGCGGCGGATCATGCCGAACACGAACACCGGCAGGGTGGTGGAACCCGGTCCGGACGCGAACTGGGTGACCACCACATCGTCGAGCGACAGGGTGAGGGCGAGAAGCGCCCCGCCGGCTATGCCCGGGGCGATCTGCGGCAGGGTGACGTATCGGAAGCTCCGCCACCGGTTGGCGTAGAGATCGAGGGCGGCTTCCTCCAGTTGCTCGTTCATGCCCGACAGCCGGGCCCGCACCACCACCGACACGAAGCTGATGTTGAAGGCGATGTGGCTGATGGTGATGGTGGTGAAACCCTTGGTGAGGTCGAGGCCGAACAGCAGCTCGGCGATGCGGATCCCCTCGGAGAAGAACAGCAGCATCATCACCGCCATGGTGACGTCGGGGATGATGATCGGCAGGTAGAGGAGGGCGTCGAACACCCGCTGTCCCCGGAACCGGAACCGCTCCAGAGCCAGCGCGGCCAGCGTCCCAAGCACCACCGAGATGGCGGTGGACAGCAGGGCCACCCGGATCGACACCCAGAGGCTGTTCTGGAGCTGGGAATGGTCGATGAACTGCTCGTACCAGGACAGGGTGAAGCCGCCCCAACGCCCCACATTGCGATCGTCGCTGAACGAGAACACCACCAGCAGGACGATCGGGGCGTAGAAGAAGGCGTACACCACCCAGGCCGTGCCCGACAGTGCCCACGCGGTGACGCTGCCGGGGCGGGCCGTACCGCCGATCATGGCCGCTTCCCCCGGATCACAGCTTCCGCCCTCCAGCCCGGAAGTAGATCAGCGTGGCGGTCAGCATCACGGTCATCAGCACGAAGGACAGGGATGCCCCGAGAGGCCAGTTACGGGCGGTCAGGAACTGCACCACGATGTAGGACCCGAGCATGGTGGACTTGCCGCCTCCCAGGATCTGGGGAGTGACGTAGGCGCCCAGGCTGGGCACGAACACCAGGATCGAACCGGCCAGCACCCCGGGCATCGACAGCGGCAGCAGCACCCGCCAGAAGGTCTGGGCGCCGGACGCGTACAGGTCCCGGCCGGCTTCGATGAGGCTCCCGTCGATCCGCTCGATCGCTGCGTAGAGGGGCAGGACCATGAAAGGCAGGTACCCGTACACCAGGCCCAGGATCACGGCTGAGTGGGTGAAGAGGATCTCCTGGCGCCCCACACCGAGCGCCTCGGTGACGGCTGCGAAGGGGCCGTCCGACCCGAGAATCACCCGCCACGCGTAGTTGCGCACCAAGAAGTTGGTCCAGAACGGGATCATCACGAACACCAGCAGGATGTTGCGGATCGTGGGCGTCCGGGTGGCGATGAAGTAGGAGAAGGGATAGGCAACCACCAGGCAGATCAAGGTGGTGAGCATTGCGATCCAGACCGACCGGAACAGGATGTCACGGACGATCGGCTCGGCCAGACGGCGGTAGGAGTCGAGATTCCAGCCGGCCAGATCGGTCCCGCCGATCGTGTTGCGGGTGGCCAGCGAGTAGACCACCACTATCCCGAACGGGATGGTGAAGAACAGCACGAGATAGACGTAGGCGGGAAGCGACATCAGGAACCCCCGCCGGGAGTCGGCTCGTGCCGCCGCCCGTTCGAACTCCGGAGTGACCTCCGGCAATCCCGTGCCGGCCCCTCCCGGTCCGGGGCCGGTGGGAAGCGGTGGGGCCGTCAGGGTCACCCCGCTAGTCCTGTACCACCGCTACCGAGGAGGGTTCCCAGGACACGGTTACCTCGTCACCCGCGCTGACCGGGTCCCCGCCCGGCCGGTTCTCCGACCGTACGTCGATGTGCATCCATTGGAATGACACCCGGTAGATCAGCGCATTGCCCAGGTAGGTGACCTGCTCCACCTGGCCGTCCACGGAGGTGTGGTGCTCGGGCGCCCCACCCCAGGGGTGCAGCAAGGCCTGCTCCGGGCGCAGTGTGACCGCCACGTGGCCTCCGGGTTGGATGTTGGAGGGGGCGGCGATGGTGATGCCGTTGGTGAGGGTGACCTGATCCGGTCCGGTGACCATCCCGTCCAGCAGGTTGGCATGCCCGATGAAGTCGGCCACGAAGCGATTGGCCGGGCGGGCATAGATCTCCTCGGGCGTACCGACCTGGAGGAGCCGGCCGCCGTCCATCACCCCGATCCGGTCGCTCATGGCCAGAGCCTCCCCCTGATCATGGGTTACGAACACGAACGTGATCCCCACCTCACGCTGGAGCGCCTTGAGCTCCAGCTGCATGGCTTCGCGAAGCTTGAGGTCGAGCGCTCCCAGGGGCTCGTCGAGGAGCAGGACCTTGGGGCTGTTGACCAGCGCCCTGGCCAGCGCCACCCTTTGCTGCTGGCCACCCGACAGCTGGTCGGGACGGCGCTGCTCCATCCCTTCCATGTGGACCAGGGCGATAGCGTCCCGCACGCGAGGTTCGATCTCGGCCTTGGATACCTTGCGCATCCGCAATCCGAACGCCACGTTCTCCTCGGCGGTCATGTGGGGAAAGAGGGCGTAGTTCTGGAAGACGGTATTGACAGGACGCCGGTTGGGGGGCAAGGTGCCCACCTCATCGCCGAAGATCCGCAGGCGGCCCGTGGTGGGGAACTCGAGCCCCGCGATCAGGCGGAGCGTGGTGGTCTTCCCGCATCCGGACGGGCCGAGCAGGGCGAAGAACTCGCCGTCGGCGATCTCGAGATCCACAGTGTCCACGGCGACGACGTCACCGAAGCGCTTGGTGATCCGATGGAGCCCTACGGCTGGAACCGCTGATGGCATGCCGGCCCTTCCGTGGTCAAAGGAATTCGATGGGTACGAAGTCGTTCATGCTGGGGAGGCCCCACACGGCCCAGAAGTCCCTGGTCCTGGGTCGCATAACGGTAGCCCCCGACGTCTCCAGGTCGTAGGGCGGCGTGGCCACCTGGCACACCCCACCGCGGGTGAGGTCCATCAGGTCCTCTTCGGTAAGGACCTCTCGGTCGAGGTGACCGGCGGCCACGTCGAGCCGCCGATGGGAGCTGTCCGCCAACTCGGGCGGCCGCTCGCTCTCGACCGCCCGGGTGGCTTCGCCGGTGGTGTGGTTGGTATGGACCAGCGGTTCGGCGGACAAGGTGGTCACCGACCGGACGCCGGGCATGGCTTCGATGTTGAAACCCACCCCGTCCGCGTCGAAGATCATGTAGTTGTGGCCTCCGGCGAGATCCGCTTCCAGGATGACATCTCGGGCCGCCGGGGCGTTTCCGGCCGACAAAGCGTCGCGGACGACGGTCGGCCACGTGACACCGACCTGCCCGTCGGAGGCGGCCAGGTTGGTGATGCCCACGCACAGGCCTCGATCGTTCATCCCGATCTGCCCGAGGCATCCCACGGTGCTGAAGATCAGGGCACGCGGCCCTTCGTCTGGTCTGGTACGCATCAGGACGACGTGGTCGGTGGCCGAGGCGTGCATGTCCCAGGTCTGCCCGTAGAATCCGGCGCCACCGGCCCGGCTGTCAGGGACTATGAAGGCCGTACAGTCATCCTCCGCCATCGGCGCGGCGGGGACGCCACGACCGAGGTGTGCCCGCACGGTATCCACGAAGTCGGTGAAACCGCCCACCACGACCGCCTCGGCCAAGCTGATCCCGGCAGCGCCGGCCATGGCGGACATCTCTTCGTGCAGGACGGCGGACTGGCACCGGTGGGCTTCGAGGCAGGCCTCGGCGAGGTCGAGAACCGTCCCCCTGGGGAGAGGGGCCCCGGTCCACAAGCCGGACATCACCAGCCCGATCCGTTCCTCGGTGTACTCGCGGATCTCCGCCGCATAGGTGCTGCCGTGGATGTGACCCATCTCGGAAGGAGTTCCGCCCACATCCAGCAGGCGAATAGGAGGCCGTCGCATCTGCCCCAAGCGTAATGGTCCGAACCACGCGACTGCATGATGTGTTGACGCCTGCGGCACTCGTGTGTGCTACCGCGTGGACCGGCCTACAGGTCTAGTCGACAAACGTGTTTTGAGGGTCTCGCCTCACGTGCTGGATCGAACGTCACCCACCAGACATCACCGCGGTCCATCGGCCGCATCACCTATCAGTCCTTCGGACCATGCCAGGGCCTCGGACTTCCGGGCTTCGTCAGCCGCCATCTCGCGGTATGCGGCCTCGAGACGGGTGTCTACCAGGCCCGTCGCGGGGCGGTTCGAGACGTCGACACCGGTTGCTGAGACCCGGCCCGCGCCATAGACCGTCCCATCCCGCCCGGATTGCGTTCGCACGCTGTCGGTCTACTCGCTGCTGTACTTGGCGTACTTCTCCAGCAGCCGGACGGGCTTCTGCAGGGCGTCCCTACGGAAGGGCTCGCCCAGCTCCCGGCTCACCTGGATCTCGAGCACAGTGGGCCGCTCCGATTCGACGGCCGCCCGCAGAGCGTCACCGACCTCTGCCGGCTTCGAGACAACCTCGCCCTCGGCCCCCATGGCGCGGGCGATGGCCGCGAAGCTCGGGTTCTCGAGCATGGTCGCCACGTAGCGGTCGTCGTAGAAGTCGATCTGGTTGCGCTTCTCGGCGCCCCACTGCCCGTTGTTGAACACGCAGGCCACCACCGGGATGTTCTCCCGTACGCAGGTCATGACCTCTGCCAAGCTCATCCCCCAGGCGCCGTCCCCCACGTAGGCGATGGCGGGCCGTTCCGGCGCGGCCACTTTCGCCCCCATCGCGGTGGGGAATGCGTAGCCGCAGTTCCCAAACATCATTGCCGCGAACATGCTGTTGGGCCGGTCGAAGCTCAGGTACGAATTGGCCACGGAGCAGATGTTCCCGATGTCGGTTGTGACCATGGAGTCGACCGGCATGGCCAGTTCCAGCTCGCGCAGGGCGGTGCGGGGCGCGATGGGGACATCCTGCGAGGAGGAGATCGAGTCCAGTTCCCGTGACCAGGCCTCCTTCTCCGCCCGGATCCGGGCCATCCGGTGGTCGCGGGTCGCCGCGCACGCCAGATCCACGCCCGCCAGCCTCCGCGCCAACTCGGCGGCAACGGCCGCGGCGTCGCCGTGTATCGCCACCTCGGCCGGCTTCACCAGACCCAGCGTCCGGTGGTCGGCATCGACCTGGATGATCCGGGCGTCCTCGGGCCAGTACTCGATGCCGTACTGGGGCAACGTGCCGAAGGGTCCCAGCCGGGTGCCCAGCGCCAGGATCACGTCGGCCTGTGCAACGAGGCGCATCGCCGCCTTGGAGCCCTGGTAGCCGATCGGCCCGCAGGCCAGATCGTGCCCGGCCGGGAAGGCGTCGTTGTGAAGGTACGAGCAGATCGCGGGCGCGCCCAGCAGTTCTGCCAGGCCCACGGCTTCGGCCTGCCCGCCCCCCATCACGACGCCCCCTCCCACCATCAGCACCGGGAAGCGGGCCCCTGCCAGCAACCGCGTGGCGGCGGCCAGGCCGTCCGACCCGCCCGAGGAGCGCTCTATCACGAGGGGCTCTCTGATGTCGAAGTCGGCTTCCCCGTAGAAGTAGTCGCGCGGGATGTTGATCTGCACCGGGCCCCGCTCCGCCATCGCCAGCGTGAAGGACCGATGCGTGAGCTCCGCGATCCGCTCGAACCTCTTGACCTCCACCTGGTACTTGGTGATCTTCGAGAAGATCGGCATCTGGTCCGTCTCCTGGAAGCCTCCCAAACCTTCCCCCATGGAGCCGGCTTGCGGCGTTATGGCGACCACGGGTGAATGGGCCCAGTACGCAGCGGCGATGGCCGTTACGAAGTTGGTAATGCCCGGACCGTTCTGGCCGATGCAGACCCCGTGCCGGTTCGAGACCCGGCTGTATCCGTCGGCCATGTGGGCGGCGTTCTGCTCGTGGGCCACCGGCCAGAACCTGATCCCGGCCGGCTCGAAGATGTCAAGAGCTTCCATGAAGGCCGACCCGACGATGCCGAACACGTCGGTCACTCCCTGGGCGGCGAGGGTCTCGACAAATGCCTCGCTAGCGGTCATCCGGACCATCTTCTTTTCCTCCTCCGTACGCAGCCGGGAGGCGCCGCGGCCCTCCTGTGACCCGGCTCGAGGCACCAAGGGGCCGCCTCGCCCGCCCCGGCCCCAGAAGAGTACCCCACACCGTAAGTGACAGATGCTCCCGTACCGGTCGAGGACCCCAATCGAAGCCAGGAGCTTCCGGCATGAACCCGGGTGCGCCGCCGGCCAGGCTACGCCGGGCCGGCCTCTGATTCCTTCTCGATCGGACTCCAATTGCGGCGCGCGCGGATATAGAGTAACGCCTAACCGGCAGGTGTGGAGGTGACAGGATGGCCGGGCTCACGGTGGGACAGCTTGATCGGTTCCGCGAGGACGGATACCTGATCGTCGAAGATGTCCTCACCGAAGAGGACCTGGCCGCGCTCGAGGCCGAGTACAAGAAAATCGTCGATCGGGTTTCGGCCGACCTGGCCTTCCAAGGAAAACTGCCGCCTCTCACCGGGACCACCTTCTCGGAGTGCTACATCGAGGCGATGCAGCAGCTCGACGACATGTACGACCTCTACCAGCACCTCGACATCTCCCTCCCGCTGCTCGAGGACCTCGACCGCAGCCACACCATGAACACCGGACCGGAGGTTTTCCGCCTGCTCACCAACCCGCGCCTGCTCGACATA
>JAGWAN010000026.1 GCA_021296345.1 Acidimicrobiia bacterium | reverse complement strand
CCACCACCGAGCCCTCCACCACCACGACCGCGCCAGCCGAGACCACAACCACGACGGCGCCGCTCGTCACAACTACAGACGTACCGGCAACGACCACCACGGAGCCGCTGGTCACAACCACGGAGGTAGCGGTAACGACGACCACCGGGGCGCCGACCGCAGTGGAGATCTCCGATGACGTGCCGGACATCGAGATGTTCGACGCTGCAACCGGAGCGCTGGTCAGCCTGCGATCAGTGGTCAAGGGCGACAAACCCTTGATGTTCTGGTTCTGGTCCCCCTTCTGAGAGACATGCCGGGCAGAAGCACCGGGCATCGAGCGGTTCGCTCGGCAGAACTCCAACCGCCTCACAGTCATCGGCGTCGGCGGGGTCGGCACCCTCGAGATCGCGCAGGAATTCGCGGCCACCAAGGGACTCACGTTCACGGCGCTCTGGAGCGAGTCACGCGACGCCTGGGAGCACTACGGGATGAACAGCACATCCGACTTCATGCTCCTCGACCGCTTCGGCAACCGGCTGACCGAAGCCGCCCCCTACGACGAGACCCTCGTAGAGCAGCTTCTGGAAGAACTCTTCTGAATCGCTGCCGTGATCAGGCAGACCGGCACCCCCGGTACGGAGGCCCGGTCCCATCGGCATCCGCGGGACGGGCCTGACCGAGCGAGTTAGCGCACGTCGCCTTGGTATTCGCCGCGAGATGGGATTGCCGCAAGAGCTTCCGCAAACTGCGGGACACTCGTTGACATGGTCTCCCGGAGCAGGTCGTGGTCGATATCGCCGTAGTCGTGTGCGATGATGTTGCGCAGGGCCCTGGCTTGGCGGAAGGGCAGGTCGGATCGGCGGGTTCGCAGCTCATCGTATAGGGCTGTCATTGGCCGAGACCGGCTAGATCTGGTCCAGGGTTCGCTCCCGGAAGGTTCGGTCGAGGGCGAAGGGTGAGTCCTCCAGCCGCCCGGTGATCAGGTCGGCCAGGATTCGACCCCCCGCCGGGGAGCACATGATGCCGTGGCCCGAGTAACCGCTGTTGACCCACAATCCGTCGATGGATGCCTGGCCGATCAGGGGGCGATGGTCGGGACTCATCACGTACTGCCCGGAGTGGACCATCCAGGAAAGCTCCCCCGCCTCCCAGGCCTCGCCCCAGAAGGGACTGATCCGGGCGGCCGCCTCCGGGCTGGAGGGATCCAGCACCCGGAACGCCATGCCGGAGCTGGGAGGGACGTCCTCCACGGGCGCCCTCCCAGGCCCTCTCGGCGCGGCGTCCAGCAGCGCGGCACCCGCGAGGGCAGGACGCCAATGCGTGCCCGTGTCGTCATCGATGGTCATGGGAGCGTCAGGCGGAACCCGCTCCAGATCGGGCACCACCACCTTGTGGCGCGGCTTGACCTCCAGCGGCAATTCCACCCCGAGGAGAGCGGCCAGCGCGGCGGTGAAGGGTCCGGCGGCTATCACCACCTGTCCGGCCCGGATGTGACCCCTGTTCGTGCCGACGTCAAAGCCTCCCGAGGGACGTTCGCGTAGTGACACCACCCGGCACGAAACGTGGAGAGGAGCGCGCGACGCCCGTAACAGCCCCAGGGTCAGGGCCCTGGGGTCGGTGAAGCCGTCATCCGCCCGGTAGCGGGCACTGACCACTTCACCGCTCAGATAGGGGAACCTGCACCTGGCCTCGTCCCCGGTCAGGAGCTCGATGTCGGTCTGCCCCCAGGAGTGCTGGCGAGCCACCAGCCGGCGCTGTTCCACAGCCTTGCCCTCCGACGTGGTGGCCCAGAGGTACCCCGGCTGCGTGATGGCCAGCGGCGCCGCGTCCTGCCCGGTGGCCTCGGCGAAGTTCAGGATCAGGTCAACCGTCTCCCGCACCAGCTCGGTCTCCTCCAGGTTGTCGAACTGCAACCGGAAGGCCCCGGTGGAGGCCGGGGTGGTGAGCGAGGCAGGAACGGGTCGGGCTTCCAGCACCACCGGCGACAGCCCGGCCCGGGCAGCCCAGAACGCCGTGGACGCGCCAACTATCCCGGCGCCGATGATCACCAACTCCGCACCCGCGGGAAGGCCCCTATCAACCTCGGCCAACATGCCACAAAGCTAGTTCAGGGGCAGTCCAAGCCACAAAGGGGATAGTCCTGACCGAGGACTCGGCGGCCGGGTGGGTGGGTGGAAGCTGGTCGGTCTTATGCCGGTTTGCGGGCGTGGATGAGGTACATCGGCGTGAAGATGCCGAGCCGGCCCGCCTCGACCATGGCCACCGCGCAGAGGTCCAAGGTCTCCCCTACCTGCACCGAACCCTTCGGAGCGATGCGAAGGGCCTCCAGCAGCCTCAGCGTATTGCGGGTGACCGAGCGTCCGATCCTCGAGCTACGAAAGCTCGCCAGAGAGAGCCCTGAGCCGACCAGCGGTTGGTACCAGGGAGTCGACGGACCGGCCTGCACCGAGAGATCCATTGTCTCCAGGACCTCGAATCCCACCGTCCGGAGCGCGTCGTCCACCGTTTGCCGGTCGTCGATGCCGAGCAGGCCTCCTCCCAGCTCGATGTCGGCCTTGACCTCGAGGTGGTGGGGATCCTGGGAATCGAAGCGTTCGGTCATTCAGTATTCGTAGGCGGCGAAGCAGGCGCCCGGTTTGAGAAGACGGAATATCTCACCGTAGATGCTGATCTTGTCGGCCGCGCAACAGGTCGCCTCGATGGCGTAGACCGCGTCGAAGGAGCCGTCCGGAGCGTCGACGTCGAGGAAGTCGCAGTGCATGAACTCGGCCAGGTGTGCCAGCTCCGCCTCCTCCGCATACTTCCGGGCGCGTTCGAGCTGGTAGGCATTGCTGTTCACGCCCACGATCTTGGCACCGGAGAAACGGGCGATCTCCACCAACGGCCCGCCGATGCCGCAGCCGAGGTCGGCGACGACCATCCCGAGCTTGTGCGCCAGGTAGTGCTCGTGGCGGGCGAGCGACGCCTTGAAGCTCTCTGCGGGGACACGCGGGGCGCAGTGAAAGGAGCGGCCCCAACCGAACTCGTAAAAGTCGGTGGCCACGTCGTAGTACAGGTTGGTGATCTCCCTGTAGTCGCTCGCCGTCTGTTCCCGTTTGCCGCGCCCGGCCGCCCGGGATCGTTTCTCGTATTCGCGAAAAGTCCGAGCGATACCGGAAGCGCTGCCCTTCAAAGATCTGGAAAGCCTGAACGACAAAGGTTCTCTCCCCCGTGGCTGCGGCGGGCGCCACGCTTGGCACCGTAAGGAAGGGCCTGCGCCGATGTCAACCATCGGCAGGCCGCCGCGGACACTGTCCGCAACCGCCCAGCCCCTTTGGCTGTAGGGATGATCAGGTCGGGACGGTGACGGCTCCGATGGTGATCGTGTCGGCAAGGTAAATATCGATGTCCGGACCGTTTGCCGGGTCGAGGACATGCTCGATGTAGGCGTCACGTTCATGTGCATGCACGGCGAGCTCCCAAACGCACGCTGTGGGACCCCCAGCCGGAACGGGCCGGAATCGGGTCGGGTTGTCGAGGTCGGCGCAGGAGGTGTGCTGGCAAACCATGTCGCCGTTCCAGAGGTCAGCCAGGATCCAAACTTGTTCGCTGCCGTGGTGGACGATCAAGAAACCGACACCGCCATCAGGACCGGACGTGGGAAGAGTGTCGGCCAGGTAGGCGTTCGCCGCTGCGATCACACTCCGGTCGATCGGCGCACCGTCCAGGGTGATCTCATACGGCTTCAGGCGCCAGCCGTAGATGGCGATCTCCCCGGTCGATCGCCACGGGTAGGGTTACCCGGTCCCCTTCCGCCATGACAGAACAGTTGAGGAGTCCGCAGTGACCGATATCCCGTGCCCCGCGGCGGACGGTTCGAGTCCCGTCCAGCGCCAGTTCCCGAAGCCACCCCCGATGTGCATCGACCCCGCCAAGAGCTACACCGCGGTGATCGACACGTCGATGGGGTCGATCACCATCGGCCTCGACGCCGCAGCAGCTCCCCGTACCGTGAACAACTTCGTGGTGCTGGCCCGCTACCACTACTACGAGAACGTGATCTTCCACCGCATCATCAAGGGCTTCGTCTGCCAGGGCGGCGACCCCACCGGCACGGGCCGGGGCGGTCCCGGCTACCGCTTCGCCGACGAGCTGCCCCAGCCGGGCGGCTACGAACTCGGCTCGCTGGCCATGGCCAACTCGGGGCCCAACACCAACGGCAGCCAGTTCTTCATCATCAGCGGCTCCGACGGCACCCGCCTGCCGCCCTTGTACTCGCTGTTCGGCAAGGTGGTCGAGGGACTGGATGTGGTAGACGCCATGCAGAAGGTCAGGACCGGCCGTAACGACCGCCCGCTCACCGACATAACGATCAACTCGGTAACGATCACAGAGTCGGACTGACTAGACGACCGGATCGAATAGGCGGTCGAGGGCGCGCACCAGGAGGGAGGCCATCTGGGCCCGGGTCACAGGCTGGTCCGGGCAGAACCGCAGGGGATCGGTGTCGCACCCCTTGGTGATACCGGCTGCCGCCAGGGCATCGATATTGGCCTCGTGGGTGCCCCCGGTATCGGCGAACCCTGCCGACTCGGCAGGTTCCAGATCGAAAGCCCTCACCAGGAAGCTGGCCATCTGTGCCCGGCTCACGGCCTGGTCCGGGCAGAACCGCGGCGGATCGGAGCCGCATCCCTTGGTCACCTCGAGATCGGCGAGACGCTCCACATACTTCGCCCACCACTCACCGGGATCGACATCGTCGAACCGCGTCCCGGCATCGGGAGGCTCAACACCCTGGTCGAGCACCCGGACCATCCACACCGCCATGATCCAGCGCGGGAGAGGGTCATCGGGGCAGAAAAGCCCCTCGGCGCACACGGTGCCCTCCAGGACACCCGCCGCCGCCAACCGGTCGATGGAGGCTTCGTGGACCTTGCCGTCATCGTCTTCGAAGGCGCCGGATCCGGACGGTTCTTCAGGTTCCTCCCCGCCGGTGTCGTCGCCCGGGGCCGGTTCCTCCGGGTCCTCGGCCGGTGGAGGAGCTACGCCGTCGATGGCCGTGATGTTCGAGGACTTCAGACCGAGGGCGGTCCGGAACGCGGCCCCGGCGACGGTCACCGAAACGGGTTCGCCGCCGCGGACACCTCGGAACAGGACCCGCGCAGGCGATGACAGGGACTCCCTGTCGACCAGGACCGCTTCGGTCACGTCCTCCCAACCCAGCCAGCTGGCCAGCGTGGCGGCGCTCACCCGTTCCTCCCAGGAGGCGTTCGGGTTGCCCACCGCCGGGTCCACGTCCCACGGGTCCCAGACCGGAGTGAGGTAGGGCCACTCCGTTCCCGGTGTGTTGCCGTCCCGCTCGGTGAAGAACCCGTACACGTTGGTGCGGGTGATCCCGCCGGACGAGGCGGAGAAGAACGTCTGCACGATCCCCGCCTTCGTGTACTTCTCCCAGTCGACTCCGAAGTAGGTGAGCACCCGGTCCCTGGTGCTCTCCACACCGTCGAGCCAAGGCTGCCCGTTGGACCGCGTCTCCTTGGCCCAGCCGATGTAGTTGATGTCCCTCCAGCTGTCGTAGAGGTGGCACCAGCAACTGTCCTTTCGGGCGGCGCTGATTCCGGGATCCTCGTCAGGATTGGCGGGGCGCGGCCTGGTCTCCCAATGGAAGAACTTGTAGGCCGCGTAGGAGCGGGACGTGACGGCCTGGGCCTCGTTCACCCCCGGCGCCGCCCAGTGGTCCAGCACCTCGGCAACCCCTCTGAGGTAGTCCTCGAGCCCGATCGCCAGGACCACGTGGAACCCCACCTCCACCGGGTCGTCCCGTATCTTCAGCTCCCCATGGCGGTATTCGCAGATCTCGCCGGATCGGGAGGCGCACAGCTTGGCCCTGCTCTCACCGTGGCGTAGCCGGACCCCGTCCGCGTCGGGCCACGAGATGGACGCCCGGCAGCTTCCGGCCGTTCCCTGGAGCACGCCTCCGTGGAAGAAGCCGCACTCGCCGCGCGCGATGCGGCGGAACTCCCACCGCTCCCCCGCCTGGGGATGCTGCGGCTTCGGACACGGCCCCTCCCCGTCGCCCTCCAGGCACAGGTCGAGAGGGCCGCCCACGGCGGTGAACTCGAGCAGGGTGATCTGGGAACCCAGATTGATCCACAGCGGGTTGTCGAGCGAGTACAGGAGATCGTTGGGCAGGGAGAGGTCCCGCATCCTCGCCGGTTCGGAACCCGGGAAGTAGTAGGCGGCGATGTCCTCGCCCGGCTTGGCCGGATCGGCGAGGGCTTGGCCCAGAGCGCCCCACTGACCCATACCCACACCGTGCCCGTATCCCGCCCCCTCGAAATCGAACCCGGGGGTGTCGTGGGCACTGGCGGCTGCAGCAGGGATCAAACCCGCCAGAACCGCTGCGAGCATCAGCCTCCGGAGCACCCGGCGAGTGTAGGGTGCTCTGTTGGCAAGCTGTTGCTTGTGGCCTACCTGGCAACGCTTGCCGATAGCTGTTCCCCCGGTCGGTCTCAGGCCTCGCAGGCGCTCAAGCCGCCCGCATCCGTGAAGATGCCGTTGGCGTATTGCAACTCCCGCACGTAGCAGATGATGTTGTTCACGTCCTCGGGTGACAGGCCCGGCACCGGCTCCATGTCCCCGAAGCTCCAGTGGTGCTGGGCCGATCCCACCTCGACAGCACGGATGAAGCTGAAGTCCGCGTGGTGGCCCGGCTCGTAGATCTTGTCTACCAGCGGCGGACCCTGCGACGACCCGCCCGCGGAGGGACCATGGCACTCCGAGCAGTTGGATGCGAACAGTTCGGCGCCCTGGCGAGCCACATCCGAGAGGTCGGGAACGGAAACCTCGACCGTCTGGGAGCCAGAGGCGTCAGCAGCCGGGTACTCGCCGTCCTCGCCCCCCGAACAACCCGCCAGGAACACCCCGACCAGGACGGCCGCCAAGACCGAGCGACGCCCCGGAAGTGATCGTTTACCGACCGTCCATCGAGTGCTCCCGCCCCGCCGGACTGGCCGTGTGTTGACGGTCATCGATTTCCCCACTCTTCGATCACTCGGATTCCCTGCTCCCGCCTGACAATACCCAGATCCCGGGGATCCGGCTTAGGGTCCGTAGCTCGGGGAAGGGCGCCGTGCCGGGAATCCGCGGGGATCCGACGGTCCGGGAACCTTGGAGCGGGCCGGCGTCGTTATAGGACCATGATGAGCATACATGCCCCCACCCAACCCTGATAGTGCTGGTGGCGGTCGTCGCCCTCCTGGCGACCGCCTGCAGCTCCGAAAGCCCCGACAACACCGTTGCGGCGACCGTTGCCCCGCCGGAGACGACTGTTGCCCCCGTGGTGACAGCGGCACCGTCGGTCGAGTTCGCACCCGAACCATCCGACGAGGGCGGAACCACTCCGAGTGCCGATGACGGATGGATCGAAGGCGAGCCCGACTGGGACGAAGTGTCCGAAGATGTCGCCGTCGAACTAGAGGCGATGGCAGAAGGCGAGATGGCGGCAGATGCCGCCGAGATGGCAGCTGAGGAGGCTGGTAGCGCCGCAGCCGCCGACCCCGGGACTGCCACCACCGAGGCCCCCGCCCCCACGATCGAAGCATCGGATGAGGTGATCGACGAGGTGGTCCACGAATCGGAACAACTCCAGACGAGGCTCACCGGCGGGTCGATCGACGACAACGAACGCTTCGAGGACTACCTGGCCTACCGCTCGGTTTTCTTCGGCCTCGGTATCCAGGTCCGCGACCTCGACCCCACCGGACGCATCGTTGTGACGGTGACCGGCGCAGGCGGCCTTCCGGTGGCCGGCGCCGAGGTCCTGGTGGCCGCCGGCCAGGTAGGGGTGGGCCTTAGGACCACCGCCGACGGCACGATCCGCTTCCACCCGGAGGCCTACGAGTTGGGTGACGGGCCGTTCGCAGTGTCCGCCGGAGGAGCGACCACGACAGCCGAGCGAGGCCAGAGCGTCGCCCTCGAGACTTCCCTGCCCACCGCGGCCGGTGAGACCGTTGCCCTCGACGTCCTTTTCCTGCTCGACTCCACCGGCTCGATGGACGATGAGATATACCAACTCAAGATCACCATCGACGAGGTGGCCCACCGCATCCACCAGCTACCCGGTGATGTGGACGTCCGCCTGGGCATGACCCTGTACCGCGACGAGTTCGACGAATACCTGACCGCGACGTTCGACCTGACCCCGGACATCCAGGCCTTCGCCGGAGCACTCGCCGAGGTCGTGGCCTATGGCGGCGACGACTATCCGGAAGCCCTCGACGAAGCGCTCGCCGACGCTCTGTCCCAACCTTCGTGGCGCCCCGCCTCCGAGACGGTCCAGTTGGTCTTCCTGGTGGCCGACGCTCCCCCTCAGGTGCTGCGACAGGTGCCGGTGCCCTACACCGACTCGATACGGGAAGCGGCCCGGCGGGGCATCAAGATCTTCCCTGTGTCGTCGTCCGGCACCGACGATCAGGCCGAGTTCGTGTTCCGCCAATTCGCACAGTTCACCGGCGCCCGCTACGTGTTCCTGACCTACGGCGCCGGAGGCCGCGCCACCGGCGGAGCCAGCGACATCGGCCAGCGCGACTACGAGGAACTGTCCCTGGACGACCTGATAGTGCGCCTGGTCGCCAAGGAACTGGCCGCCTTGCACGGTCTCACGGACACCGAACCTCCCGACGCATCCGAGGACGACCAGCAAGGCAACTGAACCCACCACCGAACAGCAGGCCGTGGTCCTGCGCCCTATCCGAGAGGTTGGGTACAGAGACCGGTACCGTCTGGGCACCGCAGGTGTCCGCAGCCGAGACCGGTCTCCAATCGCTCCGAACTACCCGCCTAAGACCCAGATCAAGACGGCAGCTCCGTGCAACCGTTGACACCCACCAGTAGCACCTTGGGATGTGGGCCGCCGTGTAGCCGGTTCAGAGTCCGATCAAGTCGGCGACGAGCTCTCGAATCTGTTGCAACGCGACGGGTCCGATGTTCGTGCCCGTCGTGTCGACAACGCGGTCAACGCCGATAGTCGTCGGTAGGTGCGCCTGGGCGACGCCGAAGCCGGCGATGTCAACCTCGCTCAACCATCCTCGCCTCGTAGTCATGCAGGGTACGACCACGATCGCGTGTTGCCGGAACTCGAGCACGTCATCGGAAGTGACGACAACGGCCGGTCGGACGAAGCCCGGCTCGCCCCGCGACGGCGTCCCGAAGTCGCAGCGGACGACATCACCCGCTCGCATCAGCGACATCGCTCGCAGACGCATCGAGCACGGCCTTGTCGTCGGCATCGAGTGGAGCGCTTGCGAGTTGAGCACCGATGATACGACGACGCTCCCGTCGCACCAGCTTCGCGATCTGTGCGTCGAAGGTGAGCCCCTCACGATGAGCGAGTTCACGGAGGGCATCCCGAGTCTGGACCGAGACCTTGATGGTAGTCGATTCAGGCATACCGTAGAGTATACCAAGTGCTGGCCCGTTGGACGCGGAGATCGTCGCGGACAACGGCAATCAGAAGAGGGCAGCCTGCCTTGGAGGCGAGTCCTGATCATGCTCGGATCGAGCACCGCTCAGAATGCTGTCGAGATCCGATGCGTCGGTCAGGGGTATGGCGCCCTTGTGCTCGAGCGGCTCGTTGCCGGGTCCCTCCCCGGGTCCTCTCCATACCGCCACCCGGCCGTAATCGCCTTTGAGGGCCTCGGTGGCGCCTGACCAGGTTCCGCCCGAGCCGTTGTCGGAGGCGACCGCCACCGTCACATCTGAGAGGGCGTAGATGAGCTTGTTCCGGCCCATTGCCTTGCCGACCGTGAAGGGGGAGTCCGGTGCGTAGGGGGAGCACATCACGGTCCGCCCGTCGTGGACAGCACGCCGGACGCCGGGAGACCTCAGCGTCCGGATGAGCGATTGGGCCGGGAGCCCGACCACGGTTCCTCCGGCCTCAAATGCCGCGTTCATCGCCAGCTGGTCGACTCCCCGCGCCGCACCCGAGATGAGGGGAAGCCCGAGTGAAGCTGCCTGCCGCCCTAGCGCCCCGGCGACTTCCGCTCCCTCCGCGCTCACGTTGCGGCTTCCTACGACACCGACCCCCGGCTGATCGAGCAGTTCGAGGGCGCCGGCAGCATGGAGGATCGCCGGCCTCTTCGATCCGAGCCTTCCATGCAACCCCTGCGGGTAGCCCTCGTCGAACGGCGTCAGCGTTACGACCCCGGACTGGTCGAGCCGGTCCAACTCGAAAGCCAAGGCAGTAGCCCGCGAGAGCAGCCCGACCACCCGGGTCGCCATGTCCTCGGCCAACCCGGAGCCGACCAGATCGCCCTCGGTCCGTCCGAGCAGATCACCCGGATCGCCGGACTGATCGACCAGGCGCCAGAACTGTGAAGCTGTGAGCGGCGCCACACCGTCCGGCGCGATCCTGCTCACCAGGAGGATGGTCGCCAGCGAGTCGTCGTTGCGCATCACACCGACCTCCCCGCGGTGTCGGCGAGAGCGAACGGATAGACCGGCCCCGACCCCGCTTCTCGTAGCAACCAGCCGATGGCCGTCATCGTCCAGCGTGAATCCACGATGTCATCCACCAGCAACATGGGTCCCCGATGGACCTGTGAGCGAACGGTAAAGGCACCGCGGATGTTGTCGTACTGTTGCTCGCTGTTCTGCATCGACTTCTGCGGGCGGGTTTCCCGGACCTTGGCCACCACATCTTCGCACGCCAGGCCCAGGGATGCCGCCAAGCGCCTAGCGAAGTGTGCCACCAGATCCGGACTACGTAGCGAAGGAACGAAGGTGACCCACTCCGGGGGTCCGTCGGACCACCGGGTTTGCCGGATCAGTTGTGCCGCGGCGGCGACCAACCGATCATCGAAGCAGCCATCCACCTGCTTCCCACGGCGGACCAGATCAGACCAGCCTCCGCCGCCCCACGCGGAGAGGGCGCGACCAACCTCCAGGCGCCGGTCGAGTTTGATATTCCCCGAGCCCGGGAACCTCTTGCGGGGCTCGATCGGGTGTTCCGCTGCGCGTACGTGCCTCTCCGCCTGCTCGATTTCTTCGGGATCGAGATCGAGCTGGATGCGGTCGCCGCTACAGACGTCGCAGATCCCGCATGGTCCCGATGAGGCGTCGTCGAGGTACGACCGCAGGAGCGCCATACGGCATCGGTCGGTGGATAGGTAGTCCTGCATCTGTCTTTGCTCGACCCTACGCAGCGCCGTCACCGCCTCCACCCGATCACGGTCATACGCCCACGGCCGCAACGTGCGCCGCCAGCGACCACCGACCCGCTCGACGGCCCCTTCAACCTCCAGTACCTTGAGCAACTTACTCAGCTGACCCGGTCGGACGTTGATCTCCCCTAGTAACTCCGTCGAAGACATCGGCACGGCTCGGTCCCGGAGAAGCGCTGCCACCCGCGTCGCAAGATCGGGGGGTGGGAACGCCGCTGCGATGAAATAGTCCTGTATCTGCCGGTCCTCGGATCCGTTCAGGAGGATGCCCCATGACCTGTCGAGTTTCCGACCTGCTCGTGCGACCTGCTGGTAATACGTGATCGGCGATCCGGGCGACTGGTAGTGGATCACGAAGGCAAGGTCCGGTTTGTCGAATCCCATGCCGAGGGCCGAGGTGGCCACCACCACCTTCCGCCGGTTGTCCAGGAGCTCCCCTTCGATGGCGAGCCTTGCATCCGGATCCGTATTCCCGCTATACGCAACCGCATCGATTCCTCTCGATTGCAGCCATGCCGCTAACTGGATGGTGTCGCGGATGGTCAGGCAGTAGACGACGCCGGTACCCTCCAGGCGGGGTATGACGCCGGCAAGCCAGGCCATGCGCTCCCTTTGCGAGGGCATGGCAAGCACGTGCAGCCTGAGTCCTTCACGCCCCAACGAGCCCCTTAGCGGTACGAGCTCCGAACCCAACTGATCCATCACATCCTCGACAACCCGGTCATTAGCGGTGGCGGTACAACACAGCACCGGCACTCCGCGTGGCAGC
This sequence comes from Acidimicrobiia bacterium, assembly GCA_021296345.1. Lineage (GTDB taxonomy): Bacteria > Actinomycetota > Acidimicrobiia > Spongiisociales > Spongiisociaceae > Spongiisocius. Next base: position 58,761 of record JAGWAN010000026.1, on the reverse strand, counting down.
AGGTCCAGAACCCGGACGATCCTGCGGTAGTCGGGTCTGAAGTCGTGGCCCCAGTCGGAGATGCAGTGGGCTTCATCCACCACCAGAAGACCGCTGTGCCGTCCAGAGCGGAACTTTTGGTTGGCAAGCCGTTCCGGCGAGATGAGAAGAAGATCGACCCGGCCGCTCTTGACGTCCTCTTCGACCTGGTCCCACTCGTCTCGATTCGCGCTGTTGATGGTCGCAGCCCGTATTCCCATACGCTCGGCCGCCTCGATCTGGTTGCGCATGAGCGCCAGCAGAGGAGACACCAGCATCGTCGGTCCGGCACCCTCATCGCGCAGCAACCTGGTGGCGATGAAATAGACGGCGCTCTTCCCCCATCCGGTCCGCTGCACGAGCAGTACCCTCCTACGGTCCCGTACCAGAGCCTGGATCGCCTCCCACTGGTGCGGACGGAATACCGCACCAGCGTCATCCGTGAGCTTCCGCAGCAGCGACAAAGCTGTGCGTTCTATCTGTGGCAGGTCAACCTCGCTCGTCTTCTCAGGAAATGTAACGAGGTCTTGTGACAGGAACCACACCGCTCCGTCCGAGAACCACTAGCCACGAAGGAGACTGTCGGAAACAGCCGAAGTGTTTCGACGGACGCGTGGTCAGCGTCACCACCGACGTCCTTATCAGTCCGGACCCGCGGGCAAATGTGCCCAAGCTCCATCTGAACCCGCCGGGGTGTGCGAAGACCTACCAGCACAGTTGCTATAGGTATAGTTCTAGTTATAATAGAACTATGCTCTGGAAGATCGACGCACAGTCCACGCAGCCCCTCCATGAACAGTTGGCCGGTCAGATACGTCGTGGCATCGCCGCCCAGGAGCTGGCGGAGGGCGAGAAACTGCCTCCGGCGCGTGATCTGGCGCAGGGCCTGGGAGTGAACATGCATACGGTTCTCCGGGCGTTCCAGACGTTGCGCGACGAGGGCTTGCTGGAGGTCCGCAGAGGCCGGGGTACATCGGTGGCGAGGGACGCCAAGTCGGCGACCCGGCAGGTCGAACTCGCCCGCAGGCTGGTCAAAGAAGCGCGCCGCGCCGGCCTGGGCAACAGCGAGATCCTTCGACTGGTAGAGGTGCAACTATGAACGAACGGACACGAAGGGCGGTCCTCGGTGCCGGCATCCCTGCTGCGGTGGCGGCCCTGGGCCTCGGCCCGTACCTGGCCTACCGATCCGACCTCCCGGATCGGGTGGCGAGTCACTACTCCATCGTCGGAGGGGCGGACGGCTCGATGACAACCGGGCAGTTCCTCATCTTCGTCGGGACGCTCATGGTGCTCGGATGGGTGATGTGCGCGGCCATCGCCCTCATACGGCGGCCGTTCCAGCCGATGGTCGCGCCGACCGTCTCGTTCGTCGGTGCGTTCTTCGTGGCGCTCGCCTCGGGAATCCTCGCCACCACCGCTGTCGGCCAGCGAGGACTGGACCGATGGCAGGACGCGTCGCTACCCCTCTGGGTCTTGATCTTTTGGATCGCCGGCAGCCTGATCGTGGGCAGCGCGGCGGCGCGGATCGCCTCGTCCCTCCCGGCCAGCAGCGATGCCGGCGCCGGCGCCACCCCACCGGCCTTGGACCTCGCTCCCGGCGAGCGGGCGTTCTGGACCGCCACCCTGTCCGCCAGGTGGCCACTGCTGCTGGGCCCGGTCGTCCTGCTCGTAGCCCTGGGCCTCACGCAGGTGGTGGAACCATGGTTCGCGCTGGTCCTGGTGGTCCCCGGGATCGCCACCACCACCTTCAGCCGCATCCGCGTCACCGCCGACCGATCGGGACTGCAGGTCCGTTACGGCTTCCTCGGATGGCCCGGCACGTCGGTGCCCCGACGCCGTATCGCAACCGCCCAGGCCATAACCGTCCACCCCACCGAATGGGGCGGATGGGGATACCGGGGCAACCTGACCCTCATGAACCGTGCCGCCGTGGTCCTGCGCGCCGGCCCCGGCATCCGCCTCGACCTCCACGACGGAAAGGTGTTCGTAGTGACCATCGACGATCCCGACACCCCGGCCCGACTACTGAACGCCGAAGCCTCCCGCCTGGGAGCTGCCGAGTCCGTGTAGGACGAACGCAGAGCGACCCGGATCCCCGCACCGGCCGTCGGGCGAGTGCCGGTCCCGTGTTGCCGGGTGGCGAGACCGTTCGAGGGAGAGCTCTACCTGAGAGTCACGTATCCGGCCAGGCCCCGTCCAATGAGGTCGACCACGCGCTGACCAGATGGGCCGATGTGCCCGGGCATGAGGCATGAACTGGCTGCGTTCAGACGACCCGCAGATGCGGGCCTTGGCTGAGGAACGGGTTGTCGGCGGCTTTTGCTGCATATCCGGACATGGCGGCGATTTCCGGCGGGGTGAAGCCTCGGTCTAGCAACTCGCGCCCGATGTCTGCTAGTAGCCGGGGCCGCTCGGGCGCTAACTCGTCGCTCACCGGCTCGTGGGTTCGCCATCCCAGGGCACTGAACCGCTTGTAGAGGTACGTTCGTTTTTTGGCCGTGAGGGTGCCGAGTTGGTAGGCGCGTTCGATCAAGGCCTGCATGGAAACGCCCCAGAACCGCTTCAGGTCGTGCAGCCGCCCCGTAGTGAGGTTCCGCAGCTGGGGGCGAATGACCTCCGCGGGCATCAGGAACTCTGACGCGAATGCCATGGCGTCGGATTCGACATCATCGGGAACTCCCTGGCTATGAAGGCACAGATGCCCCAACTCGTGGGCGAGGGTCAGCCGTTTGCGGTCAGTCGGCGCCGTGGAGTTGGTCATGATGACCGAGTATGTCCGCGCCCATTGGGAGAGCCCGTCCACCCTCCTGGTACCGAAGTCGCTCTCCAACACGAAGCACCCTGCGGCTTCCATCCATCCGATCAGACCCCGCACCGGACCGGCCGGCATGCGCCATTCGGCACGCAGGAGGCGAGCCGCCGTAGCCGGATCGAACTCGAACGGATCTAACCAGGGAATGTTGAGATCGGTATCGAGGTCAATACGGTCGGCAAGCTGCTGGCAATGGAGACGGGTCAGATTGAGTTGGGCCTCCAGCCGTCTCCATACCGTAGGTCGCGCCGTGGCGCGTCTGCGCATGTGAGCACCGATCGCCAGGGCGCCCTCCATTCTTCCGGCGCTCCGAAGTAACTCGACCGTGACACCTAACGCCGAGGCCAACTCTTCGAGGAGGATTCCGGACGGATCGCGGAGGTCGTTCTCGTACCGGGACACGGCGGCCTGGGTCAGGCCGAGTTGCTCTGCGAACTGGATCTGGGTCAACCCACGGGCACGGCGTCCTGTGGCGATCGCCTCGCCGAGCCCCATCTAGGAGCCGCGGTCCGCTTCCGTACTGTCGAGGGATAGCCCGATCCGCGGCGGGTCCGGAAGGGAAGGAGGCCGGAGATCGGTTGCGCCGGAACTGCTGGAGCCGGGTCGGTCGAGCTCGATCAGCCATATGATGTTCTTCATGCCGTCGCGCAAGGACAGTACCGTGGATCCGATCTCGTAAGCATCCACTTCCCATCGATAGCCCAGGATGAGGTGCACCTCGAACAGACCGTCGAGGGTTGGCTGGAAGGTCTGTTCCAAGAACTCGAGCGCTCCTTGGGTTGGGTAGGTTCTGACATTGCCCACAAGGTCGTGACGCTTAACCCGGATCCGGTAGAGCAAGGTTGCACTGCTGACGAAGATCTCCCGTGTCGGGCCGCTCTCGACGACCGACACGTGGTCCATCCCCTCGACTGCATCTATCAGGCGTTTCATCAGGCGGTCGTGAATCCAGTTGGCCAATCCACGTGGCGACGCGTCGACTACGAACTCGGGCGAATTCCGACGGTATCGGGCGAGGTCGGCCCGGGACTCCGAGGTAGCCTCGGAGAAGGCTTCGAGCACCTTGTCGCCCAGGTCCTCAAGCACCTTCTCGGATTCGGGATAGGATTTCATACCAGCAAATATACCACAAAACAAAAGGGCGTTCCGCCGGAATCACCCCGCCTTTCTGCCACACACCGGCAGAGATCTTCCCCCAGGCGAGTACCTGTGCGACAAGATGGAGGAGCGCGGATGGACCGTCACCGAGTTCGCAAGATCATCGGCCGGTCCGTACAGGCCGTGTTGGAGATCCTCAACGCCCACAAGTCAATCACCCCAGAGGCCGCAGTGTTACGGTCGGCGGTGAGTTCCTGAAGGCCAGGCCGGCCGGTTGGGCGTCGTGGAAGACGACGCCTGCGAGTACATAACTGACACCGCCGCCGTGGTAGATGACGGTTTCGTCGACTCCGGTGGTAATACCGGCCGGGATCGGGCCGTCGGGGCGAGCGGGGTTCGTCATTGTCATCGCTTTTGGGTCTGGCCCTTCTAGTTACCGCCCGCATCCGACTGGGCCGATTTCTGCAAAGGGTGTCCAGATGGCAAGACGCGAACGGGTTGGGATCTACCCGGGAGTCATGTATCGGGCTAGGTGGCGTCCGGTCAGGGTCGATCGGGCACCAATCAGGTCGGCCGGTGTGCCCTCGAAGACCACCCGACCTCCGTCCTGGCCGGCGCCCGGACCGAGGTCGATGATCCAGTCGGCGTGGGCTATCACCGCCTGGTGGTGCTCGATCACGATGACCGACTTGCCCGAGTCCACCAGTTGGTCCAAGAGTGCCAGCAGATGGTCGATGTCGGCTAGATGGAGCCCGCTGGTCGGCTCGTCGAGCACGTAGATCCCGCCGCTTTGAGCCATGTGGATCGCCAGCTTGAGGCGCTGGCGCTCGCCACCGGAGAGGGTGGTCATCTGCTGGCCGATGCTGAGGTAGCCGAGACCGACCCGGGCGAGCCGGTCGAGGATCGAATGTGCGGCCGGCACCCTGGAGTCGCCCTCGGCGAAGAAGTCCCTGGCTCCGGATACCGGCATGGCCAGGACCTCGCTGATGTCCCTCCCGCCCAGCCGGTAGTCGAGGACCGCGCTCTGGAACCGCTTGCCCCCGCACTCCTCGCACATGACGGGGACGCTGGCCATGATCGCCATCTCGAAGTCGATGACGCCCGCCCCCTTGCAGTTGGGGCAGGCGCCTTCGGAGTTGGCGCTGAACAGAGCGGGTTTCACGCCGTTGGCCTTGGCGAACGCCTTGCGGATCGGACCCAGCAGGCCGGTGTAGGTGGCCGGGTTGCTCCGCCGCGACCCCCGGATCCGGCTCTGGTCGACAGTCACCACCCCGTCCCGGCCGGAGACCGAACCGCCGATCAGCGAGCTCTTGCCCGCCCCGGCCACGCCGGTCACCACCACCAGCACCCCGAGCGGGATGTCCACGTCGACGTCCCTGAGGTTGTGGGTGCTAGCCCCGCGCACCTCCAACACTCCCGACGGCGCCCGCACCAATGGTTTCAGCGAGGCCCGATGGCCGAAGTACCGCCCGGTGGTCGTGTCGCTGGCCCGCAATCCCTCGACGGTGCCCTCGAAGGTGACTTCCCCGCCGGCCACGCCGGCGCCCGGACCGAGATCGACAACGTGGTCGGCGATCTCGATTACCTCCGGCTTGTGCTCGATGACCAGCACGGTGTTGGACTTGTCCCGCAGCCGCCGCAGCAGATCGTTCAACCGCTGCACGTCGTGGGCGTGGAGCCCGGCGGTCGGCTCGTCGAACACGTAGGTCACGTCGGTGAGGGACGACCCGAGATGGCGGATCATCTTGGTGCGCTGCGCCTCGCCTCCCGAGAGCGTGCCGGACGGGCGGTCGAGCGACAGATAGCCCAGCCCGATCTCCACGAAGGACTCCAATGTGTCGCCCAAAGCCTCCAGCAACGGCGCCACACCGGGCTCGTCGAGGCTACGCACCCACTCGGCCAGGTCGCTGATCTGCATAGCGCAGGCATCGGCGATGCTGATCCCCCCGATCTTGGACGAGCGGGCCGCATCGGATAGCCGGGTGCCGCCGCAGTCGGGACAGGCGATGTAGGTGGCGGCCCGGTCCACGAACGCCCGGATATGGGGCCGCATCGACCCCCGGTCCTTGGAGAAGAACGACTTCTTGACCTTCGGGATCAGGCCCTCGTAGGTAACGTTCATGTCCATCATCTGGACCTTGACCGGTTCCTTGTGCAGGAAGTCCGCCAGCTCCTGCTCCGAGTAGTCACGGATCGGTTTGTCCGGATCCACGAACCCCGACTCCATGAACGCCCGGACCGCCCAGCCGCCCTTCTTGTAGCCGGGGATCGTGATCGCCCCTTCGGCCAGCGACTTGGAATCGTCATAGAGCTGGGTCAGGTCGATGTCCGACACCGTCCCCCGCCCTTCGCAATGCGGGCACATCCCGCCAGCACGGCTGTAGGTCTTGCGCACCGTCTTGCCCTTGCCCGAACCACGCTCGACCGTGATCGAACCGGCAGCCCGGACCGAAGGCACGTTGAACGAGAACGCATTGGGAGGCCCGATATGCGGCTCCCCCAACCTGGCGAACAGTATCCGCAGCATGGCGTTGACGTCGGTGGCGGTCCCCACAGTGGAACGGGTGTCGGAGCTCATCCGCTCCTGGTCCACGATGATCGCCGTGGTCAGCCCCTCGAGCACATCCACATCAGGCCTCGGCAATGCCGGCATGAACCCCTGCAAGAAGGCGCTGTAGGTCTCGTTGATCAACCTCTGCGACTCCGCAGCGATCGTGTTGACGACCAGGGAACTCTTCCCCGACCCCGACACCCCCGTGAACACCGTCAACCGCCGCTTGGGGATCTCGACACTCACATCCTTGAGGTTGTTCTCCCGAGCCCCCGACACCCGGATCAGATCATGGCCACCCGCTACACGCATGGGACCACGCTACCCAATCGCCGCGCTTCCCCCACAACCGCATCTACGGGGCCGGCACGCCGCCCAGATCTCTTCGCGGCCTATTAGCGAACCACCCAGTCGCGAGCGAACAGTGCATGTCCCAACGTTGACGCGAACAGGTCGGTAGGACGCGGCTCCAAGCGGGGCCACATGGTGCTATGCCCGGAGTAACTATGTTCACCGACACTCCCCCATGTCTTTATGGTCGAAGGATGGCCGTCGAGAATCACGGCACACGTCTTCAGCCCGTTCGCCCGACCTGCGTGTGTCTACGGTTGGGCTAGGACGCAAGTCCCACGGTGAGTGACGGCTTCCGCTCACCGACGATCCGCAGCACGACGTCTTCGGGCAGGTGTGCCCGCTTCGATAGGTGGGGTGTGGAGATTTCGGCTCGGGACATGGCGTGGGGCATAAAGCGGGGTACTGGAAGGAGCCGGTCGGTCGAGCCAGGCTCGACTTTCCTCCAACCGTAGGAGCTCTGCTGCTTCATTGCTCGCGTGTACATCGCGTCGTTGATGACACCGAGGTCCTTGGCCCGCCGGATAAGCGCTGCCATCGACATACCCCACTCGCGCTTCAGTTCGAGGTAGCGGTTCCAGTCAAGACGGCGAGGCAACACTTTGCGCAAAGCCTCGGCTGGTCCGAGAAACGCCCCGGCAAATCTATGCGCCTGTGCTTCGACGGTACGCGTGCCCGGAGTATGGGCAATGCCTCGGTGCATCACGAGATGTCCGAGCTCGTGAGCCAAGTTGAAGTTGTCACGGTCCCAGACCGATCCCTCGCCTCCATCAAGGACAATCACGGGCAGTCGGCCAACGACTGCAGAGTAGGCGTCGATGTCCCGGTCGGTCTCGGGATCCCGCACGACGGTGACTCCTCCTGCCTCGAGCTGGCCGATGAGCCGGGAACCGATCGGCTCGTTCCTGGGGAGACCGAGCTCCGACCTCGTTAGCTCAGCAGCGCGCTCCACCTCCTCCGCCACATCTTGGATGCCGAACAGCGGGTTGATCGGGTGGGTGAAGGTAAACGGCTCTGGAAACTCGACCCGGTCGCGAAGGATGGCCGCGACGCGTGCCGTCGCTAGGACGAACCGTTCTGCCTTGCGCTGTTCCCGTACGGAGGTGCGCCGCAGGTGACGGAACTGCGGTTTCATCTCGAGGTCTGCCTCACGCCGCTCGGCCAAGGCATCGGGAGTCACCTGGAAGAACCGGGCGACCTTCGCGATGTTCCGAGCTGAGAGCGCCGTGTGGCCGCGCTCCGCCTGGCTCAAGGCCGAAGCCGTGATGCCTGCTTCCCCAGCAACGGCTGCTTGAGTCATTCCGCACAGCTCGCGCAGGGCCACCAGACGGGGACCCGAGAAGACCGGCGCCACACGACGGGCTGCGGCTTCCACCCCCTCGATCCTCGTCTCCGACCGCACGGTCAGCTTGTCCTCGCAGCCGACGCCAGCTTCGGGCCCATCATCGGACACCGGTGACCAGTTGCCGCTCGCCAAGCAGAGGCCAAGGACGACCCGGCACCCGAGAGGGAGGGCGACCGTCGGAAGGAGCGAAGTTCACCACCATCGGCACCTTATACGCTACAGTTAAGCACTATCGGAAACACGGCAGCCAAAATTAAGGAGACTCGCTACCACAGCATCCGACAAAACCCAGGGCTGCCTAGCCCACAGGTTGAAGTCCGCATGTCCCCGGTGCCGAACCTTCATCAGCAGAAGTGTAACGCAGTCGAGTGCGCCGAGAGCGGATCTCCGACCAGCGTCTCAGTCGGGGACATGCGTGCCGCCGCAGCGATGCGGAATGGAGACTGGATCAAAGGAAAGGAAGAACGCCATGAATGGGCACAATCAGATATATGTGAGCGGTCGCGAGTACAACGTTGATGATATCGTGACTTATAGTCAGATCGTAAAGATCTGGAACGAGCTGCACAAGGCAGAGAACAAGCACATCATCGGCACGCCCGGTATCGACTACCAGAACAACTGGAAGGGCGAGGACGGCGTTTTACTCCCGCGTAAGAAGGTTCGAGTCATGGACGGCCGTTCCTGTGAGCATCACTGTGGATCTCATCACTGTGGGTCTCATCGGCAGGTCTAGGAAACATTGCATTGTTTGATCTGTCGGATCTATTAGCCATTGTTGGCCTCTTCGCGGCGGTACAGGTCGTAGCTAGCTCACTAAGGAATATGCGCGATGCTATTCGTCTAGTTCCCATTGGTAGCATTACACCGTCAATTATCAGCCAATACAAAACCGTCCCATTGTGCTTTGTAGGTGGCGATACGGTGCTCACCAATGTCGTCACCTACATATACGGTAGACTCTGGCTCCGCCCGATGTCCAAGAAACAAGTAGCACTATGTGATCGAATTGTATTCCTCAATGAAGAGAAGGTGTGCCAACCGCGCCACACTTCCTTGGAAGCGGGAGTGATCCTTCAAGCCACATTGTCTGAAGGCGACTTCAGCCCCCATATTCGCCGAGCTGCCCGACGTTGCAAGACCGGAAATGAACTTGTCATGGCAATCTTGTTTCCGGCAGAAGATGGACAAAGGTTCGTATCACACGTAAGGTGTATTACCGTTCGGGCTCGTGCCCGGCCAGCACAAGATAAGCCTGGTAGAGTTCCATCTAGAGTGGTGGAATGGGAGGTGATAAGGCCAGCAGGTATGGGTTGTGATCCAGATGTCCTACTCAAGGCTGCCGACGTTCCCAAGTCTAGCTTTTGGTTGGTATCTCAGGAAGGCGGTTCTGATGATGATACAACTCGGCGCTGGTTTGGTCGTGTGTCCTATGCGCACGGATCAGACCGGATACATGGTCTAGTATCGCTGTCTGTGACGGTTACTATTAAGCTCGGCCTTATGTTTCTAGTGTTCAAGATGGCTGAGCTCAAACAAGTCCCTTCAGGTGTCCACGTGACTTTCCAGATGATCTTGGCACTTGTGATAGTGGTGTTTATCTATAATACGTATCGCTTCGTATTCGTGCATATGAGTTCTGCGGCGGTAGCCACGGTGGCTCCAGCGGTGCACAAGAGGCTCATGGCGTTTGGAATGTGGATGACAACTCGTCATCATCGGTCGTGGTGGCACGGTTCCACTCGGCGCTCCCTCGCAGTGGGCAATAGGATCCGGCATGTAGACTCCTGGCGGCAGGTCCGGTTTGTGTGGTGGGATCCGTGTATCAGGTGGCTAAGCAGATATCGATGAGTGATATAGACAGCTAGTTACCCGTTCCCGTGCTCGAACACAAGCCTAGACTGAAGCGAACTCAACGATCACACGATAACCCAGTCGCCATTGTCGAACTGGTACTTCGAGTCCGTATCACGGGCATTCGGTTCGATATCACATACCTTGTTCCCGCGAGCATTCCAACTGACCTCACCACCATCGAGTTCGCAGATCGACTCCTTTTCAGCCACCGTATCGGCGTTCTCTACAACCACCGCGACGATCTCCACTGCGGCGATGGTCTGTGAGAAGCCCTTATCGAGGATGTGGGTGACCCGCCACATATAGAATGCGGTCATGCCCACCCCTACCAGGATGACGACCCCCAGCAGCCTCAGAAACCAATCTCGGACCGTTTTGCGATTGGCCTCAGCGACCATCGCCTCTACATAGCCGTTCTCAGCCATACGTTCTTCCTTTCAATCGATCCTGTAGGTGTTTACCCTCCAAAGCTACCAGCGTGCCGACCTTCGGCTCTTCCACCATGACTGTCGTCAATCCGCCTCTCAGGCCATGCTCGCCGAGCCACGACAGGTGGCGGGCGTCGGATCGTCCGACGCTGGCCGCGGGCCAACTCTGTGATCACGTCCACCTCTCGGAGATTGTCGCGTTCGTGCAGGTGCGAGAATCGCTAGCGGGTGATCGACACAGCCGATTGGACGTGGAACTCGGCTGTCACCAACGTTGGACGAGTGGAGCGGCCTGCTCCCGGCCTAGGATTCGGCCAGGGAGAGAATCGATCATGTCCGACAGCAGCATCAGCGAGTCTTACCGGAGGGATGGCTACTACTTCCCGATCCCCGTCCTTCCGGGCGATGAAGTCCGGGAGTGCCGTCGGCGCTTGGAGGCCTTCGAGGCTGAGCATCATGGGTTACCCGAGAAGTACCGCTTCAAGACCTATTTGGTGTGGACCTGGCTCGATGGGCTGATTCGGCATCCGCGGATCCTGGATGCTGTCGAAGAAGTCATCGGGCCCAACATCTTGTGCTGGTCGACCGACTTCTTCATCAAAGAACCGCACGATCCGGGGTTCGTGTCATGGCATCAGGACTCGACCTACTGGGGGCTCGAACCTCCGGAAGTGATCACGGCTTGGCTGGGACTCACCGACAGCACTGCCGAGAACGGGTGCGTCCGCGTGGTGCCGGGCAGCCACCTGAAGGGCCAGGTCACGCATCACGACACCTTCGGGGAAGACAACATGCTTTCTCGAGGACAGGAAGTGGCGGTAGAGGTCGCCGACGGCGAGGGCGTCGATCTCAGCCTGTCCGCCGGGGAGATCTCACTCCACCATGTCCTGGCAGTCCACGGATCCCGGCCGAACGGATCATCGGACCGTCGCATCGGAATCGCATTCCGCTACCTGCCCACCCATGTGCGCCAGACTGCGGGGATCCGCGAGTCGGCCATGCTCGTGAGGGGAATCGACGAGCACGGGAACTTCGACCTCGAGCCCCGCCCGCAGGCCGACTTCGATGAGGCGGCGCTTGCGGCCCATGCCGATGCCACGGAGCGGTTCGAGAGATTCGGAGAGACATAGCTCCAGGAGGGTGGGCGAAACCCTCTCACGGGATGCCGGCAGGCTCGGACTCGGTCGCGCCCTGATCAACTCCTGGTCAAGACTCTCGCGGCGCCGGTTCTCTCACCGTTTCGTGCGCCACCAGAGGGTGCAGTACCGGCCCATCCGGTCGCCTACGTGCAGCCGGCCGTCCTGCTCGGTGACCTGTGGCTCCAGCATCGGTCGCAGCTCGGGGCGTCGGGTGATCGGCAGGGTCACCCTGCTCCCGTAGAAGGCGAGAATCTCGTCCCAATCCTCGAACCACAACGCGGTAGGTCGTTCCCAGCGCTCCATGTTGGGGCGGACACCGAGTTCCTCGACGATCACCTCTGCCAGATCATCGACCGATGGACCGTTCGGGCGGTCGACACCGTGGACGGCGCGGAACAGCGGGGCCATGGTGACCCGGGGATGGAGCTCTGTCAGCTCGATCACCACGCCTCGGCGGGCGGCCGCGTCCAGAGCCGCCACGAACGGGCCGATTTTCGCCACGTCGTAGGCCACATTGGCCGACACCACAACATCCGCCTGCGGGACCTGTCCCGCCACATCCGGCCATCGGCCCCGCACCAGCCGGGCCGAAACACCGAGCCGGGCCGCATCCTCCTCGAACCCGTCAGCCATCCCGGCATCAGGCTCCACCGCGGTGAGATCATGACCCGACACCGCCAGAGGCAGCGACGCCCGCCCTCTCCCGGCTCCGACATCGAGCACCGAACCGTCCTCTCCGGCCAGACGCCCGGCAATCTCCAAGGTGACCGGAGGCGGGGCAGAACGAGCCGCCGCTGACAGGCGTTCCCACACCCACGGCGCCCAGCCGTAAGGCGACTCCTCCGCCGCATCGAGCAGCCGCTGGGGAATCACCCAAGCCTCCAACTCGGCCCGCCACCGATCCGCCGCACTCACCCGACCACCACCTGACCGGACCCGAGCCACCGCATCGAACCCCGAGCGGAGACACCGGAGAAGGTCAGGAGAAGGAACGGAACCCTCCGGCCCGCATGGAACATCGAACGAAGAGGCAACACAGCCCAGACCGTAGCCGTCACCGGCTGGACCCGCTGGACCGGCTACGGGCCTACCCTGGCGGCGTGGGCGAAGCAGGCGGGAACGATTCTGACCGCGTCAGGTTTTGGACGCCTCCGGAGTGGCTCATTCCCTGGATATCGCGGGCGCATGTCGCTGTCTACAGGCTGAGCAGAGGCAGGGTTGGTGGCCGGGTCGACGGGATGCCTTGCATTCTCTTGCGGACCACGGGTCGTCGTTCCGGTAGGCGGCACACGGTCTGCCTTAGCTACCTGCCTGACGGCGACTCGATGGTGGTCGTGGCGTCCTTCGGCGGCGCCGACCACCATCCCGCCTGGTACCACAACGTCGTGGCCAACCCCGAGGTGATCGTCCAGAACAGGGAACGGGTCTTCACGGCTACCGCGGAGACGCTGACCGGCATTGAGCGGGAAGCGGTGTGGGAGGCGCGGATCGCAGGCGCTCCGCGCTACGCCCATTACCAGGAGCGCACCGATCGCGAGATACCTCTGGTCCGGCTCAGCTAGGCCGCTTCCTGGTGCCCTCGATGCCGGCTGTCTAGGCGACTAGTAGGGGGATCAGTAGCTCTTGGGGTGTGATCCCGCCGTGGTGGCCGATGTTGGAGCTGGGGAGGTGTTGGGGAAGGATGACCGTTCCCGGTGGAGCCAGGAGCGCCGCGGCCGGGAACTCTTTGAGGATTGGGTGTGGGGGTCCTCCGCCGAGCCATCGGTGTAGTTGCCCGGCGCTGACGAACCGAGCATTGGTCCGGTGGGCGATCCGGCGTACCCGTTCGAGGGGTCCGGAGAACATGAGGACGCGGCCGTCCCCCCAGAATCGCATGCCTTCGGTGAGGTTCTCATCCAGGTAGATCCTCCCGTCCGGAAGGACGTCGCAGTGGCCGTGGTCGGCCGATCCGATGAGGGTGGTGTCGGGTGGCAGGGAACGTCTGAGGTGTTCCAATACCTGACCCGTTCGGGAAAGTGCCGTGCCGTACTCCTGCGATCGCTGCCCGGAGGCGTGAGCAGCTGCATCCACGGCACCCAGGTACACGACAGCCAGGGTGCGGTTGCCTGCATTGAAGAGGGCCGACGGCCGGATGTCGAACGGGGACGAGTATCCGTGGCGTTCCGCCCCGCGGCAGACCATGTTGCTGAGAGGCGTGTCCAGGAGCTCGGTGGGCTGGAGGATCACCGTTCGCGCACCCGCGACGTTGAGGCGTTCCGCCAGGTTGGGGCTGGGATGGAAGCCGGCCGGGTCGCCGTCTATGGGCTGTCCCGCTGCCATGTCCACCCACATGAGCATGTTCACGACCGTGCGGAGGGCGGGCATCCACTGGGTGTATCCGATCACGCCGTGCTGCATGGGCGCCAGTGCAGTGGCCACCGACGACAGACCGACTGTGGTGGTGGTGGGGAACGGCGCATACAGGGCGGCTCGACGATGCCGGCGGAGGGTGGCTGCGGCGGGATGGGTGAGTTGCCGGTCGCCTACACCGTCGATGATCAGCAGGAGGTAGTTCCGCGCCTGGGGGATCAGCTCGGCGAGGCCGGGGCGCAGACCCCGGGTCGGGGACCGGCCGGTGAGGCGGATCTCCAACTCGGCCGCCAGATTCACCAGGTTGGCGCCAGCGTAGGAAGGTACCGGTTTATCGGAGTGTGTGTGGGTGATGCAGCCAGCCCTAGCGATCCTTGGGGGACCTCCTGAACCAGTGCAGCACCTTGGTGATCCAGGTTTGATGCTCATCAATCTGTTCCTGTACGCCGTTCAGTCGCCCGTCGAAGGGCTGAAACGGCCTCGCGCTGGGAACCTTCGAGCCTATCCAGCCGCTCGTTCAGTTCGGCCCGTGAACGGTTGACACATTTCACCCACTCGCTCATGCTGGTTGTGTTGTCAGGGGATGGGTCGTACTTGAAGGGTGTACATGACATGGGTTGCTCCTGGGTCCGCCGAGAAAGTAGCGATCTGGGTGCCTTGCGCATGCAGAGCGATCCGAGAGGGAGGGGGAGGTAGTTGTGCTTGTGGTCCTGAAGGGTCATATGTAGTTAGTTAGACACGCCCGAACCGCAAAAGGGGTGCTATGAACCGCCCTGGTCTATCCATCGTCCTGGCCGGTCCGGTCCTTCGAGGTGCTCCTCAACGTCGTGGCACAGGCTTTGACGGCAGCCCGTCGAAACCTGCGACGGCGCCGGCGTGTTGCACCATGTGTGCTCCGGCTCGCACGGCCACCCGTGCCGCTTCCACAGCGCTGCGGCCCTGGGCGACAGCTGCCGCGAAGGCACCGCAGAACGCGTCGCCGGCACCGGTCGTGTCCACCGGTCCGCGGACTGGCTGAGCTGGAACGAATGTCACGTCGGTGCCGGTGGCCACGACGCACCCTTCGTGGCCGAGCTTCACCACGGCCATCCGGGCGCCGGCTGCGACGTAATCCCGAGCCGCTTGCTCGTGGTCGGGACCGGCCAGGCGTTCGCTCTCCAGCGCGCTGGGCAGGAAAGCGGTGCAGGCGGGTATGAGGTCGGTGTAGGCGTCCGGATCGGCGGCGGAGTCATCCGTGTGCGGATCGAGGGTGATCATCGACCCGGCCTCGGCTGCGGCTGCGACCCATTCGGCCTGGTACGGCACGGGCATGGGCGCGATATGCACGCACTGGTCCGGCGCGAGATCCGATGTGAAGTCGCTCGGCCTCGGGCACGTGCCCTCGTACGTACCCGAACCTTGCTCCAGCTCGAACACCGTCTCCCGGGATGCCGACACGTAGACGCGCTCGTGGATGCTCGGGGCAGCCACCTGCTTCACGGCCAGCACCAAGCCGAGCTGCTGCAGGTGGGCGAGAGTTTCTGTATGTATGCCGGCGCCGGCGCGGGTGACGAGTCCGGCGCGGGCTCCCGCGAAGGCAGCTCCGACGCATGCGTAGACGGCTCCCCCGCCGAGCAGTCCCGAGGTCCTCGGCTGACCCTCGACGTAGAGATCGTCGACCATCACCAGCCCGACGGACCAGACGTCCGGCCGGGATCTCACAAGGTGGTCTCCGATTCGAGCCGGATCGTCTTCGCTCCGTCCTTGAGGGTTCGCTTGGCGAGCATTTCGAGCCGGTCGAGGCTGTCCGGATCGCGTATGTATGCGAAGGCGTTGCTCGGCAGATCGCCGACATAGGAGCGAACGACACACCTTCTCCCGTAGGCGATGATGCAAGCCTTGTCAGGAGTCAGGACGAAGTCACCCTGCGACAGGTACACGGTGAGGTTCTCGGGTTGGACGAGCGCGGGGCCGTGGACGACGACCCCTTGATCCGTCACCCCGTCGGATCCCGCCTTGCCCGGCATCGTGTCGATCGCCAACTCGTGGTCGACGGGGAAGAAGATCCCTTCACCGGAGCACGTGACATGCATGAGGGGTGCTTCCAGCGGGAGCGCATCCCTGATGGCGGACGCGGTCCTGCTCGCGACATCGAATCTCAGCAGGGCCGTCGCCACGAACTCATCGTCGATGAACACCCGGAATCCGCTGCCGGATGTCATTTGTACACGCTGTCTGCTTGGTATGGGGCGCATACGAACCGTGTACCGGCGATCCCGCTGGCGACACGGCCACTCTCGATGCAACACCCACTGCCGGGTTGCGACATCAACGCCTCGATGCCTCTATCCACGGAGCCCATGGATCGCTACTCTATGTAGGAAACCCAACGGATGAAGCGGGAATGGGTTCTGGGGACTGGACTCACCTTGACCAGTCAGACGCTCCGGTCGATCCGGGTTTTGACTTCTCGGTCTATGACGACGCCTTCCTGTCGGCCGAACGCACGCTAAAGCAGCAGCTCGCGGCAGGGGATCCCCCGCCTGCCAGGCTAACGCCTAACGACCTGCGCGCCATGATCAAAGCGATACTGCTGAGGCTCCTAAACCGGACGTAGCGGCATAGGCCCGGATGCCTTGGCAGATCGACGGAGCGGCGCTTGACCGCGTCCTCGACACATGGTCAGCCGGCAAGAGTTACGAATACCGCATCCGCTCGTTGTTGGGTCTGATAGATGTAGCTGACTGTCCGTTGACCGAACTTCCCGGCTTCCGGTTCCCCGAACGATCTCCTATGTGGCGGTTCGCCAGAATCGGGAGTGCAGTGTTCGTCTTCTTCGTGGCCGAACCTCAGGGCATGCTCTTTTCCGATCGACATCCGAAGTGAGGGAGACAGGAACCCCGAGCTAGATCGCTACCGCCGCGGGACAGTGACCGGCGTAGCTGCCACCGACCGGTGCCGGTACGCGCACGCTCGCCCTTGCCTACGCCACCGCCTCACCCCGCATGCCGCGGCAGCCGCTGCCGCCGGGCATGCGGAGATTCAGCCTATCGACGCTCCTCCTATCCGCAGTAGCGCGCCAGGATCGGGTCGAGTTCGGCCACGGCCCGGTCCATGGTCTCCTGCGCGTCGGCACCGAGGGCGATGTCGCCGAGAGCAGTGGTCACGATCTGCTCGTACTGGGTGAACGCCGGGGTCGGAGGCCGTGGCTGCCCGCTGCCGGCGAGCGAGTCGGCGAAGATGCTCTGCGGGTACTCGTCGAAGAAGGTCTGCTGATCCAGGATGGACTGGCGGACCGGCAGGGACCCGTAGTTGTCGGAGTACTTCTTGGACTGCTCCGGATTCGTGGCGAACATCACGAACGCAGCAGCCTCGTCGGGATACTTCGTCTTCGCGCTGACGCCGACCGTGACGCTTCCCGTGTGTGTGAAGGGCGTGTTGAAGTAGGGCAGCGGCGCTATCCCCCACTCGAAGTCGGCGTTGGCCTCCAGGACACTCGCCACGAAGGGCGGCTCCAGACCGAACGCCGCGGTTCCGTCGAGAAGGGCGTTCGGGATCCCGACCTTCGGGGTGATCTCCCACTCGTTGAACATCCGGGCGTAGAACTCCAGCCCCTCGATCGCCTCCGGCGTGTTCAGGTATCCGTCCACCGTGCATCCGTCTCCGGACAAGGCCCAGTAGGTCCGGTACGCGGACGAGTCCATGGAAGCATTGGGATCCCCCATCGATCTAGCCATGATGAGGTCGCGGTACGCGAAACCCGGCGTGCCGTCGCCGAAGGCTGACGGGGCCAGGCCCCACTCCGCGATTCCCTCGTCCTGGACCTTCCGGAAGGCCGCGACGGCTTCCTCCCACGTCCAGGCATCCGAGAGCTCCTGTGGCGGGTTGATGCCTGCGGCGTCGGTCATATCCTTGTTGTAGAAGAGGGCCATCGCCGACTGCTCCAGCCCGGGCGAGTACAGCCTGCCCTCGTAGCTGTGTTCGGATCGGGTTGCCTCGAGGATGTCGTTGAGGTGCTCGTCGGTGATGTAGTCATCGAGGGGCAGCAGCATCCCTGCCTCCGCGTAGGACTGGGTGAACGGCCCGTCGTAGAGGAGAATGTCGGGCGGATCGTCCGAGGTCGCCACGATGCTGATCTTCTCATATAGCTGGCCGAACGGGACTTCCTCGACTGCGATCTCGACGCAGGGTTCCGCTTCCATGTAGTCGGCGATGGCGATGTCGAGCGTGTCTCCCTGCCACCGGAGCAGCCGGAGCGTGATGATCTCGTCACACCCGTCCGCGTCTGTGGCGGGCGCAGCGGCCGCGGTGGTGGCCGCGGGCTCTTCAGGTGCCTCTGGAGCAGCCTCCTCCTCCGTCGCGCACGCTGACATGACCAGCGCTAGCGCCAACGCCGCGAACGTAGCGGCTCTCAATTTCCTCTTGCTCCACATGGCCCTGGGCCTCCCTTGAATCGTGCCCGTCCACCTGAACGCGGACCGCACTACCTGGCAATACCTCCCGTCGAGCTTGATAGCGGATCGAGAAGCCCGACGAGAGCGTTGCGATCGGCCTCCGGAGCGGTCCCGCGCGGGAGTACTCGGGGGACGCAGCTTCCTGTCGGACCGGCTGGGATGCCTGCCATCATCTCTCGATCAAGGAATGGCTCAACCCTAACCATGGCCCGAGATCGGCGTCAATCGAACCTTAGAGAATGCCAAAAAAAATAATCTAACGGGGTTCGCCGCCCGGCAGACCACCCGGTGCCGGAGTTGTGGGCCGGCGAGCGAACCCCTCTGTCCGGGCTTCTTCGGCACCCTCCCGGCAGTCCGATGTGCTCGGGATGGCATTCCCGGGGTGCCCTGGTGGGGTTGCGCGGAAGGGGTCGCGAACGTGACTCGACCCGGGGTGGCGGAGCATGGCTTCCCAGCCCTTGCTCGCACCGGAAGTGATAGCCTCCCGGAAAGAGGTCGTTGGGTGGATGGGCGAGTGTCGGAAGATCTGATCATCGATTGCGATACGGGTTCTGACGATGCGATCGCGCTGCTCGTAGGCGCCCTCCATCCGGGTCTGAACCTGATGGCGGTCACCACGGTCGCCGGGAACTGTTCCGTCGATGTCACCACCCGCAACACCCTTAAGGTCCTCGAGAGCGCCGCTATTTCCGGAGTTCCCGTCTACCGGGGAGCCGAGGGTCCCCTGGTCGGTCCGCCCATCGACCGCAGCCCGGGATGGCCCCAGGCCCTGGACCTGCCGGAGCCGTCGATGACGGCCGAGCCTATACACGCGGTCGACTTCCTCGTCGAGACGTTGACCAGAGCGGAGACTCCCATCACCCTTGCCGCGGTCGGCCCGCTGACCAACCTCGCCCTCGCCTTCCGGATGCGTCCCCGGATCGTCTCGAAGATCAGGCGGCTCGCGATCATGGGGGGCGGTATCGGCGTCACCAACATCTCGGCCAGCGCCGAGGCCAACATCTTGTGGGATCCCGAAGCCGCCGATGTCGTGTTCCGGGCGCGTGTGCCGATCGATCTGTTCCCGCTGGACGCCACCCACATGGCGCCCGTCACCTCCGAAGATGTGGCCCACTGGGCCGTGGCCGGGACTCCGGCAGCCCTGACCGCAGCAGCGTTCCTGCCCGAACGGATCCACATGTACGAGTCCAAGATGCCCGTCGAGGGGGGCGGCGCTCCCGTCCACGATGCGCTGGCCGTGGGCGCACTGGTCGACCCGGATCTCGTGAGATTCGAACGGGCGAACGTCGAGATCGAGCTGCACGGGACCCTCACCCGGGGCCGGACCGTCGTCGATCTGCGACCACACACCTTCCTCGCGTCGCAACCGAAGAACGCCCGGGTGGCGGTCTGGGCGGATCGCGAGCGTTTCCTCGACTTCCTCTCCGAGATTTTCCACTCCCAGGAGCCCGGGGAATACTACGAATGAGGTAGGCGCGGCACGCAGCCACGCCTCCACCCACTGGAGCCGACATGTCCAAGGCAAGAACGAAGGCCCGGTACTCCCGCTTCACCACCGTGGCCGGCTTCCTCGGGCCCTTCCTGGTGTTGCTCGTCGTGTTCCGTCTCATACCAATAGCCGAGGTTGCCCTGACGAGCCTGCAGCAGTTCAACCTGCTCCGTCCCGACGACCGCGTCTTCATCGGTGCGGACAACTTCGTCAGGCTGGCGTCCGATCACAGGTTCCTGAAGTCGATGCGGGTCAGCGCCACTTTCGTGGTCGGCATGCTCGTCCTGCAGATCCCGCTGGCGCTGGCGCTGGCGCTCGCCCTGCGCGGCTCGCAGCGCGGGATCCGCCGCATCCGCACGATCGTGTTCTCTCCGGTCACGATGTCGATCGTGGTGGTGACGGCGATCTGGCGGCTGCTGCTAGACCCGGCCAACGGCATATTCAACGGGGTGCTGGAACGTCTCGGTTTCGAAGGCCTCGACTTCATCACCAGTACGTCGCAGGCACTTCCATCACTGATGTTGATGATCATCTGGTACCAGGTGGGGTTCACGATGATCCTGTTCGTCGCCGGGCTGCAAGCCATACCCACGGTCTATTCGGAGGCTGCCGCGGTGGACGGCGCCGGACCGTGGCAGCGGTTCCGGTTCGTGACGCTCCCGCTCCTGTCGAGAACCACCGTGTTCGTGGTCGTCATCATCACGATCTTCAGCTTCCAGCAGTTCGCTCCCGCGTACGTGATGACCCGCGGCGGGCCGAGCGACAGCACGTTGTTCGTCGTGTACTACCTCTACCAGCAGGCCTTCAGCTTCCTGGATCCGGGCTACGCATCAGCCATAGCCGTCGTCTTCCTCGCCACGGTGCTGGGGGTTTCCCTTCTCCAACGACGGGTGCTGTCGGAGGGGGATGCCTGAGATGGCCGGACTGAAGCGGATCCGCCGGCGGAAGGCGGAGCAGCCTCCGATGCGGCTGAGCGCTCCGGTGCCCGGATACCTCCGTGTGGCGCTAGGGATCGCCGTAGCGCTGGTGTTCATCGCCCCGCTGTGGTGGGTGGTGGCGGCGTCGTTCAAGCCGCAGTTCGCCATCTTCCGTGACGCCTCGCCGGTCACGGCGGCCACCTTCCTCCCGTTCGACGCCACCCTCGACAACTATCGGGAGGTGTTCGGCCGCCTCGGTATGGGTCGCGCCCTGATCAACTCCACCATCGTCGCCGTGTCACAGGTGATCCTGACGCTGGTCCTCTGCTCGACCGGCGCCTACGCGTTCTCCCGCCTGCGGTTCCCGGGGCAGCGTGTGCTGTTCGTCATTATCCTCGGAACGCTCCTGGTGCCCTTCGAGTCGATCCTCATCCCGATGTACCTCATGGCCAGCCGGCTCGGGCTCGGGGACATGCTGCCGGCGGTCTTCCTGCCGGAGATCGCGAGCGCCTTCGGCCTGTTCCTGCTGCGCCAGGCTTTCGACGACGTCCCCCGCGAACTCGACGATGCGGCGTTGGTCGACGGAGCGTCCCACTTCCGGGTCTTCTTCGATGTCCTTCTTCCGAACATCAAGCCGGCCCTGGCGACCCTGTCCGTGATCACCTTCCTCTGGTCCTGGAACGGCTTCCTGTGGCCCCTCGTGATCATCCAGCGCCCCGAGCTGCAGCTGATCCAGGTGGCGCTCGCCCAGACGGTGGTCCCCGGTGAACTGCCGAACTGGGGGGCGATCCTCGGCGGGGCGACGATCGCCACGGTCCCGGTCCTGATCCTGTTCCTCCTCCTCCAACGATACATCGTCCAGGGATCCGCCGGAAGCGCCATGAAAGGATGACCGATGAGCCGGACAGCCGTTGACCTTCCGCTCTATCCCGGGTTCGAAGGCCCGTACTCGCAGGGAGCTGCCGGCGGCGGCATCCTGTACACCTCCGGCCAGCTCCCGTTCGACGCGGAAGCCGGGAGGCTCGTGGACGGCTCGGTGGAGGCACAGGTGAGGACCTGCCTGCAGAACATCGAACGCATCGTGGTGGCCGGCGGTTCGGACATGGACTGCGTGATACGTTGCTGCGTGTTCGCCCGTCGCTACAGCGACTTCCAGGCAGTCAGCCGAGCCTACGCCGAGGCGTTCAACGATCCTTACCCGGCACGGACGTTCATCACGGTGGCGGACCTGCCGGAAGGGGTCGACGTGATCATCGAAGCCGTGGCGTTCGTGCCGGAGCCCCTACCCGCCCGAGATGATTGAGAGGATGCAAGTGGCTACGTCAGACCGGACGCCGAAAACCGAGCACACGGAACTGCACATGTGGCGCGAGATCCACACCCAACCCGAGGTGGCGGCCCTGAATCTCGGCGACGAGGGTGGGCGCCAGGGGAGGGCGGCGGCGTGGATCGCCGAGCAGGACCCGAGGCGGCTCCACTTCGCGGGATGCGGAGATTCGCGGTTCACCGGGATGGTGGGTCGCTACGCGATGTCGCGGTGGGCGGGGATACCGGCGACCGTCCATCAGTCGTTCGACGCTCTCGCCTACCTGCTGGAGGAGATGAGCGGAGGGATCCTCCTGGCGTATTCCAACTCCGGAGAGTCGCAAACGACCGTGGACTGCGCCCAAGCGGCCGCAACCCGCGGTGTCCCGGTCCTCGGGGTCACCAGCCATGAAGGGTCGCGGCTGGCGCGGCTGGCCGATCACGTCCTGGTAACCACGCTGCCCGAGGCACCGGTCGCGGCGTCTCACACCACGCGCCACACCGCCATGATCGCATCGACCCTGGGGCTCGCTGCCCGCGTCGCCGCGATCCGGTCCAGGGACACCACCTCGATCGACCTGGCGATCGCGAGTGCGCCTGCCGCGATGCGTGACACGCTGGAGATGGCCGGGCCGGAGGCTCAGCAGGTAGCAGCGCGGCACAGGTCCAAGGATCGCTGGGTACTGCTCGGCGCCGGTCCCCATCACGCAACCGCTCTCACAGGGGCTGCGAAACTATACGAGACGGGCTACGTACCGGCCATCTGCGAGGAACTCGAGGAGTACGCACACGAGCAGATGTTCGTGCTCGAACCAGGGGATCCGGTGCTGGTGGTGACATCACGAGGTGCATCCCACCGGAGGGCGGTGGAGATCGCCGATGGTGTCTCCGACCTGGACGGCGACCCGGTCATCGTGTCGGAACTCGAGGCTCCGGACGTCGGCGGTCATCGAGTGCTGCCGGTCGCACCGCTGGCAGAACCTGTCGAGGAGGTAACCGCGCTGACCCATCTCATGCCCCTACAGCTCTACGCGCTCCACCTGGCGCTTGCTCGCGGACAGGACCCCGACCGTGTCAGGTACTTCGCGGTGAACATGCGCCTGATCGGCCAGGGCAAGACAACCCAGGACGCTGATCTGTAAGCATGTCCGGCCCGAGACGGGCCTTCGTCCGTATTGTCGGTGGGTACGGTCGACTTCAGTCTCGGTGGTTCAATCGGTGGTGGCGGTGGGCGTAGGCGGGGGTGATGTGGCCGTCGGCCAGGTCGGCTTGGACGGCTTGGGGGTCCCTTTCTAGGGGGTTGCCGTAGCCGCCGCCTCCTCCGGTGTAGCAGCGGACTGTGTCTCCGTTGCGGAGGGGCATGCGGTTGGTCTTGAGGCGGCGGGTCTCTCTGGGGGTTCCCTGGTTGATGACCACTTGGGGGGGTGCTCCGTCCTTGCCGTCGATGAGGCCCCAGGCGGGGTTGCCGGAGCGTTCGAACCAGAGGCTCAGCTCGGTGTCGGTGGTCATCCGGTACTCGCGGATGATGCCGTTGCCTCCTCGCCATTTGCCGGGGCCGGCGGAGTCCTGGCGGTAGCCGTACTCGGTTATCAGGGCGGGGAACTTGGACTCGAACACCTCGATGGGCATGTCGTGGAAGTTGCCCGACAGGGTCCAGATCATCCCGTCCTCGCCGTCTTGGCCGTGGGAGGCGCCCCATCCTCCGACATGGGGTTCGTTGTCGAGGAACAATTCGTCGGTGCGGGGGTTGATGCCGGTGAACTGGAAGATCATGCCGTCGCCGTAGTGGGCGGCGGGGACGGTGTCTACGAGTGCCGGGGAGAGGGCCGAGCAGATCAGGTCGATCATCAGGCCGAGGGGGGTGAAATAGAACTGGCAGGCGGCCGGGACGCGGGCGTCGAGGATCGAACCCGGCTTGGTCTTCACCTCCAGGGGACGGAAGGTGCCCCCGTTGACGGGTTGGCTTGAGTTGAACAGGTACTTGAATGCCAGGCGGCAGGCCGACAGGGTCTGCACGGCCCCGCAGTTGATAGGGCCCTGGCCGGGTCCGTCGGTACCGGTGAGGTCGAAGACCAGGCGCTCGCCCTCCACCGTGATCTTGACCTTGATGCGGACCGGGTCGTCCCCCACCCCGTCGGAGTCCAGGAAGCCTTCGGCGGTGTATTCGCCGTCGGGGATGGCCCGGATGGCTTCGCGGTCGAGCTGCTCGCTCTGGCGGAATATCTCCTCGGCGGCGGCTTCCACCGTGTCGCGTCCGTAGCGGTCGAAGAGGGCACCCAGGCGGTGCTCTCCGATGGAGGCCACCGCGAACTGGGCCTGCATGTCGCCGATGGCGGATCGGGGGAACCGGACGTTGCTCTCGATGATGGACCAGATGTCGTCGATGGGCTCGCCGCCTCTCACCACCATGGTGGGGGGCAGGCGGACTCCCTCCTGGAAGATCTCGGTCGAGTCCATCGGCACACCCGGGTCCTTGGCGCCTATGTCCAGCCAGTGGGCCCGGGAGGCGGCGAAGCCGGCCAGGTCGCCTTGGTAGAAGATGGGGGCGAAGACCGTGACGTCGTGCATGTGGGTGCCGGTCAGGTAGGCGTCGTTCATGATCCAGATGTCGCCCTGGCCCCACACGGACCGCCCGAACATCTCCTCGGTGGCGAGAGTGCAGGCCTCCAGGTTGCCGAGGAACAGCGGGACTCCCGAGGACTGCCCGAGAACCCGGTGCCGGCTGTCGATCAGCGCCACCGCGCAGTCCTTGGACTCGTAGATGACCGGCGTGTAGGCGGAGCGGATCAGCGCCGCGTTCATCTCCTCGGCGGCCATGATGAAGGCGTTGCGGAGGATCTCGATGGTGATCGGGTCGGGTTTCATAGCGGGGTCTTCGTCAGTTGGCGGGTCTGTGTTCTGCGTTTGAGGCTTGGCCTGACAGAGTGTTGCGCGGTCAATGCCACAGGGATCTTGCTCGGCCCGCAGATGTTAGGCCGACGGGTGGATCGCGTCAGTAGGTGGACCGAAGTCCAATCAGCCGGCGCCCGTCTTAAGCATGTGTCACAGTTATCGAAAGATAGAGTATATCGACAATGGTTCTAGCTGTTCCGTGTCTGAGTATATAACTATGGTGTACACGCCGGGCCTAGCTATGAGTTGTCTGAGGTCAGCTTCGACTCTGGTCCGCCCGCCTTCGGACACGTTCCATGATCGAGCTACCACATCATCCTGCTCTAGATCGGCGTAATACGATCCTGCGGATGGCGGCTTCAAGACTCGTGCTATCGGTTCCATATCCGCACAGTTATCCGTGAAGCCACCACCCAAACAGTAAGCAGTCAGCCGGGAGATCTCCTCAGATTCCTTCGGCGTCGGCGGCGGATCGTAGAAGATGAAGATAGGACCTATCTCAAGGCTGGCTAATGGCTGGAGCAACAGTTCAAGTATCCCGTCCTCAAGAGAGGGGGCTACTTCATGAGCGAGTGTCGTATATTCAAAGTGCTGATAGAAGGCAACATGGGTGTCTGTAAAGGCTATGCCGATATTGACAGTATCGTAGATCGGGTTGATGATAGTGTCGCGATGGCCCCAATCCGCATGGGCATCGTCATACATCATTGACCATTGCATAGATTCGATCGCGCCGAGCACATCGATCTCACCGCAAACGACCGTCGGCCGATCGCAGTCCTCGGCTCCTGTAGTTTGTCCTGCAGCGTTCTCGGCCATTACACCCACACCGCCGGCTTGCGTGTAGAGCATGTAGGGCTTCATTCCCCCGGAGGTCCAATGCCCCGCCAAGTACCCGCTGCGTACCGCGTCTTCGGCATGAACCTGCGCCGCTGCGTTTGTCCCGAGTCGGACGGGCGGCACGCCATAGGATCTACGATCTGCGTTTATCAGATCCAGGGCGAAAGCGCGGAGCTCCTCCGGTGTGGGAGCCTCGTCGCGGGCGTCGTGCCTGAGACTCGGGTCCAGCTGCAGCACCGTTGGGTCGTCCAGGTTGAGAAAGTACTGGCTCGCTGGAACCTCGGAGCCCGCCCACACCACTATTTCGTATAGCCCGGGGCCTGGCAATCTTCCTGCTATGGACGCACCGATCGAAGTGGCACCACCGTCAGCTGACCAGTAGTCGGCAGCAATCGCCCGGTCGTCGGGGAGCGTGACTACTTCGCCGCTGCTCGGTGGCTGGTAGATCGAGAGTACTTTGTCCCGTGCCAAGGCTGCTTCGGAGGAAGGAGGCGCCGGATAATGATAGATGTCGATGCCTTTGATCACGGCACCATCGGACGGAGCGAGTTCGACGCTCAGGAACCCGCCCGATACTGACGGCTCGCTCAGATATGTGACCTCCTGATGTTCCAGTTGGAGGATGACCACCAGCGTGAAGTCTGAGTACGCCACGCCTACATGCAGGGTTTCCCAGCCCGGGAACAGCAGACTGTCTCGGCCATGAGCAGACGCCCCGTCCAAGCGGGAGCCGACATACGCCGCTAAGTCACCTGCTGCATCTGTCCTCTGACAGACCACAACACCAGACCTACACCGCTCGACCGAAGCCGCATCCAAGTATCCGCTAATGCGTCCCGACGTCAAAACGGCTCCCCGGCCTCCGGTTGCCGTGTACAACGCCCCCATCGGCAGCCCGTCCTGCGTGTAGTCGAGCAAGGCAAAGCTCGCAAGAGACTCCTCGGCAACAAGCTGGGCAGCCACACTATCCCCGGTTCTCAACGGAGAGCGCCCTAGCTCTCTCCTCCGTTCGTTAACAAGGTCCACCGCCAAGAGCCGGAGCAAAGACACCTCAACAGATCCGGCAGCGAATTCACCGAACGCGTTATCCGCCTCCAGAAGTCTCGAGACACTCTCATCGGTCGACACGGCCGCTTGGTCACGACTCGACTCACCAGGACCCTCGAAAATGACATCCTGACCGTTATCGCCACACGCCGAGGCCACCAACGAGGCGAGAACAAGAACCACGCAAACCCACCTACCTGCCTTCATCCCTCACCGCCTGGTGGTTGGTCGGCCTTCTCGAGTGAATCTGGTTGGCGCCAAAGCGAGCCGATGGGTAGCGCCCACAGGCGGTCGCCGATCCGGAACGGGAACTGTCCGGCGTAGAGGACCACGCCGAGATGGAAGCGGTCGCCCAACTGGTCGCGTAGCCAGATGAGGCTCTTGGCGTCGTGGCGACCCACCCTGGTCGATGACTTCACCTCAAGCCCGACGACCCGACCTCCCCGCTCGAGCACGCAGTCGACCTCGCGTCCGGAACGATCGCGGAAGTGGAACATCTCGGTGGCGACGGAGACTGCCTCGAGACGGGGACGGAGCTCGCTCACGACAAAGGTCTCGAATAACTGCCCCACCAGCGTCGCGTCCCGGGCCAAGGTGTCCTCGTCGGCGTGTAGGAGATGGGCAGCAAGACCCGGATCGACCACGTGGACTTTCGGGGATCTGGTGAGGCGGTGCAGTCGCTTGGAGTGCCAAGCCGGTATGCGGGCGATGATCGATAGATCCTCCAGCAGCCGCATATGAGCCTCGGCTGTGGGAGCGGCTACACCTGCGTCCCGCGCCGTGGCCACCTGGCTGAGTAGCTGGCCGGTACGGGCCGCGCACGAGGCCAGCACCGATCGCAACTTGGTCGGTCTCGGGGTCCCGACTGCGATCTGACGGGCGTCGAACTCGGTCAACTGCTCCACATAGCTGGCGAACCAGCGGGACCGGTAACGCCCTGACAGACGCAACACGTCCGGGAAACGACCGGCGACTAGGCGCTTGAGATAGTCCGATCTGGTGAGATCGCAGGTGCCTCCGATCGGTGCGTCGGCCGGGGAGAACAGCTCCTCGATCGGGTTGTACACCCGGTCGTGTTCGATCTCGCCCTGGGTCAGTCCCGACATCCGTACCCGGATCAGACGGCCGGTGCCTGGCCAGGTGGCGGCTTGTTGGGCCGCCCGTACCGAACCTGTGAGAATGAACCGGCCCGGTGTGCGAGAGTGATCAGTGTCAACCACTCGCTTTACCGCGCCCACGATCTCGGGCGCCTCCTGCCACTCGTCGATCACCACCGTTCCCGGAGAGGCGGCAAGGAGTCCATCAGGATCCTGGCGGGCTGCAAGCCTCGGACCGGGCATCGACAGGTCGATTGTGGTGTCCGCGAACCGGCCGGCCGAAGTGGACTTACCGGCGCCGCGAGCCCCCACCAGCAGCACTGCGGGGAAGATCGACAGCAGTTCCTCTTCGAGCAGACGCTCTACGATTCTCGGGTACCGGTTCGCCATAGTGCTAGGAGACTAAACGCCTCTCGAAGGAAAATATACGATTTGCGCCATCTAACTTATAGGATGTGCGCTATGCAAACTATGAGATTTGCGCTCTGGGTTGGTACGAAGCGGTTGTTGCGACAGCAGTGTCGGTCGCAGCCATCTGTAGCTCCTTCTTACCCTTAGTCACTAAAGTATACCGAATAGCGGTGTAAAACGTACCCTGACGTCGCGGTGAGCGTGCTGCATATGATTGTCTCCGAACCTGTGCGGTGGCCGGCTGCCGGCGGCGTAGAACCCGCTACAGCGGGGGTGCCTTGATGATCAGGCAGCCGTACTCGTCGATGGTGGCTGTGGCTTCGGGGGGGATGACGGTGGTGGCGGTGGCTTCCTCGACGATGGCGGGGCCGTTGATGGAGCAGCCGGGCATCAGGGATTCCCGGTGGAAGCGGGCGGTGGGGTAGGAGCCGGTGGCGAACAGGACCGGGGGGGTCTTGGACGGCGAGCCGGAAGGGTGGTCGGGGCGGTAGTTGGGCTGGAGGAGGGGGCGTCCCACATCACCTAGGGCGGTGAGCCTCAGGTTGACGGTCTCGAGGGCGGCTTCGGGGTTGGAATGGCCGTAGCGGGCGCTGTAGGTGTCCTCGAAGCGTTGGCGCAGGGCGGCGAGGTGGCCGTCTTCGGAGGGGGAGGCATGGTTGGGGAGGGTGACGGTGAGGGTGTGCTCCTGGCCCTGGTAGCGCATGTCGAGGCGCCGGATCAGGGAGATGGCATTGTGGTCCACGCCTTCATCGAGCAGGCTGGACACGGCTGTCTCGCCGAGTCGGGCGAAGCGGGATTCCACTTCGGTGGTGTCGAGGTCGGTGAAGTCCTGGAAGAAGGCCTCGCTGAAGTCCTGGCGCACCGCGGACTGGAGCATGCCCCAGGCGGAGAAGCCGCCCGGGTCGGGGGGGACGATCACCTCGGTGATGCCCAGCTCCTGGGCGAGGGCCACGGCGTGCATGGGGCCGGCGCCTCCGAAGGCAACCAGGCTGAACTCGCGGGGCTCGATGCCGCGTTCCACGGTGAGGGTGCGGATGGCCTGGGACATCTTGGCGTTGATCACCTCGATGATCCCGAGGGCGAGCCGTTCGCCGTCCAGATCCAGGTTGGCCCCGAGGTCTTCGAGGGCCTGTTGCGCTGCCTGGACGTCGAGGGTGAGGTTGCCTCCCAGGAAGTATCCGGGGTCGATCCTGCCCAGGTACAGGTTGGCGTCGGTGACGGTGGGCCGGGTTCCTCCCCTCCCGTAGCAGGCGGGACCGGGATGGGCGCCGGCGCTCTCGGGTCCCACCCGTAATCCGCCGGCCTCCTGGTAGGCGAGGGACCCGCCTCCCGCCCCGATGGTGTGGATGTCGACCACGGGCATCAGCACCGGCAGGCCCTCGAGCAGGGCCGAGGGGGAGCTGTCGGCGTGGCCATTGGTGATCAGGCTCACGTCGAAGCTGGTCCCGCCCAGGTCTATGCAGATCAGGTTGGATCGGTCGAGAACCTCGGAGAGGGCCACTCCCCCGGCCGCCCCTCCCACGGGGCCGGACAGGAGGGTCTGGAGGGGGCGCTCGGAAGCGGAGTGGGCGGAGATGACTCCCCCGTTCGACTGCATCACCCGAAGGGGGGCCTCCATGCCTCGGTCATTGAGGCGGGTGGAGAGGTCGGCCATGTATCGGGATACGGAGGGGGCGATGTAGGCGTCCATCACGGTGGAGGCGGTCCGCTCGTACTCCCGCCACTCGGTCGCCACCTGGTGGGAGAGGGAGACCGACACCTCGGGTAGCAGCTCTGCCAGCACTCCGGCCGCTGCGAGTTCGTGGGAGGGATCGACGTAGGAGAAGAGGAAGGCGATGGCCACCGAACGGACCTTCTCCGACCGGATGCGCTCGGAGGCTCGGCGGAGGTCGTCGTGGTCGAGGGGGGCGAGTTCGTCGCCTTCGCAGTCGAGTCGTCCCCCGACGGGGATGATGTCGCGGCGCGGGATGAGCGGGATGGGTTTGCGGTAGCGGATGTTGAACATGTCCAGGCGGTTGCCTCTGGCGATGTGGTAGACGTCGCTGGCGCCTCTCGTGGCCAGGAGGATGACCCGCTCGCCACGCCGTTGCAGGAAGGCGTTGAGGCCCACCGTGGAGCCGTGGACGAAGGACTCGACCCCGGACGGGTCGTCGATGACGAGGGAGAGGGCGTCCATGACCCCTCCGGCCAGGTCGTCGCTGCGGCTGGGCGCCTTGGCGGTGGCGTACCGGCCGAGGTCCGGGTCGTAGGCCACCACGTCGGTGAAGGTGCCTCCGATGTCGGTTGCTACCCGGAGCTTCAAGTCCGCTTCCAGCAGGCTACGCGGTGACCGGATTCGATCTCCACCAGTTCCTGGGGCATGTCGGCGCAGACATCCTCGGAGATCGGGCACCTCCCGTAGAGAGGGCAGCCCGGGGCCCGGTCCAGGGCGGAGGGTTGCTCGCCCACCAGGTAGACGTGGTCCGTCTTGTGGGAGGGGTCGGGACGGGGCGCCGCCCGTAGCAGCGCCTGCGTGTAGGGGTGGCGCGGCGAGGCGAAGATCTCGGCGGCCGGACCCGACTCGACCACCTTCCCCAGGTACATGACGGCGAGGTCGTGGGCGATGTAGCGGACCACCGACAGGTCGTGGGAGATGAACAGGTAGGAGATGTCCATCTCCTCCTGGAGCGACTGGAGCAGGATCAGGATCTGGGACTGGACCGACATGTCCAGGGATGAGGTGGGCTCGTCCAGCACCACCAGGGCGGGCTCGGTGACCATCGCCCGTGCTATACCTACCCGCTGGGCCTGGCCTCCGGACAGCTCGTGGGGGTAGCGGCGGGCGTGCTCGGGGCTGAGGCCCACCCGCTCCAGCATGTTGGCCACGCGGCCGGCGGCCTGCCTCATGGTGAGGTTCTCGTGCAGCAGCAGCGGCTCGGCCACGGTCCGGCCCACCGTCTGCCACGGCGAGAGCGAGTCGTAGGGGTCCTGGAAGACGATCTGCATCCGGGCCCGCATCTCCTCCAGCGTGGCGCCCTCCATCCCGGTGATGTCGACGTCCTCGAGCAGCACCGTGCCTTGGGTGGGCTCGAGCAGCCGCAGGATGAGGCGGGCCAGGGTGGTCTTGCCCGATCCGGACTCGCCCACCACCGCCAGGGTCCGCCCGGACGGGATGGAGAGGGTGACGTCGTCCACGGCCTTGAGGTCGGCGTGGCGGAAGCCGCGGGTCCTGATCCGGAAGACCTTGGTCAGGTCCCGGACCGCCAGGGTGTCGGCGGCGGCGGTCATCGCGGGACCACCCCAGCGGTGACGGGATGGTGGCAGAAGGCGATCTGCCCGGCCCGGTCGACCAAAGGTGGTTCGTGGTCGAAGCAGCCGGGCCCGGCCCGGAAGCAGCGGGGGGCGAAGGCACAGGCGGCCAGGTCGTCGCCCGGATTGGGGACCCGCCCGGGGATCTCCCTGGGGGTGCCGCCCGAGTCGAGCGAGGTGGCGATGGAGACCAGCCGGTTGGCGTAGGGATGCAGCGCCTCGCGGTAGATCTCGGTGGCGGTGCCCAGGTTCACCACCCGCCCGGCGTACATGACCGCCACCCGGTCGCAGACATCGGCCACCACGCCGAGGTCGTGGGTGATCAGCATCCCGGCCGCGTTGCGCTCCGAGATCACCTCGCCCAGCAGCCGCAGGATCTCGGCCTGGATGGTGACGTCGAGGCCGGTGGTGGGCTCGTCGGCGATGATCAGCTCGGGCTCGCCGGCGGCACATGCCTCCGGACAGCTCGTGGGGGAACGACCGGTACACCCGCTCGGGATCGGTGATGCGCACCGAGCGGAGCAGGTCGAGGGCCTCGTTACGGGCCTCCCGCCTGCCCATGTCTCTGAGGCGGCGGAGAGTGCCGGACAGCTGGTTACCGACCCGGAACACCGGGTTGAGGCTGCCGCGGGGCCGCTGGGGAACGAAGCCGATCCGGCGGCCGCGCGCCTCCTGGCGGGCCTTCGGGGGGATGAAGTCCTGCCCGTCGAAGGTGCACGACTCGAAGTCGACCGTGGCCGCGGCGGGCAGCAGGTCGAGGACGGAGCGGGCGGTCATCGACTTGCCGGCCCCGGTCTCGCCCACCACGCCAAGGATCTCTCCCGGCTTGACCTCCATGTCGACTCCGCGGAGGATGGGAAGGCCATCGATCGCCACCTCGAGACCCCGGACTTCGAGCAGGGCGGTCATCGTGACTTCCTCCGGGTAGGCTCCACGAGGTCGGCTATGGATTCGCCGATGAGGCTCAGGGAGAAGACGGTTATGGCGATGGCTATACCGGGGAAGACCGGGATCCACCAGCTACCTCCCCTCCTCATCTCAGGTATGCCTTCCGCGATCATCGCCCCCCACTCGGGCTCGGGCAGCGGCACGCCCAGGCCGATGAAGCCGAGGGCGGCGGCCAGCAAGATCGCCCAGCCGCAGCTGACCGCCGCCTGGGTGACCACGGTGCCGACCGTGCCGGGGGCGATGTAACGCACGAGGATCTTGGAGCGGGAGTTGCCTACCGCCCGGCCCGCCTCCACGTAGGCGTGCTCCCGGAGGGAACGGACCTCGGCCCGCACCAGGCGGACGAATGTGGGCACGCCCACGATCCCGATCACGATGATCAGGTTGCGGACTCCCTGACCCAGGGCGGCGAGCACGCCGATCGCCAGCACGAGAGCCGGGAAGGCCTGGATCACATCCAGAAAGCGCATGGTCACCGAGTCGCCCCACCCGCCCACGTATCCGACCAACAACCCGATGGGGTGACCTATGGCGATGGAGAGAGCCACGGCGGAAACCGCGATCAGCAGGTCGTGGCGGGCGGCGTAGACGACCCGGGAGAAAACGTCGAAACCGAGGCTGGCGGTTCCGAACCAGTGATCCGCCGACGGTGACACGAACTGGTTGGTCAGGTCGATCGCCAGCGGATCGTTGCGCGCGATCAGCGGGGCGAAGATGGCCACGGCCACCATGAACCCGAACATGACCAGCCCGATGACCAGCCGCGCGTCGTACTTGCGGATGTTCACTTCAGCCTCACCCGCGGGTCGATCACCGACTGCACCAGGTCGACTATCAGGAACGCGACCGTATAGGTGACGGCGGAGAGCAGGACGTAGGCCTGGATGGCGGGGTAGTCGGTGTTGACCAGGGAGTTGAAGCCGTACAGACCCACTCCAGGCCAGGAGAACACCCTCTCCACCAGCACCGCCCCGCCGATCATGTATCCGGCGATCAGCCCGGTCATCGTCACCGCGCCCGGCAGCGCATTGCGGAGAACGTACTTCAGGTAGAGCGGCGCCCCCCGCAAGCCGGCAGCACGGCCGAAGGCGATGTAGTCGGAGTTGAGCACCGACAGGGTCGCGTTGCGGGTGAGCCGCAGGATGGGGGAGACGGCCGGGAACCCGATCGCAACCATGGGCAGGAGCAGGTGTTTGGCCGCCGTCCGGAACGTCGCCCAGTCACCGGCCACCAGGGAATCGATCAGGTACAGGCCGGTGGGGCCGTCGGGCGTCGTCGCGCCGATCGGCAAGCGTCCCACCGGTCCGGGTAGCCAGTCCAGGAACACGAAGAAGACCAGCAGGAGGATCATGGCCAGCCAGAAGTCGGGCACGGCTACGCCCAGAGTCGAGATGAAACGGCAGAACTTGTCCAGCAGCTTGCCTTTTCGCACCGCCGCCCATACCCCTAAGGGCAGGGCCACCACCAGGGCGAACAGCATGCCGAAGGCCACCATCTCGATGGTCGCCGGAAGCCGAGCGCCGACGTCCTGGGCGACCGAGAACCCGGTGCGGATCGACTCGCCGAGGTCTCCACGGACCAGCCCGCCGCCGCCGGACTCGCCGAGGCAGGTCTGGCCGATCATGTAGACGCAGTACTGCACGTGTAGCGGCTCGTTCAGTCCCAGACGTTCCCGGATGGCCTCCACCTGGGCCTCGGAGGCGTTGATGCCGGCGTACTGGCGGGCCGGATCGCCGGGAAGGGCGTGGGAGACGATGAAGGCGAGCAGGGTGACCCCGATCAGGATCGGGATGAGCGCTGCCAGCCTCCGGGTCACGTAAGAGAGCATGTCCTCCTAGCCCGCACCTTCCAGCGAGTTACAGCACCGGCCTCCCAATGGGGAAAGCCGCCGGGCCAGCGTACCGGCCCGGCGGCTTGTCCGGTGTTCTTCGGTTACTTCCTGGTGATCAGACCGACTTGGTCACGTAGTAGTAACGGTTGATCTGATCGGGTCGCCAGATGAACCCCAGGACGTCCTGGCTGGACGCCACGATGTGGTGCGGCTCGGCCAGCCACACCGCCGGGGCGTCGGCCAGCATCAGAGCCTGCACGTCGTGGTAGAGCTGGGCCCTGGCCGGATCAGCCGGGCTCAGGAACTTGGCGGCGTTCAGCTTCTCGGTGACCTCCGCGTTCTCGTAGTTGCTCCGCATCGCGAAGGCGTTGGGCTCCCAGAACAGCTCCATGTGGTACTGGGGCTCGTTCACCCACGAACCGGACCCGAAGTAGAACAGGAAGAAGTCCATCGGGTTGATCCGGTTGCCGTCCTCGTCCTGGGCGAAGACGTTGTCCCGGAACTGCCCGGAGTCCAACCTCACGATGTTCACGTCGATCCCGATCTGTGACAGCGAGGCCTGCACCACGATGGCCAGTTCCGGAGCGAATGCCAGCGTGCCGTCTATGTAGAGATCGGCGCTGAAGCCATCCGGGTAGGCCGAGGCGGCCAGCAGCTCGCGGGCCTTGTCCAGGTCCTGGCTGTAGAACGGGGCGTCCGGGTTGTAGGACGGCGTGGTCGACGGGATCGGCCCGCCGCCGCGGCTCGCCGCTCCGAAGTAGACGCCTTCCAGCACGTCATCGTACGGGTAGGCGTACGAGATGGCCTGGCGGACGTTCTGGTCGTCGAACGGGGCCCTGGTCGGGTTCATGTACATGACGGCCTGGTTGTTACCACCCACCGTGGTGACCTTCACGCCCTGGTCGCGGAGGTCGGGGATGGCGGTTACCGGCACTGCCTCGGCGAAGTCGATCTCGCCGGCGGTCAGCAGAGCTGCCTGCTGGGCGGCGTCGGGGATCACCCGCAGGATGATCCGCTCCGCCTGGGCCGCGCCGAGGTAGTAGTCGTCATTGCGCTTCAGCACGATCTCCACGCCCGGTTCCAGCGACTCCAGGTAGAAGGGGCCGGTACCAACGTCGTTGGTCTTCAGGTATTCGTGGGCCCACGGGTCGTCATCGGTGGCGTTGGCGATCAACACCTCCGAGTCGTACACCGTCACTCCGGCGTTGGAAAGCACGTGTAGCGGGAACGGTGTGGGCTTGTTGAAGTCGAAGCGGATGTGGTAGTCGTCGATGACCGTGATGGCGGCCTCGATGTCGGACTCCGAACCGAAGTCGTACAGACCGATCACCGCATGGTCGAACCAGCCGCCCGCGTCCAGGTAGGCCGCCCGCAGGAAGCTCCACCGGACGTCATCGGCGGTCATCTCGGTGCCGGTGTGGTGGAACTTCACACCCTGGCGAAGGGTGAAGATCACCGAGGTGCAGTCCTCGTTGAAGTCCCAGCCCTCGGCCAGCAGGCCTTGGGGACGGGTGGAATCGGCCACCAGCACGCCGTCGGCGTTGGGCACCAGATGGAAGGTGGTGAGCTGGTCGTACATGTTGGCGACCATCTCCGAGGCGCGGGCTTCGAAATTGCGCCGCGGGTCGATAGTCGAGATATCACCGCTGATGGCCCGCACGATGGTCAAACCGTCCACCGGGGCGACTCCTCGAGGCGGAGCAGCCTCGGACTCAGGTGCGCAACTACCCTCGCCGCCGGCCAGTTCGGTTCCGGTCAGCTGGGTGGTGGTCGTCACCTCTGCGGCCGCGGTGGTGGTCGTTTCCTCCGCCATGGCGGCCGTGGTAGTCGTCTCGGCCGGAGCTGCGGCCGTAGTGGCAGGTGCGGCGGCTGTGGTAGGTGCGGCCGCGGGTTCTGGGTCATCCCCTCCGCAGGCGGCAGCGACGAGCGCCATCGCCAGAAGGGCTGCTATCCACACACGAGATCTGATCATGTTCCCATCCTTGTTTTCTCCGCTTTCGAGTCCCTGCAGATGGTCGCGTTGACATATCGATCACCTGCGCTTAGATCGCCGTTAACCATAGCGAACGGGCCGCTACGACGGCATTTCAGCGCGCGCGAAGAGGTAGGCGAGCTTCCCCGAGCTGTGAAAGTGTTGGTGTTGGTGAGCCGTCTGCTTGAGACTGACCCGCCCCGCTGGGCTACCGGCTAGATGTCTTACGGTTCCAAGCCGGCGACCACGAACACGCGCACACGCTGCACCCAGTTGGCTTCATATGTGCGCGCGGGCAGGGCGTCCATGGGCTGCGAACGACCCTCCGAGTCGACAGCCCTGACCACGAAATCCAGAGGGCCCACTTCATCAGCCTGGTATGTCAGGCTCCAAGGTCTCCAGCTATACGGTCGCACCTCATCGCCGAGTTCGGTGGGCTGCCACCTCTGGCCACCGTCAAAGCTGATATCCACGCCGGTCACATGGTTCTCACCCGCCCAGGCGAACCCCGAGATGGGAATATCACCAAGGAGTATCCGCTGGCCATTCGAAGGGTGTAGAACCAACGATTTCACTGCCATCTCGCGTACCCGGCGCCCGGCATGCAGGCCCGCATCGGTTGACTGGGCTCTGTACCTATGATCGTCGTAGAAATGGCCCACCCGTTCGCTTCTCGCCTCGATGGACCTGATCCACTTCACTGAATCCATCCCATACCAGCCCGGCACCATCAGCCGGACAGGGAACCCATGCTCTTGCGGTAGGGGTTCACCGTTCATTTCGTATACGAGCAGCGTGTCGTCGTCAAGAGCCTTCACCCTGGGAATGCTCCTTGTGTAGCAATCGATCGAAACCGGCTCGTCAGGGTCTTCGCCGCCGTCATAGCCTCGAAAGACGAACTCCGTCACTTCCGGAGGAATCTCCTTCTTGAACAAGGTCGCGACAGGCACGCCTCGCCACACTGCCGTCCCCACCATGGATCTCATATGATGTTGCTGCCGGTCGGCGCCCCTGCCGTAGCCACCATTACCCGCACACTCCAGCGTCACGGTCAACGACTTTGATGGAAGGCTCCTGAGGTGGGCGAGCGAGACGGTTCTGTCTTCGACGCCGACACCGGTCAGATACAGACGCCACTCGTCATCAGACAGTACGGGCCGATCCACGAAGTGGTCTCTAACAAAAAACAGGTGATTCGGCGTAATGAACTCGCCCAATTGTGACGCTCGCGGCTGACTAAGCTCTGCTCTCGCTCGAGAGACCATCATGTTGTCATCAGAGCTAGTAGACGTCAAGAGAACCTCCATGCATGGCAATCATTCCATGTCGGATGACCCACATAGCCAATTCAGCGATACCTTCAGCCGATATGGACTCTGCCCGACGCAGCCGGTATTCTTCCCGCTCTTCGGCGGTCAACATTGGAGTAGCGAATTCGGTGTCGACTAGACCGGGACTTATCGCAACGATCCTGAAGGAGTCATCTTTGAAGTCCTTAGCCACCTGCTTGCACAGTCCCAACAAGCCGGCCTTCGCGACACTATAAGCGAATCTGTCAGCAGAACCGAGAGCGCCGGCTCCGGACGCTATATGGATGATCCCGGCCCATGAGCTTGCGCCGGACTGGAGCGAACGAACGAGTGCTCGGGTGATGAAGTAGGCCGATCGTAGATTGATGTCGATGGCCCGCTCGAACTCCTCGAGTGTTACGTCAGCTATCGTTCCCCGGCTTGGCGTTCCCACGGCATTCACAACCGCCACACGGCCCCCGTTTGCGTGCCGGAGTGCGTCCGCGAGTCCCTCCTGTACCGCAACCGGATCGCATGCGTCCAGTTCGAGAACCTCGAACTCCTCGTCAGTCCGTGGAACCTTGTCATAGCCGATGACCGGGAAGGATTGGTTCCGGGCCAGATCGGTGACCGCCCTGCCCATGCCGCCTGCCGCGCCGAACACAATGATCAGGTCGGGGGTCATAACCATCTCAACTCCTCGGCCGGAGTCCCGCGTTCAGATTAGGGAGCCCGAGCCGGCGCGATTGCGGAGGACGGTCAGGACTTCGCTGTCGATCGAGTCGCCATGAAAGCGTCCGGACAAGTACTCGTCGATGGCCCACGCTTCCAAGGCCGCAACCACCGCATCGTCGGCAGAGGTCTCCGGCGGATATCCGATCCGGTCTAGCAGCACCGCGATCTCACCCAACACGTCTCCTTCGAGTGGAATCGCACCAGGCCCATCACTCTGGACCAAGTGGACCGCTCTGATATCAGAGAGGCGTATGAGTTCTAGCACCGGATCGTGGTGGTCATCGACCCTGAGGTTCGTAAATTCGTCGCTGCCGCCTTCTTCGTAGGCGCCCTCTTCGGTAACGATCAAGATCGCAGAACTCTGGCGCCCTCTCCGGTCGCCACCAGCGCGATCGCCGGCTAACAGCGCCGCAAGCATCCGGCGCTCGAGTTCGTCCGATTCATCAGTTGCCAGCCAAGCCCTTTCCATCGCGGCGATCACACCCGGACCGGAAAGGAAGTTCCCTTGAATGGCATAGCCATCACCCACCACATGGCCGGCCCAACCGTTGCAGTCCTCTCCGGTATGGCTGCTGGCTCGCCCAATCGCGTCTACAACCCCGAGCTGCCGGTACTGTTGCTGGTCGTCGTCTTTCACAAGACTCCTCACAACTTCCTCTGCTGAGGCCCCGGAACTAAGTAGGGCCAGTCCGCGTTCTCGGTATGTGAGATTACATTTGGCCTGGGTTGCGATCGCTCCAACGTTCACTTTGGCGGCAGGTACGGCTCGTCCGACTGCTAGACATCTCGAGGCCACCGCAGACCCCCACCATGCACCGTCTGAACTGCGAGCTACTATCGAAAATGTCACCGTCTATACGCTAGCACAGCCGGATGTTGCCAGCTTTGCCCAGGTGAAGGTACTTGCTCACGCACCACGGCCATGCTCTAGATCTCTCGCATGGCTGTCTCCTGTCAACTCTTTGTCCAGGAAGGAAAGCGGAACAGAGCCATACGACAGCAATCGATCATGGAAACTCCTTAACGTAACGCCGGTACCGCACCGTGCTCGCAGATCGTGGATGGCGGTCCGCCCCATGAGGTAGGACGAGGGGTCCGTCGGATTCCCCTGCCTTATGTATCTGGTGATTTCGCCCTCAGCCATGTGCAGGTCGAGCGCGACCTCTTCCTCCAAGAGCCTGGTCGCTTCAGCCAGACTCATACTCCTCATATGGAGGCCGGTATCGATGACCACGCGAACGGAGCGCCAGAGGGCATTACGCAGCTTGAAGAGCTTGACGGCCGGGTCGTCGAACAGGCCGGTCTCGTTCAACAGATCCTCGGTGTAGAGGCCCCAGCCCTCGGAGAACAGGGGAGACACGAAATAGCGCCGGATCGGCGACGCCTTCGTCGCCAACTTGTGATGAACACGCTGAAGATGGTGTCCGGGATAGGTCTCATGGCCTGCGATCGATTCACAGAACGCGTAGCAGTTATCGCGCATGTGCTGAGACCGGCGGTCGGTAGGAGCGTCCGGATCGATGGGCGTGATCAGCCACTCGCTTACCAGACCAGGTTCGAAGCTAGGGCTTGGTGACATGACTGCTATCGGCAAGCCGACCCGCAAGTACTCCGGCAGCCATCGGACGTGACACACCTCACCATCCGGTATCGAGATCAGGTCCTTTTCGACACAGTGATCACGGGCTCGCTCCATCTCACGCGCGTAGGCATCAGCGAACCCTTCCGGTCGGGGATGATTCTGCTTTATCCGGCTCACCTGTTCGGTCCAGTGAAGATCCGGTTCCAAGGCCTTCGCGTAGTCCTCCAATCGGGCACGATCCGCCTCCACCTGTTCGCGCCCCCACTCGAACAACTCGGAGTGGTTCAGCGGGACGCCGTGATATGTACGAAGGAGGAAATCGAAGTACGCCGCACCTGCCCGAAAGCTCCCGCCGGCTGTGCCGCGGATCTCATGCAGTGATCCGGAGAACTCTGCCACGGCGGCCGCCGCTCTCCGGGCAGCAGCCGAAAGCCGAGACGTGATCCGACCTTCCAGTTGACTCGCGAACACCGGGACCGATGTCCCGAAGAACGTCTGGAGACCGTCCGCCACCCTGATGGTCATGTCGACGTATGGCTCCGGAAGGTCCGATGGCACGATAAGGCGCTGTACCGATGCCAGGTACGCAGGGACTGCTTCGAGCCTTGAGAGAAGGGATTCGGCCCGCTCTTGGACGGCGGCGAACGGGCGCTCCATGAGCTGCGATGCCCCGGTACCGAGCCGTTCCAGATGCCAGTATGGCGCTCGCTCCCAGAATCGTGTCTCTACCAGCTGACGTGCCTTCACCTTGGCATCGGCAATGGCGACTGTCGCATCCAATTGACTCGAGAATGGCAGCGACGAGGAGTCGATACTCTCCAGACGAACCACGAACCTATGGAGATCCCTTAGATAATCGTCGGCGACGTCGGATCCGAACCTGCCGAGCTCCTGGTCCCACGTGTGTACTCCCACCTGTGTGGCAGCCACGGGATCGGCTCGGAGCACGACCTGATCCAGCCGCTCCGTCAACCTAGATCCTCGCGATCGACACGTCAGGCTACGGTCGGAGACCGCGAGCCGCGGCGGGATCGTCGTACCCGGTTAGAGGCCCAGAATCCGTGCGGCATTCTCGCCCAAGGCCCGATTGAGTATCTCATCGGAGTCGAATGGCAGCGCTCGAAACTGCTCCACACTCTGTCCGAACGGCCTCACCGGGTAACTACTCCCAAACAGCAAGTTGTAGCTCATGAAGTAATTCGCTGATCTCACGTACTCGTGAGAGCCGGGAGTGTTGGGCATGTTCAGGTAGAAGTCCGGTATCAGGTGGACGTTATTGGTCTGGAAGACCACGCTGCAGGCAAGTGTCGTCCAGGGCCAGGCAGCGTGCGGCACGACGATTGTCAGGTCTGGGAAGGCGAGAGCCATCCTCTGGATGTGAATGGGATGGCAGTACGAGAGGTCCGGCCCCAGGAAGATACTGCTGGTGAGGGACACAATGAGCCCGAGGTCACTGCATAACTGGTACAGCGGCATCAACTGGGGATCGTCGTTATGCAGCGGTGGATCAGAGAATCCGTTGTCAAAGGAAATACCTCGGAGACCCAAGCTATGGGACTTCTCGATCTCCTCCAGAGCTTCTTTTCCGCGAGTGCCATCCACGCCGCCGAAGCCCACGAATCGCCCGGGAAACTCCTCGACTATCGCGGCAACGGTGTCACTGCTGACGGCACCAAAGGGTGGTGGGGACTGCCGGCCATGGACCACACCTACGTCGATTCCTGCCTCGTCCATTTCCGCAATGAGATGGGTCATGGACAGCTCAGAGCGCGACTTGTATTCGGGCAAGTCGAGCGAAAGGCCGTGTGCTTTGACAGGATCAGGTTTGGGACCTCGAGGGCGGAAGATGTGCAAGTCCGTGAAGCCTCTGTAGGGCGGTCGTATCCTAAAGTCTACGATCATTTAGATATCCTTCCTGTACCGGCAAGGCCATGCGAATCTAGTGCCACAGCCCCGAAGATTCTATGTGGCGAGTCTACCAGGTGAAGGCCGGTGAGGCCCTGTGCTGAGTCCATTCTTTGCCATGACGATCCTTGATGAAGCGTCGTCGTCTGTCGTGCTAGGCGCCAGACAAGAGAGCCTCAACGCTTCCAATCCGGTGCCCAGTGCTCCGTGCCTTCTCCTTTGAGGACGCGGCCGAACGCC
The DNA here is from genome assembly GCA_021296345.1 of Acidimicrobiia bacterium. Taxonomy (GTDB): domain Bacteria; phylum Actinomycetota; class Acidimicrobiia; order Spongiisociales; family Spongiisociaceae; genus Spongiisocius. The sequence goes on along the minus strand of JAGWAN010000026.1, from coordinate 16,592 downwards.
ATGACCAGAGCCGGATCACGCAGTACCTTCGGATCATCGAGAGGGGAGCCTTCGGTAAGGACGAGGTCGGCAGCGGCGCCGGGCTCCGGCAGGCTTTCTGGCCCGAGACCATTGAGTTCACGACCTCCGATCGTGGCAGCGTGGAGCACGGTCAGCCTGTCAACGCCCACTTCCTCCAAGAGTTCCATCTCCCGGTGGAGGCGAGGCCCAATCGGGTTCAGGTCTGCCCCGACGGCAATCCGCACCCCGGCCTCCAAGCAGGCTTGGAGACCCTCCCGGTGACGTTGAATGGAAGCTGCTGCCCGATTTGCAGCGTGGGAAGGCCACCCGTCTTCGGATATGAAGGAGGAGTCGTGAGTCACCCCGATTGTGGGCACAAGCCAGGTTGACGCCTTCGCCATCACCGCGGCTGCCTGCTCATCCAACGCGTAACCGTGTTCAACCGAACGGCCTCCCAATCTGGAAAACCGCATTGCTTCATCACTCCCACCGCAATGAGCGGCCACAGGAATACCGCGCTGGTTCGCCGTGGTCATCAACGCCTCGATCTCCTCATCGGAGAACTGTCCCCCATCCATGGTCTCATGCTCGCTGTAGAGACCCCCTGTCAATGCCGCCTTGATCCAGTGGGCGCCACGAGAGACCTGATGGCGGACAGCGCGTGCCACCTCGATCGGGCCGTCCACCGTCATCGCTCCCCTCATGCGAACATACTCACGGGGATACGCCACCCCGTGGCCGCCGGTGGTCTTGAGGGCGCAACCCGAGCCGCGGAGCCGGAGTCCCGGAGGGACACCCGCCTCGTGAGCCCGGCTCAGCGCCAGATCGATGTCGTCGCACTCTCCGACCGATCGCACACCCGTGATCCCCATCCGCGCCGCTTGCGCGAGGTTTACACCCGCCCGGATGGTGCGGGCGGCAGGCGCCTCGAAGTACCCTTGGGCGTCCGGGTCGTACATCAGCCCACCGACGTGGGCATGACAGTCCCACAAGCCGTACATGCCCGTCAACCCTGACGCGTCAATTGTCAGGTCTGCCGATTCGCCTGACTGCTCCGCTATCACACCACCATGGACAACGATATCCCTCTTCGCATGTTCCCCCGATGAAGTGTCCAGCCAGCTAACCCCTCGAATGCTTACCGACCTTATCCCCATTTCGCCAACATCCCTTCCTTGTGAAGCCGGCCAATCCCGGTGTCGCCTGCGGAGCCTTTTAAGAATGGACTATGACAAGGGGCGGATCCGGAGGATGACGCGCTCGCTCTCGATGATGCTGTTGTCGTACAGTCGCCCAAAGTACTTGAGGGCGAGTTGGTCGATGTGTTGCCGCGCCCGGCTTCCCCCTACCGTCTCGACTACTCGTCCCCTGACCTCGACATACTCGTACGGATCGTCGCTCTTCCATATGGTCACCGTCACCCGCGGGTCTCTTTGTATGTTCTTGAACTTCTGGCGGTGTTTCTCCGTGTTGAGAAGTAACGTTTCATCATCACAATCGACCCACATGACCTGACCAGCCGGATGGCCCCCTGGTAGCAGGGTTGTAAGGACCGCGAAATTCGGACCCTCTGCGAACTCCCTTGCTTTCTTGCTAAGCATCGGAGTTGTCTCTAGCTCGACGACGATCGCCTTCCGGCGACAGCCTTACCTCGCACTCCATGCTCATACCGCCTTGGCTGATCTGCTATCGAAAGCATCGCGCAGGCCATCACCTACGAAGTTGAAGGCCATCACCGTGAGGAAGATCGCTAAACCCGGAAAGGCTGTCAACCACCACGATATCTGCAGGTATTGCCTCCCGTCAGCAAGCATGCCGCCCCAGCTCGGGGTCGGCGGTTGTGCTCCGAGACCCAAGTAGCTCAGAGCTGTCTCGAGCAAGATGACAAAGGAGATCGAAAGTGTAGCGATGACGATTAGCCCATCCGAGATGTTTGGAATTATGTGCCGCACGAATATTCGGACATCGGACGCACCAGACGCGAGAGCGGCTTTCACATAGTCCCTATGTTTAAGGGATAAGACCTGGCCTCTTACATATCGGGCAGTGGTACGCCAATAGCTTAGAGCTATAAACAGCACCGTATGCCCTGTACTAGCACCGAACAGAGCCACGAGCATGATCAGGAGGAACAGAGGAGGCATCGCCATCAGGAGATCGACAATGCGCATCAACGGACCATCGAGCCAGCGGTAGTAGGCCGCGAGGATACCAACCGTCGTACCTATGAGGATGATGAGCGCCACCGTAGCAAAGGCGACGAGCAGCGACACGCGTGCGCCAAAGATGACCCGGCTGAAACTGTCTCGCCCGAATGCGTCAGTCCCCAACAAGAACTCTCTACTCGGAGGCTCCAGGCGCCTCGGTAAGTCCTGACCTACAGGATCGTACGGTGCTACCAACGGTGCGAATATCGCAACGACGATCAAGAGGGTGAGGAAGGCCATCGCCACGACAGCTGGACGATTCCTGCCATAGCGCCAAGCAATCCTCTTGAACCGGCTTCTTGACCGTACTTGATTATGTATGGGAGTTGCTGGACTCGCCAAGCGCTCACTAGACATAACGGATCCTTGGATCGATGTATGTGTATAAGATATCAACGATCAGACTGAAGATCATTACGAACGCTGCCGTGAAAATCGTCAAGCCCAGAATAACGGGGTAGTCTTGCCGGATTACACCCTCCCATGCCAGTTGGCCCAACCCCGGCCACACGAAGATCGTTTCCACCACGATCACACCCGAGAGCACTCGAGCCATAGACAAACCGATCACGGTAACCAAGGGGAGAATGGCAATGCGCAGAGCATGCTGGATAGTGATTCTACTTGGCTTCAAGCCCTTGGCCGCGGCCGTAAGAATGTAGTCTTCAGACAGGGCATCCAGCATGGACGATCGCACAACACGGGCATACCAGGGCACTGCCGAAAGCCCTAGAACGGCCACTGGCATGACAAGGTTAACGGGTGCCGCGAAAAGGCCGTCGCTTCCGGTCCCGAAAGCGGGTAACCACCCCAGGTGTACAGAGAACGTCAGCATGAGCAATAGCGCGAACCAAAAGTCAGGCATCGACAAACCGAACAGAGTTGCGGTTGTTATTGAATGATCGAGTCGTGAGTTTCGTCTGAGGGCAGAGACCACACCGGCCGGCACGGCGATCACTATTGAAACTGCCAAGGCGAGCAGCTGCAATTGCACGGTGGGCCACAGTCGAGCGAGAATCACATCTGTGACAGTGGCTCCGTATGTAAACGTCTGTCCGAAATCACCACGTAGCGCGGCCCCCAACCAAGTGAGGTACTGTCTAACCGGAGGTTCGTTCAGTCCGAGCTGCTCCCGAACTGCTTCGGCCTGTTCGTCGGTGTAGTGGTCGGTGAGATAGAAGCTCTCAGGACTACCAGGTGCCAGATGCATCATTGTGAAGATGAAGACGCTCAACAGGATGAGTAGCGGAATGATCTGCGCTATGCGATGCACGATAAAGCGCGTCATTGGTGAGCTCCGCTCGCCCGCAGCTCCGGGAAGTGGCAGGCGCTTGGGTGGCCAATACCGAGGTTGTCTACCAGTTCTGGAGAAACCTCAGCACAGATCGGCTCCGCCTTCCAACAGCGCGTGCGGAAGCGACATCCCGAGGGCGGGTCGGCAGGATCGGGCACTTCGCCGGTAAGGATGATCTTCTCGTCCAGGTCGCCGGCCTTGGTCGGATCCGCATTTGGTATCGCGCTTAACAAGGCCTGGGTGTAGGGATGTGTTGGCTCGCTGAAGATCTGGTCCGCGGAGCCGTACTCGACGATCCTGCCCAGGTACATCACCGCAATCCAATCGGAAACGTGATGCACGACCGCGAGGTCATGTCCGATAAACAGATAGGCCAATCCCATGGCGTCCTGGAGATCCCGGAGCAGGTTGGTAACCTGTGCCTGAACCGAGACGTCCAGAGCGCTGACGGGTTCATCAAGAACTAGAAGCCTCGGCTCGAGTGCCAATGCCCGGGCAATACTGATGCGCTGCCTCTGCCCTCCAGAGAACTCGTGGGGGAACCTATCTGCGTCGCTAGCATTCATCCCCACCTTCTCCAGTAATTCATGTACCTTTCTCTCACCCTGGCCCCCACCACCATAAGCACCATACACTCGCAGAGGCTCAGCAATAATCTCCTTCACCGTCATCCTGGGATCCAGGGACGAGTACGGATCCTGAAAGACCATCTGCATGTTCCGGCGAATGGGCCGCATATTGCGCCGAGACAGATCGGCCAATTCCTGGCCGTCGAACACGATGCTGCCAGCCGTAACATCCAGTAGCCGAGTGACGCACAGCGCCGTTGTGGACTTACCACTACCGGACTCGCCGACCAGCCCGAGCGTCTGTCCGGGAAATATCGAAAAGCTCACATCGGTTACTGCCTGAATCACCGCCGCTGCGCGCCCGAGGACGCCCTTGCGCACTGGAAACGTCTTCGTCAGGTCCTTTACAGTCAAGAGCGGAGAACTCGAAGATGGGCGAGAATCCCGGCTGACTGGTTCGGCGCGATATGAGGAGCGTTCCATCGGCGGGTTCTTCCTAGAGCTCCTCAAAGAAATGACACGCCGAGAACTGATCCTCGCCACACTGCCGAAGAGACGGCCGTTCTTCCCGACAACGCTCACGGTCATTGGCGAGTCCGCACCGCGGTTCAAACGGACAGCCCGCTGATGCTTGGAACATCTGAGGCGGAGCACCGGGAATTGTGGGTAGCCGTGACATCGTTTTGTCGATCTGGGGTAGGCTCGCCAGGAGTCCCTTCGTGTATGGATGCCGCGACGATACCAATACCTGCTCCACCGGGCCTTCCTCCATGACCCGTCCTCCATACATCACGATCACACGGTCTGCCATCTCCGCTATCACACCTATATCGTGTGAAATCAGAATGAGGGCAGCTCCCGTGTCTGCGGTCACGTTTCTCAGCAATTCGAGCACCTGTGACTGTATCGTGACATCGAGAGCAGTGGTCGGCTCGTCTGCAATCACGAGCTTCGGCTTGTTCGCTATTGCCATGGCGATCATGGCTCGCTGTTTCATCCCACCTGAGTACTCGTGCGGGTACTGCTCGTACCTGACTCGAGGGTTAGGGATGCCGACAGACTCGAACAGGCCTTCCACGTGTTCCCTTACACGGTTTGGTCGCATCGTATCGTGTGCCACACTCACTTCAGCCACTTGACGGCCGATGCGTAACACCGGGTGCCATGATGACGAGGGATCCTGGAAGATCAAGGTGATGTCCTTGCCACGAATCTCTCTCATCTGCTTGGCAGTGAGCGCAAAGAGATCTCGACCTTCGAACCGTACCTCGCCGGTCACGCTCGCTCCCGTCGTGTAGACATTGAGCAAGCGCAGAACTGCCAAGACCGAAACACTCTTGCCAGACCCAGACTCTCCGACAATACCGACTATCTCACCTGGCCGGACATCGTACGAGATACGGTCCACTGCTCGCAGGACTCCACCTTCAAGTTCGAAGTCAACTGCCAGATCCCTCACCGACAGCAGAGTCTGCTCTGCTGTCGGTGAGGGGCTTACAGCGTGCTCCTTCATGTGACGGAAAGCACCTTCTCAGGCTGCCCCGATCTCTACGAGTTCTACTAGACCTCTACTCGTTTACCTTCCACTCACGAACATCCCAGTACATCCGGTTGTTGGATGGGAAGACGTCGGTGAGCAGATCCGAGTTGTACAGGACGGTACCGGGTGGGCTGAACACCGGCACGAACGGCGTATCCGCTGCCAGGTTCTCCTGGATAATCGAGTAGTGCGCCTTCCGTTCCTCGACGTCAGTCGTGAGCAGGGCAGCCGTCAGGGCCTCGTCCACAGCGCTATTGGAATAATTCATATGGTTCTCGGGTTCGCCCGTGCCATACGTCTGTCCAATGATCGCCGGATCAGGGAAACCGGAATGGAGAGACATCACGGCGACATCGAACTCGCCATTTCGCACTGTTTCAATGAACACCGGCCACTTAGCCGTTTCGATGGTGACATCGATGCCGAGCTTGGCGAGTTCGGCCTGCGCATAGATCGCCAGCCCTTCACGATTGCTGTTCCCATCGTTGTAGAAGAACGTCAACTCTATGCCGTCCCCGCCTGGATAGCCCGCTTGGGCAAGCAACGCCGCCGCCGCATCGGGATCGTAAGGCGGCATCTCAACGCCCGCGTCGAATGCCCAGGAGTTGCTGATCAGGAAGCTGTTCCGTACGGTCGCATACTGGCCCAAGAAGTTCGTGACGAAGGATTCCTTGTCGATGGCCATCGCAATGGCCCGCCGAACGTCCGGATTGGCGAGAGCCTCATGGCTCTGGATGTTGAACACGAGCCCGTCGAGCTGTGCCTTGTCATAGGTAGCGACGTCGATGTGTGGCAAGGCGACCATCCGATCGATGTCACCAGGCGGAGTCCGGTCCATGGCATGAGCCTGCTCCGTCTCTATCGCCACCAGCATGGTGTTGACATCCTGGATTCCCCCGTGGTGCACTGTTTCTATACAACCACGATTCGGTTGCCAGTAGCCATCGAATGCCTTGAAAGTGGTCTTCTCCTCCGTCCACTGGACGAACTCGTAGGGACCACTTCCTATCGGATGCAGCGAGAACGGGTGATCCGCTCCGATAGGACCTTCCCCTTCCAGCAGGTGCTTCGGGAGGACCTTCAGTACCTCTCTGACCGAGATTGCCATGAACGAGGCGTCAGGCTTAGCCAGCGTGATCGAAATCGTGTAGTCGTCATGGACCTCTACGCCCGCGACCTTGTCGGCTGATCCGTCCGTGTACGCGTCGGCTCCGACGATATTGGCGAGCCTCGGTCGCCATTGGCCCAGGAAGCCAGGCGCCAGGATGCTCTCGATCGTGAACTCCACGTCAGCGGCGGTCACCGGCGCGCCGTCATGGAATACGACCCCTTCCTGAAGGTGGAAGGTGTAAGTCAAGTTGTCATCCGAGATGTCCCACGAACGAGCCAACTCGGGAACGATCTCCGCGGTATTCGGATCCACATCGACCAGGAGATCGAAGATCAGATCGGTCCTCCAGTACCCGGTGGTATCGATAGAGAGCAGGGGATTGACCGTATTACGGACGTTCGTCTGGTTGATAATGGTGACTTCGGATCCGGGTTGGAGACAGGATTCGGCGGCGACCGCTACTGCTGCTGCCGTCGTGGCCACAGCTTGTGTAGTTTCCGTGGCTCCATCAGTGGCTGGAGCTGCAGTCGTTGGAGCCGCAGTCGTTGGAGCCGCAGTTGTCGGAGCCGCAGTTGTCGGAGCCGGGTCATCGGCGCCTCCACACGCCGCCGCGACGAGCGCGAGAACTCCAAGCCAGATTGCGAGTTTCCTCCGGTAGCAGTACCTACGATTTGAATATTCTCCAGTCCGCATCGGGCCGGCCCTCCTTACGCGGTGAGTCTCCTCAGGCCGCCTGAGGATTCGGAGAACTGAAGAGGCTTCCGCGTCTCATTATTTCACCCAAACTCGCAATGGGCGAACACTTTTGAGGCTACTTCGGGGCTCTCGAAAACGTCGGGGAAACCGGGGATTATTTGGCCGATAGTCCTGTGGTGCTCCCCGGGTGTGCGACCGGCCGCCTACCTCCAGAGCTACAGCCCGACTTTGCCGAGCTTGAGGCATCCGCCAATCAATGGGAGGGCGCAACGAATGTGTGCTGGGACCGACGCCGCTACCGAGTCGTTTTTATAGGACCCTCAAACGGAATTCCTCAACCGGACCGACTGCAAGAAGCGGCACCAACTTCCCCCTCTGATTCGATGGTGGATCAACGTCTGCTACAACCCCGCCCGGTCCACTCCACGATCGGATATCAGCCACCGAACGAACGGGCGGATGACCACGAGAGCCACACAGCCGCATGCCCATTTCTGTACAATCCGGCGACCGGAAGGGCCTATCGTCAGGCCCGGTACCGAGGAATCTCTACAGGTGGATCGATATGACGGTTGTGGACGCGGTCTGTCCGCTGATGACTGATCCTGAAGCGTGGGCCCTCTACATCGACGGGGGGGTCGACATTGGGGCGCCGACCGTGGCCAACTGGGAGACCCCTTCCGAGACGCAGCAGCTGCTTGAGCAATGGACCCGCTGGATCGACCGGGACGACCGGTTGGTGGCGGTCACCGAACCCTCCGACTTCGACCGGTTCCCCAGTCCCGGCAAGCTGGGAGTGATCATCCACTTCCAGAACGGCAGCCCCCTCGGCGAGGATCTGTCCAATTACGAGATCTTCCACCGCCTGGGACTCCGGATGGTGCAGCTCTGCTACAACTTCGCCAACCCGCTGGGCGACGGATGCCTGAGCGGCGAGGATGGTCCGCTCACCGCGTTCGGGCGGTGGGCGATACGGGAGATGAACCGGCTCGGGATCGTGGTGGACCTCTCCCACACCGGGCGCCGCACCACGATGGACGCCATGCGGGTCACTTCGGCGCCGCCGGTGTTCTCCCACTCCAATCCCGCCGCGCTCACCCCCCACCGCCGCAACATCGATGATGAGCAGATAAGGGCGGTTGCCGACCTGGGCGGTCTGGTCGGGGTCGTCACCTTCCCGGCCTTCGTGAAGCCGGGTGGCAAGGGCGCCACGGTGTCGGACCTGGTAGATCACATCGACTACCTGGTGGACATGATCGGACCCGATCAGGTGGGCCTGGGGCTGGACTTCTGCGAGTCGGGTATGGAGATGGTCGAGCGCATGATCGCGTCCGGAGCGTGGACCGTCGAGGACTACCCGATGGATGCCGACCCCCGACTCGTCGACCTGACCTCTCCCAACCAGATTCCGCGCATACGCCAAGAGATGGTCCGGCGGGGCTATCCGTCCGGCGCCATCGCCGGCATCATGGGCCACAACTGGATAAACCTCTTCAAGAGGGTGTGGTCCACCTAGCCCCAACGCCGCCCCGGATTTTTTTGGCGTTCTCTTCGGCAAGGGTTGAAAACGTCACAGCTCCGATATACGTTGACTATCGCCAAGCACCGGATGCCGGCCGATGACGCGAAACCGATCGGTTCGGCCGGCCCGAGGGAACATACAGAGCTTCGTGGAGCGCACGCCGATTGCCCGGCACCAGGCCGGGCATGGCCGATCCACGCTGCCAAATCGGACAGGTGGAGGCGGGGGTGGGCCCGGTGCGGAGCACCGGTTTTTCGCGACCTTCGGCGTCTAACGGTTCTTGAGGCAGAGGACGTCATATATGACGTCCTGAACCTGAGGTTCGCCCGGCAGCCGGTGTGGCCGCGGTCGAAGGGGCTATGCCAGGCCGATCCGGCCGATCAGATCCGCCTCAGACGGGTGTAGCGGTCGGGTCGGAGTTGGACAACACGCCATACGGGATCGACTGTGTCCGGGTGGCGGGGTGCTGTCTCGTGCGGGGAGGTTACGAGCCGGGAAGGCAGTGATGCTCGCCGGCCATCCGTGATCTTCTAGTCGGCCAGAGCAATTACCACGGTGATGACGATGCTCACGATCCCGATCGAGGCTGCGGCCAGGGTGGTGATGATCCACTTCGTCTGGTTGCTGATTGCCTTCTCGATCTTGGCCTCGCTCGCTGCTTCGGCTCGTGCCGCAACAGCTTCTGCATAACTCTCGGTGGCTGGAGAGGACATCGTGGCCGTTCCTCCTGCTTACTGACTTCTGATCCTACTCTACCATGCTCTGATGACAGTCGTTGTCAGAAGATGTTATCTTCACTTTCACAGCTGTAAGGTTCTCTCCACCCGGCCGGGCATGGCCGATCCAGGCCCCAAGGACCCCGGACAGGTGGTGGCGGGATGCCCTCCTGCGGAGCACCGGTTTTGGCGACCCGCGGCGTCTAGCGGTTCTTGAGGCAGAGAGCGTCCTATATGACGTCCTAAACCTCAGGAACACCGCACCACCAATGACGCCCTGAACCTCAGGTTCGCCGCTGCTGCCGACCCGTCGGGTTCTTGAGGCAGAGAGCGTCATGTATGACGTCCTAAACCTCAGGAACACCGCACCACCAATGACGCCCTGAACCTTAGGTTCGCCCGGTAGCCGGTGTGGCCGCGGTCGAAGGGGCTATACCAGGCCGATCCGGCCGATCAGCTCCACCGACCTTGCTCGGGCTTCTGCGATCAGCTCATCCTGGTCCACTCGAGTGCAGCGTCCGTCCTCCACAATGACCTCTCCGCCCACGATGCTCATGGTCACGTCGCTGCCCCGGGCGGCGTAGACCAAGGCGGCCCGCGGGTCGTGAGCCGGGGTGAGGTGGGGTCGGGTGGCGTCGATCACGATCACATCCCCTAGCGCCCCGGGGACCAAGCGCCCTGCGTCGATGCCCAGGGCCGTGGCCCCGCCGACGGTGGCGATACGCAAGGACTCGGCTGCTGACGAAGCTGTGGGTTCGAGCTCCGCCAACCGGTGCATGAGCACCAGCATCTTCATGTTCTCGAAGAGGTCCTGGCGATGGCCGCAGGTGGAGCCGTCGGTACCCATCCCGACGGTGGCGCCGGCGTCCAGGAGTTGCCTCATGGGCATCACTCCGTAGGGGACGTACTGGTTGGACATCGGGCAGTGCACCACCGCGGACCTGGTCGAACCGATGGCCTCGATTTCTGCCTCATCGAGCCAGGTGGCGTGGGCCAGCACGGCATCGGGGCCGAGCAGGCCCTGGCTTTCGAGCCAGATGGCCGGACGAACCCCGTACGCCTCCCGGTAGACATCGGGATCGCTCCTGGGGGCACTGAGATGGGTGTGCCAGCCAGTCCCATACCGGCGGGCCGTCTCGACCGCTGCGACCAGCAGGTCCTGGCCGGTGTAGACGGTGTTGATGGGGCCGGGCCAAACTGCCACCCGGGATCCGGGAGGCCGGGCCTCGATACACGCCTCGGTGATGTCGAGTTCCTCTCGGTCGCTGCCCGTGAATGCCTCCCGGGGCAGGCCCTGGTGCTCGGCCAGCGCGGTGTAGCCACCCGTGACGCCGCGCGCCACCACCCCCCTGAGACCGACGTCCTCCAAGGCGGCCGCCACCGCCAGGGTGGTCTCTTGATCGGTGCGGCCGTAGTGATGATCCAGCAGGCTGGTGGTACCGGCCAGGGCGGCCTCCACCGCTGCCAGGTACACCGCCGCAATGGTCTCCTCCGGCGTGATCGCGCCGGCGTAGGGCCACATGAACCTGCTCAGCCATTCCCAGCCGGGAAGACCCTCGCCCAGGGATCGCCCCAGCGACTGGAAGAGGTGGTTGTGGCAGTCGACCAGGCCTGGCATCAGCAGCCGGCCGCGGCACGAGATCACACGGTCGGCCCGGTACTCCGGGGATGCGCTCGATTCCCCGACTCCCACGATCCGCTCGCCCGAGATCGCCACGAACCCGTTTTCGACCACTGGCCGAGCCGGATCGAGGGTCACCAAGGTTCCGCCATCGAGTAACAGGTCACAACGCGGGGCTCGTTCTAACGGTGCCATGTTCCTCTCAGCAGCCCTCCGATCACCGTCGGGCTCTGCCCGGTCCGGCGCGGTTCGTCGTGTCGGGCGGACCTTAGGTTCAGAACGCCCCAGATGGTGGCCTGAGCCTAAGGTTCGTAGACTCGGCGCCGGGCCTGGCATCCGCGTGCGGGAAGGGAAGGACGATATGACCGTTGCCGACCATTACAGCGTGACCGAGGACGAGATACGGTTCGATCACTCCGCCGAGGAGCGTCTCTACCAGGCGCTGTCCGACTACTGGCATCCGGTGGCATACGCCTCGCAGCTGGGCGAGGACAAGCCGATCTCGGCCAAGCTGCTCGACGAGCAGATCGTGCTGGTCCGGCTGGACGGCGAGGTCCGCGCCTTTCGCGACCTGTGCGTGCATAGGGGTACGGCCCTGTCGCTCGGCTGGGTGGAGGACGACTCCCTTCGCTGCGCCTACCACGGCTGGAAGTACGGACCGGATGGTATGTGCACGGAGATCCCATCCCGCTTCGGCACCCGGATCCCCAAGCGGGCCCGGCTGGCCCGGTACGCGGCGGCCGAGGCGGCCGGCCTGATCTGGGTATGCATGTCAGGAAAGCCCCGATTCCCGCTCCCCGAGTTCCCCTACCGGGACGATCCGGGCTTCAAGGTCATCGAGGTGCCTTCGTACGACTGGAAATGCTCCATGCCGCGGCGGATCGAGAACTACGTCGACTTCGCCCACTTCGCCTGGGTTCATGATGGAGTGCTGGGTGACCGAGACCAGCCGGAGGTTCCGGACCACCGGATCGGCCGGGCGGGTCACGAACTCCGCTTCGAACACCCCCACATGGCCGAGCCTGCCGACTCCGGGAAGAACAAGGGTCTCGAGTCGGGCGGCGCGCCGGTGGAAGTCCAGATCGACTACCGCCTGTTCATGCCGAACACGATACTCCTCGATCAATGGATTCCCGAGCTCGAGCAGAGATACCTGCTGTTCTTCACGGTGTGCCCCACCGGCCGCAAGACCTGCCGGTGCTTCACATTCATGGGCCGGGACTACTCGATGGACGAGCAGACCGACCGCGACATGCTCGACTTCAACGCGCTGGTCATCGGCCAGGACCTTCCCATCGTGCAGTCGCAGCGGCCGGAGGAGCTTCCGATGGACCTGTCGGCGGAGGTCCAGATCAAGGGCTCCGACCGGGTGGCGGTCGAGTACCGGCGCTGGCTGAAGGAGCTCGCCTACAGCACCGACACAGCGTGACCCTCCCCCGGAGGCAACCGGTCACAGCATGATGGAGGGTATGTCGGACGGCATGGCACACCGACCTACTCCAAAGCTGCGAACTCCTCAACCCGTCTTGCCGACCACGCCGGACAGGTCGCATCCGTGGAGTTCATGCAACAGCTCTAGGAAGGCGAGCGTCGGCGGGCTGTAGTGCTGGGCACGCCGTACCAGAACATGAGTGGGCAGGTAGACGCGGTGCTGCTCGGCCATCCCGATGGGGAATAGCCTTCCCATCTCGACCTCGCCACGGATGGCGCTGCGCGGCAGGAAGGAAATACCGAGTCCCAACGCCACCATGCGCTTGGTGGCTTCGATGCTGTCGAGGGTGGTCTCGATCTGCGGGACGATGCCCGCCTCGTGGCAGGCCTGGTTGATGAGCAGAAAGTACGTAGAGCTGGGGTCGTAGAGGATAAGGGGCTGGCGCGCCACCTCCGAGATCCGGGCGTACCCTCTCTCCGTGAAAGGGTGGTCGGGATAGGCCACGAGGACGATCTCCTCGTCGTACAGGTAGATCGAGTGCACATCCGGATGCACCAGACCCCTTGCCAGGCCGACATCCACCACGCCGTCGACGATCATGGCGAGAACATCGGTCGACCGTCCGGTCCGTATCCTCGCCGAGACCCGCGGGTGGCGGCGCTGGAAGCGGTCGAGTGTGGGCGGGAGCATGTATGTCCCGATGGTGCGGGCCGAACCGATGGTGATGGTTCCCTGCTGCTCGTCCAGAGTCTGGCGGACTGCCTCCTGCCCTTTGTCCAGGAACTCGATAACCCGCTCGGCGAAGGGTAGGAACGCCTCCCCGGCCTCGGTCAGGCGAACACCTCTACCCATGCGGTGGAAGAGCGGGGTACGCAGATCACGTTCCAGCGACCTGATACGGGCGCTGAGCGATGGCTGGCTCACGAACGAGGCGCGGGCCGCTCCCCGGAAGCTGCCGATCCGAGCCGCCGCCAGGAAGGACTCCAGTTCTCTGAGCTCCATTCACACCGCCGGGAGAGCCGATAGCTATAGCCTATCAGTTTGATCAGAAGAAACAGGCTAGCTTTATCGCTGAAATCACCGCATACTCCACCTGTCTCCACCATGCTTACCCGCAGCGATCCCATCGCAGCGCTATGCGCAGGTGGCGGGAACGCATTTCAGTCCAAGATAGGTACCCCGGGAGGGACGGAGCCATGTCTACGAATGGCCGGAACAGGTTCGGGAGAGCAGCTGCTCTCCAAGCCCGTTGGGACCAGGAGGCAAGGTGGGAGGGCATAGAGCGCCCGTACACCGCTCTTGACGTACTCCGCTTGCGGGGCAACCTCAGGATCGAGCACAGCATCGCCAGGGCCGGAGCGGGCCGGCTGTGGGAACTCCTGGAAACCGAGCCCATCATCCGCACCTTCGGCGCCCTGACCGGGGCACAGGCCGTCCAGATGGTCCGTGCGGGGCTCAGGGCTCTCTACTTGAGCGGCTGGCAGGTCGCGGCCGACGCCAACCTGTCGGGGCAGACCTACCCGGACCAGAGCCTCTACCCGTCCAGCAGCGTGCCGAGCGCGGTCAAGCGCATCAACAACGCCCTGACCCGCGCCGACCAGATCGCGTCCATCAATGGCGAGACCGGCATCGACTGGTTCGCCCCCGTGGTGGCCGATGCGGAAGCCGGATTCGGCGGTCCCGTTCACGCCTTCGAGCTGATGAAGGCGCTGATCGAGGCGGGAGCCGCCGGCGTCCACTTCGAGGATCAACTCTCCTCCGAGAAGAAGTGCGGGCATATGGGCGGGAAGGTCCTGGTCCCGACCTCGCAGTTCATCCGCACCCTGACCGCGGCGCGGTTGGCAGCCGACGTGATGGACGTGCCCACCATCATCATGGCGAGGACCGATGCCCGCGACGCCGGGCTCCTGATGAGCGACGCGGACGAACGGGACCGCAGGTTCCTGACCGGAGAGCGCACTCCGGAGGGTTACCACGGAGTGCGGGGAGGGATGGAGGCCGCCACGGAAAGGGCCCTGGCATACGCTCCTCTGGCGGATCTACTGTGGTTCGAGACCTCGAGGCCGGACATCGAGGAAGCTGCAGACTTCGCGGAGGCGATCCACGCTCGGTTCCCGGGCAAGCCGCTGGCCTACAACTGCTCCCCGTCCTTCAACTGGAGGCACCACCTGAGTGACGAGCAGATCGCCACGTTCCAGGATCGGATCGCCGCGCTGGGCTACAAGTTCCAGTTCATCACCCTGGCAGGGTGGCATGTGCTCAACTACCACACCTTCGACCTGGCGAGGTCCTACGACCTGTCGGGTATGACGGCCTACAGCCGGCTGCAGCAGACCGAGATCGCCTCGGAGTCATTCGGGTACACCGCGACCAAGCACCAGGCCGAGGTGGGCGCCGGTTACTTCGACGAGGTGATGCAGGTAACGACAGGTGGCCGAGCCTCCACCCTGGCAATGGTCGGGTCGACCGAGTCCAAGCAGTTCGACTGACCCCCATAGGTGTTCTGCGCTGACAGCCGATCACGCATTGACTGTCTCCGGTTGGCCCCAACCATTCACGGGTGGGGTTTGACACGGCCCGAACGCCTGGGAGGAGATCAACCGGCGTCCAGCCCGCGACCTGCCCGGACTGAGAAAGTTGATGCTACGGGCTTCGCCGTTTGACGAGTGACCGGCGCCCGATAGGGATCCCGCTACCCGTGGAACGCGAAAATCGCGGCCAGGGCTTCGCCCGCCGGGCCCTCCCTCGCCACCACCACCGTTGGTTCGGAGCGTGTTCGGCCATACCCGGGTCGAGGACGGGTGTCGGCGGTCGCTCCACGAAGCCTTGTATGTTCCCTGCGGGCCGGCCGATCCGATCGGGTTCGCGTCATCGGTCGGTGTAGGTGCTTGGCGATAGGCAACATATAGCGGCGGTGTGACAAGTTCCACCCTTCCTGTCCCATCGTGGTGAGTCGATCTTCCTTATCCGGTGGACCGCAACGGTCATGTGGCTCCGCTGGACATCCTGAGGACCTCCGATCATCGACCCGAGAGGGTGTCGCCGGTCTGTTTCGGGACGGGTGGGCACCTCAGCGGCTCTCGCGTGCGTACGGCACGGTCAGGGCTGACGGAGCGCTGAACCTGCGGGCGGCGGCGGGCCGGGCGGATATGACCATGAGCGCCACGATGGTCAGGAAGAACGGCAACACGTTCAGGACGTCTGGCGGAATGTCCACACCGAGGATCTGCAGCGTGAAGCCCAGGTTGCGGAGGGCACCGAAGACGTAGGCCGCGACCAGGGCCCGCCAGGGCCGCCAGCCGGCGAAGATGACCAGGGCGACCGCTATCCAGCCCAGGCCCGCCGATATCCCGTGCTGGTAGGTCGAGAAGATGCCGGCCATCAGGTAGGTGCCGCCCATCCCGGCGCCGGCGCCGCCGATCATCGTGTAAACGTAGCGGGTGACCCCCACCGGGATACCCACCGTGTCGGCGGTGGCGGGATCCTCTCCCACCGCTCGCAGAGCCAGGCCGGCCCGGGTACGGAACAACCAGAAGGCGGCCAGCGCCACCAGCACCCACGACATGTACACCAACCAGTCGTGACCCAGAACCAGGGGACCCACCAGCGGCAGGTCACGTAGCGCCTCCCCGAAGACCGGCTCGAACTTGGAGACGGGACGGGAGTAGATCAGGGCCGAGTCGTTGAGGCTCCCGACGAAGCTGGCAAACCCGGTGCCGGTCACCACCAGCGCCAGACCGGACACGATCAGGTTGACGCGCAGCGTCACGGCCAGGTAGGCGGGGATCAGTGCGAACAGGGCGCCCACCCCCGCCCCCACCGCCATGGCCAGGGGCAGAGACGCGTGCTGGGTGCTCATCCAGAATCCGACCACGCCGCCCCCC